>NZ_PDYL01000004.1:0-226804 GCF_002743035.1 Sporosarcina sp. P12(2017)
CCAACAGTTCGCTCGACTTGCATGTATTAGGCATGCCGCCAGCGTTCGTCCTGAGCCAGGATCAAACTCTCCATAAGAGAAATTCGATTAGCTCGAGTTTCATTTGCTGGCATCAATTAAGATACTCATTTTATTTATGTCATCGATAGATGCATAAACTGTATTTCGTTAACGTTTTGCTGTTCAGTTTTCAAGGTTCATATATTCTTTAAAATAATGGAGCGGGTAGGGAGAATCGAACTCCCATCATCAGCTTGGAAGGCTGAGGTTTTACCACTAAACTATACCCGCGTATAAGTTGTAATTAAATTGTAACGGTTGAGAATGTTTGGTGCGGTAAAGAGGATTTGAACCTCCACGGGGTTAACCCCCACTAGGCCCTCAACCTAGCGCGTCTGCCATTCCGCCACTACCGCTTTGTTTCAGCGACAATTACTAGTATACACCTTCAGTTTAATAAGTCAAGAACTTTCTTGAATTCTTTTTAAAATGAATGGTGAGCCGTACAGGATTCGAACCTGTGACCCTCTGATTAAAAGTCAGATGCTCTACCAACTGAGCTAACGGCTCATGTTAAAATGAAAGGAACAATTTGTCCCAAATACCTTTGATCTCTCTAAAGCATGTGACACGCAATAGAAATGGCTGGGGTAGCTGGATTCGAACCAACGAGTGACGGAGTCAAAGTCCGTTGCCTTACCGCTTGGCTATACCCCATCAATGATAACTCGCTATCAAATCTTCAGGGATTTGTTCATTTTATTAAAAGTGACCCCTACGGGATTCGAACCCGTGATACCGCCGTGAAAGGGCGGTGTCTTAACCGCTTGACCAAGGGGCCTTAATGGTAATGTCGGTTCAGCAAGCGAATGGTTTGTTGCGCTTGTCTTAGTCGACTTTTACTATTATAGACAGGGTGTTGCCGTTCGTCAACCTTTTTGGACAATCTTTTTTAAATAACTTTTCAATATGCCTTAAAACGTTGATATGACAACCTTTCCGTTTATGATTTTTATATGCCACAAAGCTGTCTTTCACTTCTTTTTATCAAATTGTATAAAAGGCATCCAATCGTTATGATTGAATGCCTTTCACGCTTTACTTCACTTTCGAGATCTCCCCTGCACATTTTCCACAGCGATACTTCGTGCAATCCATTCTTCTGCGCCTAGGATAATCCAGCCCGCAAGCCATACAACGATATAGATGGATGATTGTACTTTTCGCTCTACGTTCCGTAAGCGGTTTGCAATGACGGGGTGAATTCGTCTCTTTTAATAGCTGTTTAAAATCTGAATCTCCATGTTTATACCCCTTCCCTTCTATATGAAGGTGATAATGGCAAAGTTCATGTTTAATGATCCCGATCAATTCTTCTTCATCATGGAGCTTAATAACCAATGGGTTGATCTCTATAAAATGATTACTTAACTTATAGCGACCACCCGTCGTCCGCAGCCTACTATTAAAAATTGCTTGATGGACAAACGGCTTATGGAAGATTTCCAATGAGATCTGCTCAACCAGCTGTTGTAATTGTTCTTCTGACATGCTGATTCTCTCCTTTATTTCTTAAGAGGAAGCATAGATAATGCGATACGCCCTTTTTGGCGATCGACGGAATCAATCCATACTGTAACAATATCACCGGATGCAACTACGTCTAATGGATGCTTCACATAACCATTTTTCATTTTGGAGATGTGTACTAGCCCATCTTCTGAAACGCCAATGTCTACAAATGCACCGAAATCCACTACGTTGCGCACTGTTCCTTGCATTTCCATTCCTTCATATACATCTTTGATATCAAGTACATCCGCTTTCAATAAAGGTTGTGGATAATCATCTCGCGGGTCGCGATTCGGACGCTGTAAAGTTTGTATAATATCTTGCAATGTTATTTCACCTACGTCTAGCTGCGCAGCAAGTTGAGGGATATCGACGTGTTCGAGAGCAGCTGTTGCTTTTTCTGTTCCAAGCTGTGATTTGTCGAGTTGCAACTCTTTCAATACTGCTTCTGCCACTTTATAACTCTCTGGGTGAATGCCTGTAGAGTCGAAGCGCTCTTTTGATTCTGGTATACGTAAGAAGCCAATTGCCTGTTCGTAAGTTTTCGCACCGAGTCTCGGTACCTTTTTCAGCTCTGTGCGTTTTGCGAACTTACCTGCTTCATCTCTTGCTTTAACAATGTTCTCCGCAACGGCTTTTGACAGACCTGAAACATACTGTAACAGCGAAGATGAAGCGGTATTGACATTAACCCCCACTCGGTTCACCGCTGTTTCCACGACAAACGAAAGTGATTCGTTCAGATTCTTTTTCGCTACGTCGTGCTGGTATTGTCCCACACCAATAGATTCGGGATCGATTTTCACAAGTTCAGACAACGGATCCTGCAGTCTTCGTGCGATGGATACCGCACTTCTTTGCTCTACCTGCAGGTCCGGGAACTCTTCTCGGGCTTTTGCAGATGCTGAGTACACACTCGCGCCTGCTTCATTGACAATTACGTAGGAAACCGGCTCGGCTACTTCTTTTATTAGATCAACTATAAACTTCTCTGTCTCACGGGATGCAGTTCCGTTGCCAATCGCAATAATGGATATCGGATATTTCTTTAATAAATCGCGTATTATTTTTTTTGATGCTTCTTTTTGTGGCTTTGGTGGATGGGGATAGATGACAGAGATATCATGTAACTTTCCTGTTTCATCCACTACCGCAAGTTTACATCCTGTTCTAAATGCCGGGTCTACACCAAGTACTGTTCTACCTTTTAATGGCGGTTGTAATAGAAGGCTACGAAGGTTTTCCGAAAACACGTGAATTGCCTGCGTTTCTGCTTTTTCGGTTAAAGTCGTTCGTACTTCCCTTTCTATTGAAGGAGCAATTAATCGTTTAAAAGAATCCTCTAACGCTTCTCTTATATACGTTGCAGATGAAGTAGGGTGTCGCTTTAGATACACACGCTCGAGATCACCAATGATGCGATCTGCTGGGAAACCTACCCCCACACGCAACACATCTTCTTTTTCTCCCCGATTAATAGCTAACACGCGGTGAGGCACGATTTTACTGAGTGGCTCTTCATATTCATAGTAGTTTTCAAAAACTTTTCGTTCATCTTCCGCACCTTTTTTAATAGTGGCTGTTAATTTCCCAGATGCCCATGTGATTTTACGAATCTTCTCCCGTATTGTTGCGTCTTCTGATACTCTCTCCGCAATGATGAACTTAGCCCCTTCTAACGCATCCTCTATTGTAAGGATTTCTTTTTCAAGATTGATATAGGCTTGTGCTGCAGATTGAATGTTCTCGGATGTCTGTTGCATTAATTGGTCAGCGAGAGGTTCCAAGCCATTTTCAATCGCAATCATTGCCTTCGTACGTCGTTTCTGTTTATAAGGGCGATACAAGTCCTCAATTCGCTGCAATACGGTTGCACGTTCGATCTCTGCCTTTAACGTATCATCCAGCTTTCCTTGTTCATCGATTAAGCGCAGAACTTCTTCTTTTCGCTGTTCAAGCGACTTTATATAGTGATAGGCATCTTCAATATCCTTGATTTGTACTTCGTCGAGCGAACCTGTTGCTTCCTTCCGGTAACGCGCAATAAAAGGTACAGTGTTGCCTTCTTCCAATAGCGCGATGACACTTGCCGTTTGGGGCTTACTGATTCCTGCACGACTTGCTGTTGCTTCCATAAGATCTTTTGACAATTCAATCACCCTTTCTCCTTTCCATATAATAGCATGTTTCCAATACGCTTTCCTTCTGCAACCATTTATTTTCAAGCACAAAAAAAGCCGCTTCAACCTAATGAAGCAGGCTAGCTGCGATAAATGTTGCATCATCATCATCCTCAATCGTCCGTTCAACCTTTTTATACAATTGATACGGAGTAGAGCTTTCTTGTAAGTACTTTTTAGGACTTCGCAAATTCACACCATCAGAATGAAGAAAGAACCGGTCATTCTTATTATAAGGGTACCTTTGTGTTCGAGGCGATTGTGGTCGTCCGGACAGATAACCCATTACTGGTAAAGGATAAATCATCTGACCATTTGATTGCAGTATATAGATCCGGATGTTACCGACACAACTATATTCTATAGTTTGCTGTTTAAAATACACTTTTACAATCCCTACTGCCGCACCGCGTTTATGCAACATCTGTTTATTGCAACGCAGTAACAAATCGTCAGGTGATTCATGATGATACATCTTTAAGACTTGTGGAATTATTTCAGCCGATTCTTTTGCTTCTGTTCCACTGCCTAAGCCGTCTGCAATAGCACAAATGAAATAATCTTCTTCTGAATGAATGTAGTATGCATCCCCAGAATCTTTATTACCTTTTTTGGACTGTTGGTATATATATGCCTCTACATAGTCATTCTCAAAAGTCTCCACTAATTTGCACCACCACTTGTTAGGATTACTTCTTGTAACTTCTTGATTGCTTTGCGTTGCAGTCTTGAAACATGCATTTGGGAAATATCCAGTAATTCTCCAGCTTCTTTCTGGCTCATCTGATCGATATATGTATACTGGATAATTTGACGTTCGCGTTCACTTAAAACGTTCAGTGCATTCAAAACAAGCATGCGCTGATCTGTCTTTTCAAAACCGCCATCAGTTTCACCAATGATATCAAGCAATGTAATGGTTCCACCTTCTGAATCCGCGTCTAAAGTATGGTCAATCGACAGCGCTTGGTAACTTCTGCCCATTTCCATCGCTTCAAGTACTAATTCTTCGTCGGTGCCAAGATATTCTGCTATTTCATAGACCATTGGCGAACGCTGAAATTCAGTCGTTAACGTTTCAACAGCCGCTTTTATCTTCGGCCCTAACTCTTTGATTCGTCTCGGTACGTGAACTGCCCAGGTTTTATCACGAAGGAATCGCTTAATTTCCCCGATGATTGTCGGTACGGCAAACGCTTCAAAGTTCCGTCCTTGCTCAGGGTCATATCTCCGAATCGCTCCTAATAGTCCGAGCATTCCCGCCTGCACAATATCTTCATGATGAGATTGTCCACGAGAATATTTGCGCGCGATGGAGTGTACTAGTCGCTCATAATGCAGGACTAGTTGTGTTTGCGCATGGTCGTCATTATTCTCTTGATATTCATGTATCCATTTAATGACTTGCTCTTTTGTCTCACTGTCACGAGAAGACTGTTGATTTGACATGGTCCTCTCCCCGCTCTCTGCCCAAATATTTGGTCATGAAAACAATGACACCCTCCCCATGGTCAACTTTGACTTCATCCATTAATGTTTCCATCAAATAAAGCCCTAAGCCACCTTCTCTAAGAGGTGAATCCTCATTCCAATCTTGATATGGGCCGACTTTTTTCTTTGTTTCTTCAAAGTCGAAGCTTTGACCATGATCTGTCACAACAATTTCCAGGCGATCTTTATAAAGGGCACACCCCAAAATCACTTCACCTGTTTTTTCATCATTATACGCGTGTTGCACAGCATTCGTCACTGCTTCACTTGCCGCGATCTTCAAATCTTCAATTTCGTCATATGTGAATCCAATACGACTTGCAAGACCGGATATAGCTAAACGAGCTACGCCTACATACTGGGCTTTTGCTGGAACCTTTATTTCAATGTAATCAAACGCTTGCATTATCTTCGCCACCTTTAGATTGTTCAATCTCCATAATGTCACTGAGGCCCGTAATTTCAAACAATCGGTAAAGGCGTTGGTTTAGTCCTTTAATAACTAATTTCCCGTTATGCGCTTTTACTTCTTTATAGAATCCGACAAATATGCCTAAGCCTGTACTGTCCATATAATTTACTTCAGATAAGTCTAATTCCACTTCGATTCCTTCTACTAACTCTAAAGTAGCCAAATGTTCTTTCAATTTTGGCGCTGTATATATATCGATTTCTCCGATAACTTTAAAATTATGTACGAGATCTTTATCAACTTGCTCAACTTGTAAATTCATTTCGCCACCCCGATCGCTTTCTCTATTTTCTATGAATGTATAGCATAGTCATATCCACTACACACTCATTGTTTTATACCCATTCTCAGACTTCTTAAACCTTCAATTTGTTTTTTTCAAAATCACAAGGGTGAAGTCATCATGCAGTTCATAATTCTGCATCTTAGATAGCTCATTAAATAAATAGTCGACCATTGCTTGTGCACTTTCCGAACGTACTTCATGCAATAGGTTCTCTATAACATCCATTTCAATGAAGCCTTTATCTGTTCTAGTTTCCGTTACACCATCCGTCATAATCGCAATAAAGTCATTTTTTTCGAGACGCACAGTACGTTCTTCATACACCGCTTCTGCTTGAACGCCAAGTAACAGACCTTTACTTTCTAGCAAACTGTACGAATCTTCAGAAGCACGATAAAAGAGAGCAGGCTCATGTCCAGCTGAAGAATAACGGAATACCGAGTTTTCTGTATCGTATTTTCCATAAAACATGGAAATGAACATAGAATCAGCAATGCTTTGCTCCACCATTTTATTGATAAAGCTCAATACTTCAAAAGGACTTCTTTTCTCATACCGCAAGCTATCCATGCCAAACTTCACCATGGACATATGCATAGCTGCAGACATGCCTTTGCCGATAATATCGGCAACCGCCAAGCAAACTTCTTTTTCAGTTTCTTTTAGAAAGTATACATAATCACCGTTCATTTGCTTCGATGGCTTGGAGATCCAACCTATATCCAGCCCCTCCAACATAGGAGTTGTTGTTTGCAATAAAGTACTTTGTACTCTAACCGCAATATCCATCTCTGTCTGAATAACTTCTTGTTTACGGATTAAGCTCTGGTGTTCCTTTAATGCTAGTCCATAATGAATCATCATTTCAATTAGAAAATCGAAAGATACGCTGACATCGGCCGGCATATCTTTAATCAATTCTTCAATTGACGTTTTGTGAATACTGATGACATCTTCCGGTGCAATATTCTTTTCTATGAAGCTGCGGCTGAATTGCTGTCCCAAATAGAGATCTTCTTCTCCTTTGGAGTGCAGATAATTCTCCAGCATTTGCTTATACTGCCTACCCGCCTCTTGTGGCAATACCCTTCAACTCCTAGTGCAACCATTTAGTCGCTGTAATAGTGGTACCTACTCCCACTTCTGTTTCTACACGAAAATCATCCATCAATCGTTTGACTCCTGGCATTCCTGCACCTAGCCCTCCCGACGTCGTGTATCCATCTGTCATAACTTTTTGTAAATCAGAAATTCCTGGTCCTTCATCGGTAGCGGTAATTAGTAATCCCACCCGTACACCTACTGTAATAGGCACAATTTCGATTCTACCTTTTCCCGCGTAAAGATATATGTTTCTTGCTAATTCACTAATAGCAGTCGTAATTCTAGCTTGGTCGACTGTCCCAAAACCCGTAATTTTCGCCTCATTACGTCCTAATTGTCTAGCAGCAACAATATCCCATTCTGTCTTGATCTCTATAGAAGACCTGTGTTCCATGGTCAGGCCTCCAATTCTCTAGTCAATTTCTCTAGCCCATTCTCTAGATCTAATGCAGTTGTCACGTTCTCTAAACGGATGCCTAATTCAATTAGCGTGATAGCTACAGATGGTTGAATACCTGTGATAACAACTTTCGCACCCATTAGACTTGTCATATGAATAACATCCCCAAGTACTTTAGCGATGAATGAATCAATAAAGTCGATTGGCGTCAAATCAATCACAACGCCTCGTGCAGACGTTTTATGCAGTTGATTCAATAAATCTTCTTGGAATTGTAATGCTGTCTGATCATCAAGCTCTACTTGAATAGATACAATCAATGTGTCTTTTAGCTTTAGAATTGGGATTCGCATCTTCATACTACATTTCCTCCTCCACAATTGTTCGACCTGTCATTTCCAGCGCCTTTTGCATACCTCTGCGTAACGTGCTAGTCGTCGAGAAATCTGTAAGATTAATGCCAAGCGTTACAATAGTTTGCGCAATTTCCGGACGAATACCGACTAGCATACATTTTGCACCCACTAAACGAACAGCATCTGCCGCCTGGATAATATGGTGTGCAACCATCGTGTCTACTACTGGAACGCCTGTAATATCAAGTAATACAACTTCAGCGCGCTGCTTGACAACGCCCTCCAATAAATTCTCCATGATCAATTTCGCACGTTCCGTATCGATTGTACCGACTAACGGCATGACAGATATCTTGTCGAAAACAGGAATTAATGAAGCCGATAGTTCTTGCAATGCAATCTTCTGCAAGATATCCGTACGTTCCCACTTTGTGGAATATTCTTCAATAATGCTTTCTCTTAACGGATTGATCCAGTTCGTGAAGATGTTAATCCCTTCGCGTAAGTTAGACTCTTGTAAAATCCTCGTTTCAAAGAATAGATTATATACGACAGAAGAAAACGTATCAATTGCCCGATTGATGAATTTAATGGACCATCCAAAATGAATGATTTTCTCCGTGAACTCATCCAAACGTTCCTTGTCCACTGTATCGCGGTACGTTAGATTGGATGTCATCAGTTCTGTAAACTCTCTACTAGTTGTTGCTACTACAGGCGCTGGCATTAATTCCAGAAAACGTTCATCTGCGTTCTCTTTCATCTCTTCTACCCAACGCGTCGTAATTGTGTCTATATTTTCAACTATACCTTTTCTCATGACTTCGTTCATCGTTATTTGTTCCTCCCTACATCTTCAATTATCTCTATTGTATCGAATTTCGTAGCAAACTACATGTATTTTATCGTTTTTTTCGAATTTACTATAAAAAAACACTATAACCAGTTGGCTATAGTGTTTCAAGCAGCCATTAGTTACTGGCGCCATCTGCAATGAAATTTGTTAGAATATGTATGCTAAAATTTAATAAGTCCGAAGCTTACTTGTAACGCTTCGTCGACTTGTTTCATTAACGCATCGTCTAAGTGAGTTATTTTGTCTGTAAGCCTTGACTTGTCGATTGTGCGGACTTGCTCGAGCAGGATGACTGAATCCCGCTCGAATCCATGCCGGGCCGCAGTAATTTCGACATGTGTCGGCAATTTTGCTTTTTGAATTTGTGCAGTAATGGCTGCTACAATCACTGTGGGACTGAATCGGTTGCCAATATCATTTTGGATGATCAGTACCGGTCTAGTCCCACCCTGTTCAGAACCGACTACAGGTGACAAATCTGCAAAAAAGACGTCTCCGCGTTTAATTGCCAACTTTTCATCCTCCGCTGACGCAACGTTCTACGGTATGCTGAGCTTCAAATTCCGCATATAAACATTCTGCCGCTATGTTGAGGTTGATTTGCGACATTTCCACATAACCTCTTATCATGGCTTCACGTAATAAGGAAGCTTCACCATGTTCGATATGTTTCACATCTGTCGTATAAACGAAATCTTCTTGCACTTGCTCCCATTGAAAGATTGCGTCTTCATTTTGCTGTTGCAATCTGGTTGAGGCTATACTAAGTATTCTTTTATCGTTTTTATCCGTACGCAAATCGAGCACCTCCGACAAACCCATCCCTCTATTTCTATATCAATTCTATCTTACCACTTATATTGGAATATGAAAAGACAAGGTTTGAAGTGTTTTGACAAGAAATACTAGTTTCGTCAGTAGAATGTCGAATTGAATGATCGTTGCGTCATATATTCCAATAGATAGTTTCGACTTTTTACGTATAGACTCTCGGTATCCGTGTAGAAAATGTTACAGCTATTTCATAGGGTATCGTGTTTAAGCATTCAGACCATTCTTCTATTGCTATTTCTTCTTTACCTTGTTTACCGATCAGTACCACCTTTTCACCTTCAGGATATTCACGAGGTAATCGGATCATGCATTGGTCCATGCAAATGGTGCCAACAATTGGTACCCTCTTGCCGTCAATTAGTACTTCCTGACCTGTAAGCGAACGCTTTAATCCATCCGCATAGCCGACTGGTAATGTACCGATCCATTCTCCTTCAACAGCCTCATACGTACCACCATAGCTAATCGCCTCACCAGCAGTCATCTGTTTCACGTAAGTTAATTCAGATTCAAGCGCTAATGCTCGCTTAAGTTTAAATGGTAGCTGCTTTGCCACAGTATCAGACGGTGGAATGCCGTATAAACTTATGCCAAAACGGACAGCATCTAGTGCATATTCAGGAAACAACAATGCCCCTGCGCTATTGGACGCATGAATAAGACGCGGTTTTTCAGGCAAACAATTTACTAGGCGCATGAATCGCTCAAACTGTCGCCGTGTTGGTTCTCGATCTTCTTCATCTGCACGCGCGAAATGTGTGAATACACCATCAATAGATAGATCGGACTGTTGAATACACTTCACCAATTGAGCAAGCTCTTCTTCAGTCCGTACTCCGATTCTACCCATTCCGCTGTCGATTTTTACATGAATCCTGCATTTATTATCAAATGGTTGTTGAGCAATCACTTGTTTTACCCAATTCTCACTCGTGACCGTTAGTATAATGCGATGTTGTGCTGCTATTGCCGCAAATGATACCGGTGAAAGTCCCAGCACGAGTATATCCGCTGTCGGCTGTGTTTTCCTGAGTGTCATAGCTTCATCGGGAGTAGCAACAGCGAACATTTCCGCTCCCGCTTGTAATGCAGCGGAAGCGGCCTGCGCGACTCCGTGACCGTACCCATCTGATTTAACGACCGCGATCAATTTGGTTTCTTTGGGCAAATACGAAATCAAATGTTCTGCATTGTGTTTAATAGCCGCTGTGTTAATAACCGCTCGTGTTGGCCGATATTGTGTTTCGTTGAACATTTCCTTCCACCTCGTTATAGGATAGACTGTAGCATGCAATAATTATCTATCCAAAGGCACAGTCTAGTCAATTGATTCAGTCGTTGATTACTTCGATTCAGTTGCTGTCATTGAATTCGCTACAGTGATCAGTTCTTCCTTGCTTAACATGTCGGATGCAACAAAGAACGCCATGCCATTCGCTTCCCAGTGAATGGATTGTTCTGTCAATGCCGCTACTGCGAATCCTAGATCAACCGGATCACCTTCTATGGATACAGGCATTTCATTCAATGGCTTTTCAGCTGGTTCTTGAATCACAACATACTCCTTATCCCCACTGAATGTCATAATAACACGCTGGCCATTCTCAATTTCCACACTCTTTTCTTCTGACAATGTAGTACCTTGTAAATTAGCAACCGGATAGTACGTTTGTTGATTTACCTTAGCCTGTTCTTCCCCATCACCTTCTGTTGCTTCTTCATCAGAATCCGCTTTATCGCCGTCTGCTTTCGGTTTATCCATTTCCACCTTATATTCAGCAACTTTATGCTCTACACCCAATGCAATTTTATCGAACTTAATGGAGATCTTTTCTTCACCTGCTTCATCATGGATCGTCACCTTATTTGGTAACAATGTCTTTTTATCGATATGAATTTTCTGAGTTGGTAAAAGTGACTTATGATTATTGCGTGTCGCCGTTTCAAAGATATACTCTTTTTCCTTTTCTTCCATGACTGCCGCCTTGTCTGCCTTAATATCTTCAGCAAGCGTTCCGATCAGATACCCCTGACTGTTTTGTGCCGGCCAGTCACTTTGGAATTTGTAGGTTTTGCCGAGTGACGGTGTAATGACGAATACGCCTTCTTCGTTACGAACGATCATTTGTGACTCTTCATTCCCCGATTGTGTCACATTTACTTTGTAAAACTCCGGCTTAGTATGCCATACTTCCACATTGTACACCCGAGGCTCTGAACCTGTTTTGATTTCCATCGAAGCATTTAACTCGTAGCCTTTTGTTTCGTTCCACTTATTACTAAGTTTCTTCATGACATCTTCTTTGGAGGGTTTACCGCATCCTCCTAGTACTAACATAACTGCGATGACTGTTAACAAGATAATTTTTTTCCGCATTCTTTTCATCCTTTCTCCAATCAATTCGGGTAGCTTATCTTATGAGAGGGATGAATCGATTATGCGAGCTTGTTTTAAATTCTAATTAGATGCTTTCAGAGTTCCATTAAGACCACTTGTGCAGCAGCTACAGTTTGGGTATGTGTAATGCTAACGAACCCCTGAACCAGCTGACTATGAAAGTACAGTACAGGACGACCACTTGCTTCTGAAATGACTTCGATGTCCAGAAAACTGCAATCTGCTCCTATTCCAGTACCTCGCGCTTTAGAGAATGCCTCTTTGGCGGCAAACCGGCCTGCCAAGTATTCGATTTTACGGCGGCCACTTAGTGTTTCATATACATGTAGTTCTCTTTCGGACAATATCCGTTCTCTGAATTTAGTGTTGCGGCCATCCAAACGGGCTACACGGTCCAATTCCACGATGTCTAATCCAATTCCTTGAATCAAAATGAACAACTCCTTTCCCTTCAAGTTAAAAAATATGTATAATCAGTACAGAAGATTGAGGTGAAACCATGTTTATACGAACGGAAAATTTTCCACAATATGTTCGCGCCTATCCTGTCGTGACATTTTTGCTTGCCTTAAATATCGGGATATTTATCTACACATTGATTCCCGGTATTGGTAATCAACTCTTTTTATTCGGCCTGGGAGATAACTTCCTCATTGCGAATGGAGAGTATTGGCGCCTAATAACCCCGATGTTTTTGCATGGCGGTTTTATGCACTTACTATTTAACATGTTCTCGCTTTTCGTTTTCGGACCAGAGCTTGAGAAAATCGCGGGGAAAGCACGGTTTATTACAGTGTATATGTTAGCCGGCTTATTCGGCGATATCGCAACATACTTCGTGCAGCCTGTTGCTTATACGCACGTCGGTGCAAGTGGTGCGATTTTCGGTGTGTTCGGTGCGTTTGGTGCACTTGTGTATTACACGAAGCATGCGTTTCCGCAGTTGAGACAAGTAATTTTGCCGATTATCGTCATTAGTGTTGTGATGACGTTTGTAGGAACGAATATCAACGTGACTGCGCACATAGCAGGATTACTCACAGGATTCCTAATTGGACTGAGCTTCTTCAACCCGAAGAACATCGTCAGTTGGCGAAAGAAATAGTATCACGCAAGGCCAGGCGAGGGTTCGCTTGGCCGTTTTCTGTGTACTTTCCAGAAATTAAAGCACCTGTCCAGAGTCTCAAAGCGCAACAAGGAGTATCTTCCACTTATACTGCTGGGATTGAATCGTAGGAGCGGGGTCTCCTCAGGAAACGTCCCCCTCCGAAGCGCAAATCCCCCTATCCCCGTCAGTTTTTTTACTTTCATTAAGCATCAAAAGCCAGACAGGTTTAGTTGTCTGGCTCTGTTTGTGATTCTGCGCTTTCTAAGTGGTACTCATACCAAGACAGGAACTTTTCTGCGTCTTCCTGAGGCATGTGGCGAATGGCTGGGGCGTCAAGTGTCATGCCAGATTTGACATTGACCGTGATTGTCGCAACTTTTTTTCTGCGATGGAAATAATTCTGATCCAACTCCATTGACTGGATCCGATTCTTCTCCGTAAACACCGTCTGCCGGCTGATTGTGCGAAAACGCATCGTTAACTGTTTCGGCAAGATGACGTAAGCCGCTGTCTTGTATTGCCAAATACCGTGCAAACCTACCAACGGCAGCAGTAACAACATCAGCAAGCCGAATGGGAAAAAGTTGTACGAGACAATCGCTATCGGTATTAGTGTCACAAGTAACTTAAAACGATAGTAAAAACGTTTTCCTCTACCACCAATTCTTTCTGTCGGTTCACTGAAATTTATATTAGGAAATAGCTCCTGTAACGGTTCAATGATGCGGTTTCGTTTCGCTAGCGGGAAAAGTTTGATTCGAGAACCTTCTCCCACTCCCCCAGCACTGTTGATGATGACCGCTCCATAGCCGAATAGTTGACGGAGAGGGTTTTCAGTGATCGTGATATTTTGTACTCGTTTCAACGGCACAGTAACTCTTTTTTTCTCGAGCAACCCTCGCGTGATGACTAAATCATCTTTCTCACGCATGACCTTGAAATCATAATTTGCAAGAAATGTCATCGCAACGGATAGTATCCAAACGATAAGAAAACCGAGTGCTACTAAAATCGCAATGACGAAGACACCGATACGGATGAACGATTTCAACTCTCCGAACAACCAATCGTACGGAATGAGTTCTTCGATTTGCGATAAAAATACGATTGCACCCGATAAAATAACCCCGATCCCACCTGAAGTTGTCGCAAGCATAAGCAAGTCACCTGTCGTCATGGAGAAAATTACTGGCGCTGGTTGTTTCGCTACCCGCACTTCTTCCTCCGGGTCTCTAATCAATTGCCACTCTGTTTGATCAAATATTACCGGCTCCGGACCTAGTACTTTTACTTTTTTCGCCTGCTTGATTTCTTTTTCAATCTGTTGCGCCGCTTCTTTCGTGATGGCAGTTAATTCGGCCTCGGCATCTTTACCTGAAGATGAGCCTGCTGTTTCTATTTTGACTTTCACCAACTGGAACGGTCGGTGAAAAATACCTTCTGTGTAATCCAGACTTTGAATACGATCGAATGGAATGTAACGCTTTTTCCGCACAAACAAACCCGATACGATGCGCAATTCTTGATCCTCAAACCAGTAATCAAAACGGCGCCATTTTACAATACCCGAAACTAACGTGAATACGATCAGCACGCCGAATAAAATCAACGACCAATACTGGATATACCATGGAGCTGTACTTTCTCCTTTGAAACCATTCACGAAAACCAAAATCACGAATGGACCAATCAATTCTTTCAGCGTGTTCGCAGTCTCAACGACAGCAGATATCCAATGAAGTTTATAACGTGGTTCAGACATCGTCTTTCGCCACCCTTGCAAACGTAGATATACGGTTGCGTAGTTCATCTGCTTCTTCCGTCACGAGCGCAGGAATGGAATGATTAGTCGCTGCAGTAGAGATCGTGATGGAAGCTAGACCGTACTTACGTAAAATTGGTCCTTCTGCTGTATCCACGTGCTGAACGCGGACCATCGGAATGAGTGTGCGATTGACGATGAATAATCCGTGTTGAAGCTCAATTTCCGCTTCACGTACTTCATAACGCCAGCGTTGCCAACGAATTTTCGGGAATAAGTAAATCGATAAAAATGCATGTAATAGTACAACTACTGTAACGACGATCATAATCCAAATTGGCCAGTCAAAAAAGTACGATAAAAAACCTAATCCGACTGCTACTGCCAGAATGATCACACTTTGAATCGTTCCATATAATCTCCAAACAGTTAACCCTTTTCTGGAAATTTGATTTGAAGGTTGTTGCCTCACAGATCCACCTCTTTTCAGATTTCTACTTATACTTATCAAACTATCATGAAAACATTTCACTCTAGTCGATCATATCATATTCACGACAAAAAAATCCGGGCTGCTATAATGCAGACCCGGATTTTATATTTTCTATTCTTATCGTTCTGAACGGTTACTGCTGTTACGTCTTGAACCGCCATCTCTTCTTGCACCATCGCGAGGTCCGCTGCTACGTCTTGAACCGCCGCCAGAGCCGCCACCGCTGAAGTTTCTGCTGCGTCCGCCTTGAGAACGTCCGCCGCTACGGTTGCCACCTTTATAACCTCCACCTGAACGGGATGAAGAAGGTCTGCGTGAAGGTAATGGGCGCTCTTCTGTAATGCTTACAGGTGTTTCATCAATGTTTTTAGTCAATGATTTAAGAGCTGCCGCCACAATTTCTTTCGCATCATGTTTCTCAAGCAATTGCGCTGCTAATCCAGCATAGTCCTCTGAATTTTTTTGGTCAATTACTTCTACTAGTGAATCCACTGCATTTTTCTTCTGTTCAAGCAATGCTTCATCAGAAGTTGGTGGACGTAGGGGAGTCATACGCTTCTTAGTCGTTTCCTCAACGATGCGAAGGTAACCCATTTCACGTGGCGTTACGAATGTAACAGCCACTCCACTTTTACCAGCACGGCCAGTACGGCCGATACGGTGAACATAGCTCTCTGGATCTTGTGGAATGTCAAAGTTGTAAACATGTGTTACGCCTGAGATATCCAATCCACGTGCAGCTACGTCTGTTGCTACAAGTACATCGATTTTATTGTCTTTAAACTGACGCAAAACTGACATACGTTTTGCTTGTGTCAAGTCACCGTGGATTCCTTCAGCAATATAGCCGCGAATACTTAGTGCATGAGCCAACTCATCTACCCGGCGCTTTGTGCGTCCGAATACGATAGCCAATTCAGGCTGTTGAACGTTCAACAATCTTGATAACACATCAAATTTCTCACGTTCATGAGACTTTACGAAGAACTGTTCAATGTTCTCAACAGTCATTTCTTTGGATTTAATTTTAACTACTTCTGGGTTTTTCATGAAAGTTTCTGCAATTTTACGGATTGGAGCTGGCATAGTTGCTGAGAATAGCAACGTCTGACGCTCAGCCGGTACGCTTGCAAGAATTGTATTGATATCTTCAATGAATCCCATGTTCAACATTTCATCCGCTTCGTCCAAAACAAGTGTTTGAACGTGATCAAGCTTCAATGTTTTACGGTTGATATGGTCCAAAATACGTCCCGGTGTACCGACAACAATATTTGGATTATTACGAAGTGCACGGATTTGACGTCCGATTTCTTGACCGCCATAAACGGAAAGAACTTTCGCGCGGCTACCGTAGCCTACTTTATAAATTTCTTCTGATACTTGGATTGCCAATTCACGAGTTGGTGCGATGACCAACGCTTGAACTGCAGTGCTCTTTGGATCCAATTTTTCAATGATTGGAATACCGAATGCTGCCGTTTTACCAGTACCTGTTTGTGCTTGCCCGATTACGTCGCGGCCTTCCATACCAAAAGTAATTGTTCCCTCTTGGATTGGAGTTGCCTCTTCAAACCCCATGCGTAGCAAAGCCTTTTGTGTCGTTTCATTAATATTCAATTCTGAAAACTTCGTCAAAATATTCAATCTCCTTTATTTCTCCATTTGACAATTGGTTACATCTGCAAATGAAAGCGCGGCAAATTCGAGCCATGTACTTTGAAAATTGGGAGCGTTTCCGATATATCCATCTCTGGTTTATAAAAAGAATCTTCTAGAAGGATTCTTGTGGTCGAGAGAAGTCATATCAATTACACTTATCGTAATTGCGTCCAGATTTTTATACAGCACAATGTAAAATCTGTGACATACAAGGAAAGCTCGGTCCTTGCCGAGCGGTGAAAACAGCAAGTCATTGCTAGTTTGCCTACTAATCACCGTTTTATTCAAAAAAAAGTACTCTCCGTAAAATAAAACGGAAGAGTGCCGTGTAAATGTATCCAATTCCTTTTATCATTCTACCATGGCTTACACAAGACTGCAACGAATCCGCTTAAGTTCCATTAATCAGTCTTCATCCATGAACTTCAGTACTTTTGCGAACCATACGTGGCGATCTTCGCTATAACAAATATGATGTTTGCCATGTTCAGAATATATCAGATGTTTTTCTTTTGACCCTAGTTGTTCGTACAATAAGTCTGCTGTGAATGCAGGAACGATGCCATCTTGCTTCCCCTGCACGATACAAACAGGCGTTTTGACTTGATGGTGATACGGTCGCACTAAGCGAACGACACGTAAAAACTCTAGGGCCATACGAACTGGTGTATGTGTCAGCTTATAGTTATACAGATGATAGAACGAGTTGGGAGGATAAGCTTTACGCTTTAGGGACCTCATCATGATCCTCGCGTCTTCCAATAAAATACGTGGATTAATATATTTCGCCGCAGCACTTAATAAGATAAGCTTTTTTATCGGATAGCGCATGGCCAAATACATGGCGATCAAGCCGCCCATGGAGAAGCCGACAACTATGACGTCATCTACTTCTTTTTGTAGTCTTCTTAACTCTAATTCAGCGACCATCATCCATGACTTGGCTGAGCCTCTTAGTACGCCTGGATCCATTTCATGCCCCGGTAACACAGGCACTACTACTTTCCAATGGGTATGATTTTCTAGAAATCGTTTAAACGGAGCGACTTCAAAAGGACCGCCCGTGAATCCGTGAATGATGAGGACGCCTGTCGTCACAATTCTTCCTCAGCGAGCAACTCTACAATCCGTTCTAGCTTCATCCCCCTAGACCCTTTGAAAAGCACCACTGTCTGATCCGTTAGTTTTGGGCGCAACGCATCTGCAAGCAACTCGGCATCATTCGCTGTCCACATGATATCTATAGGATGATTTTTCAACTGATCCGACAACCACTTCATACGGGGCCCAAACAACGCGATACCTTTTAGGTCCATTTTTTTCAGTTCGTCCGCCAACTCTTCGTGATAGCGCTGTTCATTAGTGCCAAGCTCGAGCATATCACCTAGAACAAGCCATTTGTTTTCTTTAACGGATGTACCCTCGATAAAACGGAATGCTGCACGCATGGAAGTAGGCGCTGCATTGTATGCATCATTAATAATCAATGAACCGTTTTTTCCCGCAACAGGTTGCATACGCATATTCGTTAAGGTTGTTTCACTTAATGATTCTTCGATTTGCTGTTCCGTCAGACCCAACTCTGTTGCGATCGCAATCGCGGCCAATGCATTCTTCACCTGATGAGAACCGTAAACAGGAATCGTGAAGTGAGCTTCGAGTTTACCAAATACAGTAAACGAGCTACCTTTATCGGTAGATGTAATTTGCTGCGCAGTCAGATCTGCTTGATCGTAGCCGAATGACATGCTACGTAAATCGGTTTGTCGATTGACTAATTCTTGTAATAACGGCTCGTCGCCGTCGTACAGCAACATACCCTCATTTACCAGACCATCGATGATTTCAAACTTCGCCTTTGCAATGCCTTCACGAGAACCGAGGTCTTGCATATGTGCCTCACCGATATTGGTTATGACAGCAAACTGTGGTTTAGCAAGCGTTGACAAGAACGAGATTTCTCCAAAGCCGCTCATCCCCATTTCAAGGATTGCAACTTCTGTGTCGTCTTCAACAGACAGTAAAGTCAGCGGCAAGCCGAGTTCATTATTGAAGTTACCTTCTGTTTTTTTTACTTTGCGATAAGGCGACAGGACGCCCGCAATCAGGTCTTTTGTCGATGTTTTACCATTCGACCCTGTGACTCCAATGACAGTACACGTCAATTCACTTCGGTAGCTACGGGCCATTTGCTGCAATGCAAGCTCTGAATCCTCGACGAACAGCAACGGGATATCGGCTGGCGGATTCGGTTCATCTTTCAGCCAAAGTGCCGCAATTGCACCTTGTTCAATTGCCCCTCTGACGTATTGATGGCCATTTACTTGTTCTCCTCTAAATGGGATAAACAAGTCACCCGCTTGCACATTCCGTGAATCGATGCAGACACCTGTCACTTGTTGGTTCGCGATATGCTGTCCTTCTGCTTGAAGCCATTGCTGGATCGTTACTAGATTTCGTTTCACGTTACTTCCTCCACTCAGTCCATCGTATATTGTAGTTGCTGTTTTTCCGTATGCCGTTCTACTGCCAGTTCAATTAGCTGATCAATTAATTCAGGATAAGTCAGCCCAGACTTCTGCCACAGTAACGGGAACATACTAGATGGCGTGAAGCCAGGTAATGTATTCACTTCATTGATCCATACTTCATCGTCTGCTGTGACGAAAAAGTCTGCTCGGACGAGTCCTGAACAGTCTAGAACTTTAAATGCACGGATTGCCATGTCTTTCATATGCTCTGCAACGGCATCCGGCATTTCAGCCGGAATAGATAACTCCGTGCTTTGATCTTTATATTTTGCTTCATAATCATAAAAATCTGCAACCGGACGAATTTCCCCTGCTACCGATACCTTAGGGTGGTCGTTACCGAGAACCGCCATTTCAATTTCACGCGCCACAATGCCTTGTTCAACAATAATTTTACGATCAAATTTCAATGCCAGTTCAACCGCTTTTTCGAGCGATTCACGATCATCCGCTTTACTAATTCCGACACTTGATCCAAGGTTAGCTGGTTTGACGAACATCGGATAAGAAAGCTCTTGTTCCGCCTGATCTAATAATTGCTCTGCGTGATTTTTCCACGTACTGCGAATAAAGTGGACATATGCAACTTGCGTCAACCCTGCTTGAGCAAATAGTTGTTTCATCACGACTTTATCCATGCCTGCTGAAGAAGCAAGGACTCCGTTACCTGCGTATGGAATATTTAACACTTCAAACAACCCTTGTACTGTTCCGTCTTCTCCGTTCGTTCCATGAAGTAGCGGCAAAATGACGTCGGGCATATCCCCTTGTAAAAAACTTTCAATATGATCAGGCTTTGGTTGTTCACTTTTCAGACGTAATGCCTCAATAGTAGAAACAGGCCCAGTTAACGGATCACCTTTCAACCATTCACCTTGCATAGTAATATAGATTGGCAATACTTCATATTTATCTAAATCTAGCGCCTCTGTTACTGCACGCGCTGTAGAAAGCGACACTTCATGCTCTGCGGATTTCCCGCCGTATACTAAACCTAACCGTTTTTTCATGTAATCTCCTCACATTCCGTAGTTTTCATTCATACAGTTTACCATGAACGGAGCCAATTCATGAATGAAAAACCCACGTTCTTCATTCTTTTTACTTCTCGTAGAAACCAATCATTTCACAACTCGTCTAGTAATGGGTGTACTTCTTAAAAAGTTTTGCGATATAATAGGTGATTATAGTAAGAGAATACTAGCTTAAGAAAAGGTGAGTTCATAATTGAAACAAACAAACAGGCTAGGTGAACGATTTGACTGGACACTTGCCTTTATCATTTTGCTTTTCGCGATTGTCAGTTTTTTCGTCATTGGATCTGCTCAAACCTCTGAGCAATATACACAGAACTTCGTTTTAAAACAAGTGAGATGGTATATACTCGGTTCTTTCATCGTAGCGATGGTCATGTATTTTGAACCCGATCAGTATAAAAAGTTCGCTTGGTATTTTTATGGCTTTGGTATTTTCTTGTTGGTCTTTCTTATGTTAGCACCCGGTGGTCCGGGGCAAATTGCAGAAATGCGCTACAGCGCCAAACGTTGGTTGCATTTACCTGTCATTGGGACAATCCAACCTGCCGAGTTCATTAAGACATTCTTTATTATCGGACTTGCCAAGTTGGTCAGCACGCATAACGAACGCTCGTTAAACAGGACATATACGACAGATTTACTGTTGCTCGGTAAAATTGCGCTGATGCTTGTCGTTCCGTTGTTTCTCATCATGAAGCAACCCGATCTCGGAACTTCACTCGTCTTCATTTCTATTACTGCTGCCATCGTCATCGTTTCAGGCATATCATGGAAAATACTCGTGCCCGTCTTTTCATTTGGAGCGGCAGCCGCAGGAGGCATTCTGTGGATGTCACTGTACGCACAAGATCTGCTCGACAAATTCGGTTTTTCACCTTATCAGTTTAAACGTGTCTATTCTTGGCTCGATCCCTACTCTTACCCGACAGATGAAGGGTATAACTTGATTACCGCGATGACTGCAATAGGCTCAGGACAACTGACGGGTAAAGGTTTTCTGGAACGCGTTGTATACATCCCAGAGAATCACACGGATTTTATCTTCAGTGTCATAGGAGAAGAGTATGGTTTTATCGGTGCTTGTTTAGTGATCACACTGTATTTCATTTTAATTTATCATTTGACGAAAGTTGCTCTTTCTTTGCACGATCCATTCAGTGTGTATATTTGTACCGGCGTCATTGCGATGATTGCGTTCCATGTATTCGAAAATATAGGCATGAATATCCAACTGTTGCCTATTACCGGTATCCCTCTTCCATTTATTAGCTACGGGGGAAGTTCGTTATTCAGTAATATGCTGGCGATCGGCTTAATTTTCAGTATGAAGTTCCACCAGCGAACGTATTTATTCGATGCGGATAACAATGACTAACTGTAAACGCATACCGACTCCCTTTCCGAGCCATCACAAATTGTGTAAGATGTATAGGAAAGGGAGGTTTTTTTATGTCAACTTTACCAAATTGTCCGAAATGCCAATCCGAATATACATATGAAGATGGGAACCTTCTCGTATGTCCGGAATGTGCATACGAGTGGACACCTGGATCAATCGAAGAATCTGATCAAACAGGTATGCCGGAGATCAAGGACGCAAATGGCAATGTATTGCAGGATGGGGATTCTGTAACCGTCATTAAAGATTTGAAAGTAAAAGGAAGTTCTAACGCATTGAAAATGGGGACGAAAGTGAAAAGCATTCGCTTAGTCGACGGTGACCATAATATCGATTGTAAGATTGATGGATTTGGCGCTATGCAACTAAAATCGGAGTTTGTTAAGAAAATTTAAAGCATAAACTAACGCGAAAAGCTCACCCTCGAATATATTCGGGGGTGAGCTTTTCGTATACTTTCTTATTTAATTAGCTTGAACGGGTGGTGCTTGTACGGCAGGCGCCAATGCTTGCAACATATCACTTCTGGATTTTGTGAGTTTTGCGGAAACACCAAGCTTTGCCAAATTGGAAATAATTTTCTTGAAATCCATCTCTTTAGCCACTTCTTCCACCTCAACCTTCCTAGTTAGTTATATAGACGTTTGATCGCTCGTGAAGTTCTAGATTTTTAAAAGTTTCTTATGGTCTTTATTATACCACTTTAATTGCCTTTTAAATCTTTCATTTATGTAAAATTTTCATCTTTTACACAAGTTTTTATCCTCAATATGTAAAAACGAATGTTTTGACATACCCCCTATACGTATATTAAAGTGGATATATACGAAAGGTGGAGAATCATGAATGACGTTACTACCTGAAGATATTTCTCTAAATGAAGTGGAAACTTCTTGCCGTAAGAGTCATCATCCGGAAGAAATTAAGACGAACTTGACTCATCGTCTGAACCGTATCGAAGGTCAGATACGAGGTATAAAAGGTATGGTAGAGCGCGATGTTTATTGCGATGATATTATCACTCAGCTTTCCGCTACACAATCTGCATTAAATAGTGTGGCGAATGTTTTATTAGATGGACACTTAAAAGGCTGTGTGAAAAATAGGTTAGCTGAAGGTGACGATGAAGTGTTAGACGAACTAGCTAAAACAATAGCTAAATTAATTAGAAAATAGGAGGAATTGTAAATGACTACAACTACATTGAACGTAAAAGGTATGACATGCAATCACTGTGTACAAACAGTAGAGGGAACATTAACAGAATTATCGGGAGTAGAGCGTGCTTTAGTTGATTTGAAAGCGAATAGCGTAGCCGTAGAGTTTGACGAATCTGTTGTTACCGTTGGACATATGACAGAAGCTATTGAAGATCAAGGATATGACGTCGAAGCGTAACAAGAGAGGTGACCTGCATCATGAATGAGCAAAAAAGAGATATTGCTATTACAGGCATGACGTGTGCTGCTTGTGCTAACCGCATCGAAAAAGGGTTGCAACGTATGAATGGTGTATCGGCAGCTAACGTCAATTTTGCTACGGAAAAAGCGGCCGTTACATTTGATTCTAGCCAAATCGGATTAACTGAAGTGGAAGAACGAATTCGCAAGCTAGGTTATGATGTGTTGATGGAAGATGTGAACCTCAACGTTAGCGGTATGACATGCGCCGCTTGTTCCGCACGGATCGAGAAAGTGTTGTCCCGTATGCCTGGCATTCAATCCGCCACCGTCAACTTAGCACTTGAAACAGCTCACGTAAGCTACGATCCTGCAGTTTTGAAATTGACAGATATTTTACAAAAGATCAAAAATATTGGTTATGAAGCAGAATCTCGTACAGAAGAATCGGAAGGTCAAACGGATCATCGCCAGAAAGATATTGATGACAAGACGCGCAAGCTGATTATTTCATCTATTCTTTCACTGCCGCTCTTATGGACCATGTTTGCACATTTTTCCTTCACCTCTTGGATGTATGTGCCTGAAATTTTTATGAATCCATATTTCCAGTGGATATTAGCAACACCTGTACAATTTTGGATTGGCGCTACGTTTTATAAAGGTGCGTATGCCGCACTACGTAACGGCAGTGCCAATATGGATGTACTTGTTGTACTGGGTACATCTGCCGCATATTTCTATTCCGTTTACCTTGTATTGACGGGTTATGCATTGGATCACGGCTTATATTTCGAAACAAGCGCAGTGTTGATTACATTGATTTTATTAGGTAAATTATTTGAGGCACGAGCAAAAGGTCGGTCTTCAGATGCAATCAAAAATCTTATGAAGTTGCAACCGCAAGTGGCTATCTTAGAGCGCAACGGAGAAACTGTAGAAATATCTATCCATGAAGTAACGCACGGAGACATTCTAGTCATTCGACCAGGAGCTTCTATTCCCGTAGACGGACTGGTAATATCCGGATCTTCCGCGGTAGATGAATCGATGCTAACGGGCGAAAGTTTACCTGTAGATAAACAACCAGGCAATGAAGTGTTTGCAGCTACCGTGAACGCTAATGGTTCATTACGGATAAAAGCATCGAATGTCGGCAAAGACACAATGCTTTCCACTATTATTCGCGTCGTAGAAGAAGCACAAGGTTCAAAGGCTCCAATTCAGAGACTAGCTGACCGGATATCCGGAGTGTTCGTACCTATCGTCGTCGGGATTGCGGTCATTACGTTCCTCATATGGTATTTCGTAGTCACACCTGGTAATTTCGAAGCTTCTCTAACGAGCATGATTGCAGTTTTAGTCATCGCATGTCCTTGTGCACTCGGTCTTGCTACCCCTACTTCTATTATGGCAGGTTCAGGAAGGGCAGCGGAAGAAGGCGTGTTATTTAAAACTGCTGAAGCAATGGAACAAACCCGTTCCATTGATACCATTGTTTTTGATAAGACAGGAACAATTACAAAAGGTCATCCAGAATTAACAGATTTCCACGTTCGCAATGAAAAACAGCGTATGTCTTTGCTCTCCCTTGCTGCTGCGGCTGAAAGTGACTCCGAGCATCCCGTTGCAAAAGCCATTACGGCTCACGGATTACAACAGTTTTCTACATTGCCTACTGTGGAGTCATTCGAAGCGATTCCTGGTTACGGAATTCAAACAGTAATTGACGGACAAAACATTTTGCTAGGAACAAGAAATCTACTTTCTCACCATAATGTGGAATTTGATTCTACGATTGCTTCTGTAGAACAAATGGAAGGCGACGGCAAGACCGTTATGTTCATGGCGGTGGATGGCGTACACGAAGCAATTATTGCGGTAGCAGATACAATTAAAGATACGTCGAAGCAAGCAATTGCCGAGCTTCGTGCGATGGATCTTAATGTCATCATGTTAACAGGAGATCAGCATATGACAGCGCAAGCAATTGCACATACCGCAGGCATCGATCATGTCATTGCAGGCGTATTGCCAGACCGTAAAGCGGAGGTCATCCGCTCCTTACAAGCTGAGGGTAAGCGGGTAGCTATGGTCGGTGACGGTATTAACGATGCCCCCGCTCTTGCGGTAGCCGATATTGGTATGGCAATGGGGACTGGAACAGCGGTCGCGATGGAAGCGGCTGACGTGACGCTCATGCATGGTGATTTGTTGCGTGTAGTTGATACTGTGAAAATGAGTAAGTTGACGGTCCGGAATATAAAGCAGAACTTGTTCTGGGCGTTGGCGTATAACTCAATTGGTATTCCGATTGCGGCAGTCGGTTTGTTGGCCCCATGGCTAGCAGGCGCTGCGATGGCGTTTAGTTCGGTGTCTGTTGTGTTGAACGCTTTACGTTTGCAGCGTGTGAAGTTGCATTAAGAAAAGTATTGAGCTGTCCTGGGAGTCATACATGACTTCTTGGGGCAGTTTTTTCCTTGCTGGAGTTCTTGCCCTATAATATATAGGAAAGCTGGCAGTGGTGTCGGGGTGGGGATTTCTTATTGTCGTTCATTAAAGTTAGGGGTGGAATTTGTTCTGAATTTGCTCATGAGGTTGAAACGCACTTGACCTTAACTAAGTTCAAAGACAACTGTAATGACACACAATTGTTAGTGAGTAATCTGCGTCGTTGCACTTTAAAGTTAGGATTGAAGTGGAAGATAGCGGCGACTTCCGATGGACCAACGAGAGCCGTAGCTAAGGAGAGCTTTTGCGAGTAAAGTCGAAGCGTTAGGAGCTTGCGCTTTGCTTTCCTAAACTACATTTGGTAAGCCACGCCTATCGGAAAGTGTTCTCTGCTGGAGGTGCAATCCCCTCGTCGATACTAGCTCCCTATTCTCCGCTAAGACTTGAATGCTGACCTTATTCATCGTACGATGAGAAAGAAACTATTCATTCAGAAAGCAGGTTACATATGAAGAAAACGATCTTATTACTAATGTCCGTTCAGTTCTTCGTTTACCTTGGCTTCGGCATCATCATTCCCATTTTACCTGAGGTTATCCTCGCCGAAGGTTTTTCGGAAGTACATGTCGGTGGCTTGCTAACGATTTATGCCTTGTCTTCGTTTTTCACTGCACCATTATGGGGCGCGCTATCTGACCGCACTGGCAGAAAGAAGTTAATTATGATCGGGCTGCTTGGCTTCAGCGTCAGCTTCTTTTTATTCGCGGCATTCATGCACCACATTGTATTGCTCTATGTTTCACGCGTAGTAGGTGGTATCTTCTCAGGTGCGCTGTATACGGCCGTAACTGGTTTTGTTGCTGATATCACGACAGAGGAAAATCGAAATAAGTATATGGGTCTGCTCGGTATGTCAATTGGTCTTGGCTTCATTTTCGGCCCAGCCATTGGCGGCATTCTGGGTGGTGTTCATTTACAATTACCATTCATCGCTTCTGGGACTTTAACAGTATTATTAACAGTATACGCTATGATTATTTTGAAAGAGCCTAATCGTCATAGTGAAGGAAATAAACGGGCGATTATTCCGAAAGGCGCCTCTACATTGTGGACGTATCGTATTCGTTATTTATTTATCACTTCATTCATAATCACATTTTTACTTGCCGGTGTAGAAGCGACATTCCAACTCTTCCAAATCGATAAAATTCAAATTACACCATTGCAACTTGGGTATTTGTTTATGGCTAGCGGTCTCGTAGATGCAGCAATTCAAGGCGGTGTAGTACGACGGGTGAAAAACGGTACCGAAACTTCGTGGATTATCGTTGCGCAGGTCGTTACGGCAATTGGCCTCATACTCATTCCATTTTCCACAAGCTTACTATGGGCAGGTTTTGCGATGAGCGTATTCACTGCTGGTAACGCACTCGTCCGGACCGTACTCGTATCTCTCACAACTAAAGAATCAGGTGGTATGTATGGCACCGCAGCAGGTCTCTCATACTCGATGGATAATATGGGGCGTATTATTGGTCCCTTGTTATTTACATGGGTATTCACAATGCAAGCAGGTAATATGTACTTTGTTTCCGCTATCATAGCGTTACTATCCATAGGGCTGGTATTTATTTTCCGGAAATCCTCTCGCTCTCTGCAAAACATACCAGATGCAATTGCTTGAAATAAAGCAAAAAATACTTCACCTTCCTTTATATATATAGGTTATTATTAGCAACTCCGCTATAGTAAAGGAATAGTATATATCCTACGGGAGGAAGCATATGACGCAAGTAATTAGTTTGATTATCACAAGCACGTTGATTATTAACATATTTCTCGCGATTGCTTTGATATTTTTAGAGCGTCGGGATCCTACAAGTACTTGGGCATGGTTGCTTGTGCTGTTTTTTATTCCTATTTTAGGTTTCATTATCTATCTATTACTCGGTCGGCAATTACGTCAAAAACACTTATTCCGCTGGGAAGGTAGAAATAAGATCGGTATTGAGAAACTGATTAATTATCAGCTCGAGGCCATAGAAAACGAGACGTTTGAGTTTCTAAAAAATGACACAGAAGAATATGATGATATGATTTATTTGCATTTACGCAATAATCATTCCGTACTAACACAAGATAATGATGTGCAAGTTTACACGGACGGACGCGATAAATTTGACGCATTGCTTGAAGACTTGGAACACGCTCGTGATCATATCCATATTCAGTATTATATATTCCGACTAGACGGTATAGGAAAGCAGATTGAAGAGATTCTAATCAATAAAGCAAAATCAGGTGTGAAAGTACGGATGCTGTTTGACGATATTGGTTCACGTGGTTTGCATGTGAAAAACTTTCATAAATTGATGGAGAGCGGTGGTGAAGTAGCTGCCTTCTTCCCCGCCTTGCTACCATTAATCAATCCTCGCTTAAATTACCGAAACCATCGGAAAATCGTCATTATCGACGGGCGAATTGGTTACATCGGAGGATTTAACGTCGGGGATGAATATTTGGGGCTCAGCAAAAAGTTCGGATACTGGCGCGACACCCATCTCCGAATCGAAGGAAGTGCGGTTCATCCATTACAGACTCGTTTTATACTCGATTGGAATCAAGCATCACCTAAAACGAATATTCAATACAATGAACGATTCTTCCCAGCCATTCCTCGCAAAGGAGATGTCGGCTTGCAAATTGTATCTAGCGGACCTGATTCCGAGTGGGAAGATATTAAAGATGGCTATTTGAAAATGATATTTCTGGCAAAAGACTACATCTATATTCAGACGCCTTATTTTATTCCAGATACAAGTATGTTGGACGCGCTTCGGATCGCATGTCTATCAGGCGTAGACGTACGAATAATGATTCCCAATAAACCGGATCATATGTTCGTTTACTGGGCAACCTATTCGAACGTCGGCATTCTATTAAAAGCTGGTGCAAGAGTATACATTTATGAAAATGGTTTCATCCATGCCAAGCAAATTGTAGTGGATGATCAAGTATCATCTGTTGGAACAGCGAATATAGACGTTCGTAGTTTCCGCTTGAATTTCGAAGTGAATGCTTTTATCTATGATCGAGAAAAATCACATGAGTTGGCAGAAATTTTTGAGCAAGATATCCAAAGCTCAACCGAGCTAACACTGGATGCTTATTTGGAACGTGAACGATTGATTAAAGTAAAGGAATCCATCTCTCGCTTACTTTCACCCATCTTATAGACCAAAACGGCCGGCAGAAGATTTATCTTCTGTCGACCGTTTTTATCGTACACCTAAATACTCTTCTAAAGTAATATTTTGTTTAAATATGTGTTCTGCCTTATCTTTTCCTACATAACGATAATGCCAAGATTCATGCATATACCCAGTCTTATCTTCTTTTCCTTCAGGGTAACGAAGGATAAATCCGTATTGATGGGCATTGGCAGCAAGCCACTTAGCTGCTTCAGTATCACCGAATGAATTCGACGCCCAATGTTTTTCATGATTAACTTCGCCGATATCAAATGCAAGACCAGTTTGATGCTCTGAGTAACCAGGACGCGCACTATAACGATCAGCCGCTTCTTGCCCGTCTCTTTCCACGTATCGGTTATATAAGGTGACTTGATAGTCGTACGAACGATACGTACTGAATGCTTGCAAATTAATGCCCGATGTAACGGCCGATGCTGCTAATTCATTGAACGCTTCTCTCGCTTCTTCGCTTTCTCCAGGTGCATAGTCCTCCGGCAAAGGGTATTGTTTATTGACTAGCAATATACCTTGAATAAGCTTCGGTTCTTCAGGTAATTTTTGTCCTTTTATATAGCTAGTAGGATTAGAAGGTTTCACTGAATTTGGCGGCACTGCTTTCCCTTGAGACTTTTCTTCTTGTACTGTCTCTTCCTCCTGTTCGTCTTCAATTAATGGTTTTTCTACCTCTCGAAGTCGCTCTTCACTTGAAACGTCAGATGAGGATGTGTTTTCTTCACTACGTTCTGTTGTATCCGCACTATCTGAATCCGAAGGCTTTTCTATTTCTTCAAAGTCAGCAGTCGGGTCTGCTTCATTTCGAATAGTGTCAACGGCCTTTTGCATACTCCACCCGTTCGTTCCGATCCATATCACACTGCCCACAAGGATAATAAAGAGTAGAACAATAACTCCATCTATCCATTTATTATTCCGTCTGCGCTTTCTGGCAAACGATTCATCCTTTTTATTTCTCATGCTATACCCTGCTTTCTTTCTGACTCGCTTATTATATTGCTACTCTCTTTTATATACATTTTACGTTCTGTTTTAAACTACGTATTCTAGTGTATCACCATTTTTCTTTTACGTCTGTTTATGCTAGTATTTACGTAACTTAAGATTCAGTCATTATTGTGAGGTCTTGCATTTGAATAATCAACGTTGGCTCTCGATGAGCTTTTTCGTATTTTTCTTTACATGGGGCATCTTCTTACCTTATTGGACAGGTTGGTTGACTTCATCAAAAGGTCTATCCGTGACACAGGCTAGCATCATAATGGGTGTTGGTATGATCGCTAGGTCTTTTTCAACGTTTTTTCTATTTCCGTACGCTACACGAAAAATATCACTTCTGCGCGTTATACGTTGGACTACTTTTTTATCCTTCATTCTCGCGCTTGCTTATATTCCGGAAAGTTCCTTTGGGATCCTATTTGTATTGACGGTTTTATTCAGTGCCATATATCCTATCATTCTCCCAAGCGCTGAGAGTGGCGCTTCATTATTGATGCAACATGAGCGAATCCATTATGGTAAGAGTCGCTCATTCGGTTCAATCGGCTACACTGTCGCCTTACTATTGATCGGTACGGTAACGGCAATCTGGAATGAACAAGCGATTTTGTATATAATGATTATCGGTCTCGGTGTGGGATTGATATTTTTCTTCCAATCTGCTCCAGCCGTGTTACAACAGCACCCCGTTACAGGTTCGGTTGCCCAAAAGGGTCAATTGCGGGCTTTGTTTGCGAATAAACCTTTTGTCATCGTGCTATGTATTGCGATATTACTTCAAGGCTCGCATGCTTCTTATTATAACTATGGTTTTATTTTTTTGGATGAGATGGAAATCAACGGTTTTTATGTCGGGGTGATCCTTAATATCGCTGTACTGTTTGAAATCATATTTTTCACGCAGGCAGACCGGTTGCTTTCAGGAGCCAAAACGTCGACTCTATTCATAGTAGCGGCAACCGGTTCTACCATTCGTTGGATTTCCATCTTCCTCTTCCCTATAACTAGTGTATTTATCGTAACACAGATTCTCCACTCCCTATCTTTCGGCATGGCACATTTTGCATTCATTCAATACATATCAAAAAGTGTACCACATCATCTCATTTCTTCTGCGCAAGGTGTCTATGCAGCAGTAGCGTTGAGTTTGAGCACTGCACTTCTGACATTCCCTGCTGGATATTTATACGACCAGTCCCCGCGCTTGGCATTTTTAAGTATGGCGGTTTGTTCCACTGGTGCACTAATTTTACTTTTTTGGACAAAGCAGCTTATTTCTCACGAAATCGAAAAAAAGAAAGGCCGCTAATTCCAGAGCGGCCTTTCTTTTTGTTAAAACAGTAAGATGTACGCTAATGCTCCAAGTGAACCTACCCCGAAAAATAATGCCATCCAAAGCATCCATTTCGCTTCACGCATCAGACCTTGATTTCTATACATAATAGTTCGTGCGGCATTAGTAAAGGTAAACATGATCAGCATGAACAGAATGGCGAATTCTAAATTTAACTTGATGATAAAATACAACGCTGCTGCTGCAGAAGCTGTAATTGCCAAGCCCATGATCCATTTCAATTTCATGTGACTCTTCCTCTCCATTGTTGGCAACAAAAAAAGCTGGTATGCACCAGCTTTCTCAGTACCTTACTTTTCTTCCGCGACTGGTGGTTCAACATGTTTAAAGTAAAATTTACGTCCAAGATACGTTTGGAAGATTAACAGTAATCCTCCCACTGCCCAATACAGTGGCAAAGCAGCCATTACAGTATACGAAATGAACATAATCATAATAGGTGACATGTAAATGAATAACTTCATCTGTTTCTGTTGCTGTTCAGGCATTGTCCACAATGACACGCGCGCTTGGACAAAGTATACAGCTCCGGCTACTAACATCATAATAATATCCGGTTCACCGAGTTTAAACCATAAGAATTCATGATCTTTCACTTCAGGTGGTGCATAAAGGATAGCAAAGTACAAGCCCATAATGATTGGCATTTGAATTACAAGCGGTAAACAACCCATATTTAATGGATTGACACCATGTTTAGAATACAGTCCCATCATTTCCTGCTGCAACTTCATTTGCTCTTCTTTATCCTGAGATTCCTTCGATGCTTTCATACGCTTTTGGATATCTTCCATTTCTGGTCGCAATCCATCCATCTTTACCTTCATCTCTTGTTGAGATTTATAGTTTTTTAACATCAACGGCATCAAAACTATACGAATCGCTACAGTTATCAGTACGATCGCAAAACCATAATTACCATTAAAAGCTTCTCCTAGATAATGAAGTAGCCAATCCATCGGTTTTACAAAGGTACTGTAGAAAATACCTGTTTTGTTTTCCACACCGGAACAACCGCTCAAAAACACAGCAGTAATTGCCAATAAACTCACGAGCCCTATTCTTTTCTTCAATGGTTTCACCTACGCTATCTCAAACTAAAGAAAAGTATACAGCAAACAGCGATAAATTTACAGCGAATCACCTTTTTTTATAGTAAAACGAAAGTAATTTCCGTCCAAATCCTTCTGAAAGCGTCGAGGTGTTAAGCCCGTATACTTTTTAAACACACGTGTAAAGTAACTTTGGTTACAGAAATGAAATCTCTCTGCAATTTCTGCAATTTTTAAATTAGAAAAACGTAAATAAAATTGTATTTCTTCTATTTTCCGAATGGTAATATATTCCACCAACGTAACAGATGTATGTTCTCGGAATATGCGAGAAAGGTGGCTAGTACTAACATTGAACTGTTTGGCAATTTCTTCAACGATTAATGGCTTTTCAACGTTTTCATTTATGTACTGAATCACTTCATTGACCGTTTCATGTGAAAGGGAAGGTTTTACTTTTCCCTTGAGGATATAGTAGTAGAACTCGACTAATTCATCTCCGATTTCCTTTACGTTTTCTGTATGTAAATTGGTATGGATCATTTCTATACAAGCTACATTAAATCTCAAGGCATTTTCTTCAGTACAAATAGATGCTTTCTGTAATCGTCTTGTCATGATGGAAGAGAGGGTAATGAAATAGTATTTTATGACTTCGAATGAGTATCTAGGTTTATACTCATACAAAACTCCCTGAATTTCCTTAAGCGTAGAGCGTGCGCTACCTAGCTCCAAATTAAAGATCTGTAGGAGAAATTGTTGCTCCAGGTAAAAAAACAACTTCGCTCGCTCTGTATTTCCCTCTTTGTCAATAACACTGATCAAGTCCAAACTAGAGGCTTCTGTTATCTTGCCAGTCATGAGTATCCCTCCACTCATTCTATATATATGACTACGCAAGACGCATTACTATATGTACATTATTTTACCTTATTCCCCAGGATTATCTACCCCTTATGTATTTAACGCTATATATATATTAAAGCGCCCCTTAAAAAGAGGCGCTTTTAGTATTTTATTGTGTTTAGATTTAGTTAGATTTATTGTCTTTTTCCGCTTCCTTAGTTGTTTCGTCCTTGTTATATAGTGGCTTATTATCGCTCTTGTCTTCATTTTTCTTATAAAGGCCATCTTTTTCAACAGCCTTTTTATCTGGATCCTGTACTGCTTGGTTATAATAATGAACACTTGTCTGTGCTCCCTCGGATACCATGTTGTTATCTCGTAAATCTGTCGGATCTGAATGTCCTACTTTTTCAGTCGCTTGGTCAACTAATTTATTGTTATTAACAAATGTGTCTACCTTTTCCTTCAACACACCTACTGTTTCCATTGCCTTATCTCGATTTTCTTTTTTGCTAAAGAAAGCGTAAGCTCCTGCAGCAAGTGTCGCAAATAATAAACCATTTGATTTTTTAGCCATATTTACCATCCTCCGTCGTAATGTAATTGTAGCGTTTTTCTATCTACTGCTTAATATACCCCGTAGTCTTACTTTCAAACGTTTTCAGTTCAGTTAGTTACTTAGTAATTGTTAATTTAAATGTACTATTTTATTTACTGTTTATGCTTAATGCATACTTTACTACTTTTCAATCGCCTACGTAGTAATTTTCGTTTTCGGCGCATAGTAGTTTTGCAAAGTGTATTTTGTTATACTATGTAGAAAGAGAACTAGAGGTGAGATCACTATGATTCGTAAAATGACAGTAGAAGATATTCAAGATGTTCAAGAGATTGCCCTTACTGCTTGGCAGCATACATTTTCAAAACATATACCCGCAGACGTGATCGAGACATTTATCGAGCGAACCTATTCTGATTTAATGTTGAAGAAACAACTGGAAAAAACAATGGTTTTACTTGCGTTAGATGAGCAAGAAAATCCTGTAGGATATTTAAGCTATACACCGATTGATGTGGATGGCGAAAGTGAAGTAACGGCACTTCATATGCTCCCAACACATCTGAACTGCGGATACGAAGATGCGTTATTGAAAGCAGCATTGGCTACGTTGCAGGATGCCGTAAACGTGGATGTTTATGTAGACCAGAATGATATGACGCTCCAAGACTTCTATGCAAAACAAGGATTTAGTTTTGTAGAATCGTTCTCCGAGTTGTTCGAAGGCATTTCCGTAAATACTCTTCATTATACATTGCCTATTACACAGCATGCACATACATGAAATAAAAAGCCAGAATTGTACTTACACCGTTAATCAAGTAGATTATTTTGTGTAATATAGTGTGAATACCGATCTACTAGCAAAGACCCTTTTCTTTAGGAAAAGGGTCTTTGCGTGTTTACAGCTATTTAGCTCATCCAATTGGACTGCGTTGAAATGTACTCATCAGGTGAAGGTCCTGGAGCCATTGGCGGCTTCTTTGTGAAGCAAAGGATGGCTGCAATGTAGAGTAAGATGGATGCCAAGGATAGGATTCCACCTAGCAGGCCGGCAATGATGAATAATATACCGGCAGTTTTTGGACTCTTATTGTTCCAAACTTTTACTAGACCAATAATATTCAATACCAAGCCTATGAAAGCTACAGCAACCAAGATCCAAATGATAGTCGAAAAAGAGCCCATGAACGACATGAACATGTCTATTTCTTCTGTGTTTAATACACCCTCACTTACAATGCCTTCACGGAATTCATCCATGAACGTTGGATCCGTACTTGCCATATTCCAAATGAATGCTACGAGGGCGGAACCGATCACACCAAGCGCCAATAAAATGGCTGATATGATTCCAAGCACACGCTCTGCTGTACGATTAATCATTCCACGTCATCCTCTTCTGCTAGTTTATTTCTCTATTACCTATACGCAAGGAGTTGAGAAAAGTTTCAAAAAGTGATGTGGAACATCTAGAACGTACCCGTTCCATCATACGACTTATGCTTTTACATCGTTATAATCATCACTTCGGTCGAACGCATTCACTACATATGAACAGACCGCTTTCATCTTTAATCCTTTTTCACGTGCATTTTCAGCTGCTTGGTCAAGTAGCTTTTTTGCGACTCCTTGGCCACGCAACGAATCGTCTGTATAGGTATGTGTCATCGTCATGACCCCATTTTCTTCAGTCCACTCGATTTCTGCCTTTACATCTCCCGCCACTTTATACTGATACGCATACTTCGTTCCACCTAGATCAACAAGCTCAAAATCCATTCCTTCGCGCTGTTCTGTGTCTTTGTTTTCACCCATGCATATCTCTCCTTTATAGTTATACTTCTAAACTATAACGTACCACAATGACTACTTAACTAAACAAAGATTTAAGTGAATCTGCCATATTTCTGAAAAACTCTTTTACCTTTTCCCAGAAACTTGGATCTATATCGCCTAATTTTTCTTTAATTTTCGATGCCATGTCGGACAGTTGTTCATTAAGCTTCGTGAAATCAATATCCAGTTTCGAGATCCGATCCATTAGGTCAATTAACAATTGACGATCTGCTTCATTTAACTCTATATTGAATTTTTGCAATTGATCATGGACGATCTGTTCTACGTCTTCCTTTGTCGCAGGCTTTTGTTCAGAGATCTGTTTTTTGATTTCTGTCAGCAATTTAGCTACTTCGTCTTGATCAACGCCTGCTTTTTCTGAAAGCCTCGTTGCCAGACTCAATTCATCATTTGCTACATCCGTACGCTCGGTATCGAGAACCTCTCCCGACACTTCATACGCTTTGTAGATTCCAACGAGAGCTGAGTGACCTGTTACTTTCTTGGGTGCCGCCACTTCAACGACGGCGTCTTCAATACCTGCTGTCATCATAGCAGTTGCATACATGTCCGCCGTAACTTGTGTGATATGATCCGGTGTCACAATATTGATGACAAGACCTTCACCTTCTTCTTGTCTAGTGATTTTAGCCGAAGAATACATTCGGGCATTTCGGTCGCCGCCAGGGATATATTTGATTAAATCATTGCCGTCTACTGATAGCTCTTCCACTTCAGCTTCCTCAGCTACTTTTAGACTTTCTTTCACACTCGCTTTTTCACTATCCGATAAATTTGAACCATATACTACAATCGGAACTCCAAGCTTTTCATTGATGACTTCATCTGCTGATACTGCAGATGGCGCTATAATTGCAACCATCATCATAAAAGCCAATAGAGAGGCTAATCCTTTTTTCATACAGTCACTCCTCCTTGTTCTATATGTATAGATACGTTGAGGTTCATAGAAAAGTTGCGTTTATTATAATATAAGAGTTGTCCAACCGTCTTGTTGTGTAATTCTCCGTTCTCTCATCAACGTGCCAAGTGCCCGTTTGAAAGCGCCCTTACTCATCTGGAACATTTCATCAATTTCTTCAGGAGTGGATTTATCAGTAAACGGCATTTTACCGCCTGACTGTTCTAAATAGGCTAAAATCTGTTCGCCATCTGACTGTAAACGATCTTGCTTTCTTGGCAATAACGAGCCGTTCATCGTGCCGTCATCATGGACTTCAATGATACGAACATCTACTTCTTCACCCAATCTTGGCTCTGCTTTACGCTCTGTTTCGTGGACGAAAATACGTTGGATGTCTTCAGTCAATAAAAATGTACCGATGGGTAGCAGGCGATACGCTCTTGCTTTGACATTCTGATTGTACATATCTGTTTCCGCCATTGTATAGTGCTCCTGGATTCTTTCTTCAATCACTAGACGTCCGAACAAGTTGCCGCCTGGATCTGAACGAAGCGTCATATACAGCTCATCGCCTGGTTGCGGCCATAATTCTTTAATTTGTGGGAAGTCCGCCCGATTGATCAGCACTTCAAAGGATGCGCCGATATCTACATAGGCCCCTTCACTTCTTTCCAAACGTATCACTTTTGCCCAGCCGAATGAATGAACGGTTACTGACGGTATTTGTGCAGTGCCTGTCAGCTCACCCCTTCTATTGATGTAAAGAAAAACTTCGATTGTCGATTGTTCTTGTGCATCCGGTGCTTCAGATTCATTCATATAGATTTCTTCTCCGGCAGCGTCCAATACAAAGCGTGACCCTTCTTTGCGAAGAATTTCAAGTGTTGCGAGTGTACCTGGTTGTAATAATGTCATATAAGATAATCCTTTCTAGAGTGCTTTACTTTTTAATTTTTTTACGAATTCAGGATCAGACTCAAGCGTCTCCACTAGATCAGTAATACGATCCATCGCATTCCAACTTAGGTGATGTTCAATCCCTTCTACGTCTCCGTAGATATTTTCTTCTTCCACACCAATGATACGCAGAAATTGCTCTAGTAATTCATGGCGATGCACAAGTTTTTTACCAAAACGCAAACCACGGTCTGTTAATGCCAACCCCCGGTATCGCTCATAGTGCACATAGCCTTCACGATCCAGACGCTGAGCCATTTTAGTTACAGATGAAGGAAGCACAGAAAGTGCCTCTGCCACGTCGGACACACGCGCTTCACCTCTCGCTTCTAATTGTAAATAAATTTGTTCAATATAATCTTCCATACTCGGTGTAGCCAAACTATCGCCTCCTCATTTGACAGTCAACATCTACGAATTACTATCTTTAAAGTTTAAGATTTGAAAGCATGGGTAAATTACTTACATAGCAGATAATAATGAAAAGGAGTTGATTCGCTATGGGTCGTATATTATGGCTTGTTATTGTAGTTCTAATAGCATTATGGGTAATTGGTTTAGTAGCAAATATTGGCGGTGGCTTAATCCACACACTTTTAGTAATTGCCGGCATTATCTTTGTCATTCAATTAATAACTGGTAGACGTTCGATATAGTGAAAACTAGTTTATATTGCTCCTTTTGTAATTAGGTAACGATCGCATACACACATGTGTTGCGTAAGTCTTGCCCATTCGCAGAAGGAGCATTTTTACGTAAAATCCCTTCCAGTTCAAAACTTGTTCGTTTTGCAACTGCACGACCTTTACTGTGATTCTCGTCACAAAGAAATTCTACCCGCGTAGCCGATAGATCTGTAAATGCAAACTTCACAAGCTCTTTGATCGCTTCTGTCATATAGCCTTCGCCTTCAAACTTCGTGTCCAGCCAATACTCTACTTCAAATTTACGAATGTTCCAATCGATACGATGGAAACCAGCGCAACCAATAAATTCACCTGTTTCTTTTAAAAACAGATGAAAGTTCAAAGATTTTCTGCCGATGAATTCCGAAACTGATTGACGAACATATTCTTCTGTTGATTCGATTGTTATTTCCTTCTGCGCCCATCCAGTCCACTTTCGCAACGTAGGCATTGAATGTGATACCGCACCCCAAACATCCATCGAGTCATTTAATTCAGGCGCTCGAATATGTAGCCGTTCAGATTGTAGCTGCTCTTTGAAACCAGGTATGCTCTTTACATAACGTTCCCGATCTTCCCAGTGCACAGGCGTTGTCGTACCCGCCTCATAATCTTCTCTCGTCATTCCATATGTTACCGCATCATAATACGTATTTTCTTTTGGAAGGAACCACGCTTGGCGCAAATGCGCTTCCTTTACAAAACCAGCTCGCTCGAAAGCTTTACGCATGGCTGCATTGTCGTGACGCGTATGTCCTTCTATACGAATTTTATGCTCCGGTAATTCAAACACGTATTGCGTAAGTTTTTTTAGCGCCCGCGAACCATAACCATAACCCCTGAAATCATCGGCAATCCGCAAGTCAAATAATGGGACATCTTCTTGTAAATCATAGACTTTTACGATTCCCACTTTTTCGTTTTCACTATTCTCGATCCAGAACGTCTTTACATCATCCGATGCATAACCGCCTTCTTCAATCGACTTTTCAAGCAATTCGCGACCTGGCTGACTACTATCGTGATAAGGCCATGAGTTTGTCGTCATAAACTGAATAAGCAAATCTTGTTCTTCTATCGTCCATTCTTGTAAGCGCATTAAAACTCCTCCATCATGTCTGCCTGTATGCAAGCGCCTCACGTGATATTACATCTTTTGCTGTGCTTCAATTGCATGTTCGTATGCAATTTTCACTAAGTCCGCAACATGTTCGTCTGCTAAAGAGTAGTATACCATTTTGCCACGTCTTTCTGATTTAGCTAATGAATGATCCCGCAAGTAACGTAGATGATGGGAAGCGGTAGCGGATGAAGATTGAATCACTGCCGCTACATCACAGACGCACATTTCCGATTCCAATGTTAGTGAATAAGCAATTCGTAAACGTGTTTCATCAGCCAATGCTTTGAATATTTGTACCATCTCCGTTACATCAGGAAGCTCTTTCCGAATTTTACGAACTACATCTTCGTGCACTATTGTTACTTCACAAGCATCTTGATTTACCACTTTCTCACCCCATTCATTCGACTATAGATTACGGTAATTATATAGATAAGAAGTTGAAAAATCAATTGACTCTAATGTTCATTTGAATCAACCATTGCTACATTTTATCTGTAGGTTTCCCGTGAATTTTTTCATATAATTCATCTTCCGTAGAAATATCGGCTAGCTTCACTTTCGATCGATAAGCAGCACGGATAATCACATGGCCAGCAACTGGTGCTGTCAAAAAAACAAAGCCAATACCGAGAAGCAACCGTACACTGATAAAGTTTTCGGTGAATAGAAAATAGAGGAACGCGCCGGATAGTGTCAATAATACTGCTAGTGTCGAACTTTTCGTCGCAGCGTGTGACCGAGTGTAGACATCCGGTAAGCGGATTAATCCAAAGACACTCAAGATACTTGCAATAGCACCTGTCAAAATTAATAAAGCTCCTACAAATTCACCAATCTCGCTTACGTTCAACTATTTTCCCCCTCTCGATAAATTTGGAAAATGCGATCGTCCCAATAAAAGAAAGAATACCAAGAATCAAGATCGCTTCCAAAAATGCTTTTGTATTTAAAATCACCGACACGACGGCAATTGTAGCGATTAAATTTACTCCGATTACATCGAGTGCCACGACACGATCTGGAAGCGAAGGACCTAGGATAATTCGGATGACGGCCACCAAAATAGTCAATGCGAATAGTATGACCGATATTGTCAGCATACCTGCTATCATCGTGTCACCTCCATGATCGCTTTCTCAAAATTCTTCAATTGCTTAATCAATCCGTCGCGCGATTCTTCGACGTCCATTGCGTGAATATATAGCTCATTGCCCTCAGCGGATACTTCCATCACGACCGATCCTGGTGTTAAGGTAAGTAGCATAGACAGCATGGTCACTTCCACATCACTCGTCAAGATAGTCTCGTATTTAAAGATTCCCGGCTTGATACGCAGTGTAGGCCGCACGATTTGGGAGATGACCACAATGCTCGACTGCGTCAGTTCCCTGATAAAGATTAACAAGAGCTTGCAGGAAGCATATACTCTGCGTAAATAGAAATGCGTATCGAAAAAACGGCTCATGACAAATATAATGCCGAGTCCGACTAAAAATCCCATGAAAAATGTTGTGAATAATAGTTCATCTTCATCAATCAGTGTCATCCATAAAAAGGCGATGAATAAATTCAGCAGAAGCTGTAATGGCATGTCGTCTCTCCCTCCCTATTCTAAATCGTCGCCTATCACAGCGCGTATATACTGTTTGGGATCTGCTAATGTATCTGCTGCATCCTGAATATAAGGTGACAGCAGTTCTGCACCTATACCTAATCCAACTATGAGTACCGCAAGCAATACGAGTGGAAATCCGATTTTCTTTTGAAATGGCTCCTGATCATCTTCACTAATTATCGTTTCTCCCCAAAAACTATTGAGGAAAACACGAAGAAGTGAATATAATACGCCAATACTTGATAAAAACGACACAGCGAGCAACACGTAAGATCCCGTCTCAATTGCACCTAACCCTATATATACTTTTCCAATAAATCCGCTGAATGGCGGAATTCCGGCAATTGCAAGCATCGTCAAGAAAAATAACCAACCGACTAGCGGATAGTTTCGGATCAGGCCGCTGATCTCATTGAACTTCGAACGTCCCGTCAAATATACGACAGTCCCTGCCAATAGAAACAGCAATGCCTTACTAATCATGTCGTGAATCAAATAATAGCTCGCACCTTGGAAAGCAATATTCGTAGCAATTGCCAGACCTGTCAACACAAAGCCAACGGAAATGATGACATTATACGAGACAATCTGACGTATATCTGAATAGGCTATAGCTCCGAGACAACCCGCAACCATTGTGACAATGGCTAGCACGCCAATGATTTTATAAATAACTGGATCATGTATAAATATTAATGTAAACATGCGATACAGCGCATAAATACCGACTTTCGTCAGTAATGCGCCAAACAATGCAGCGACCGCAGTAGGTGGTGCTGAATAAGAACCTGGCAACCAGAAATAAAGTAGTAAGCCCGCTTTCAAACTAAAGACAATCAAGAAAATAATTGCGATCAACGTCAGTAGCGGTCCTTGTCCCGTTTCTGCTACACGTACAGCGATATGTGCCATGTTTAACGTACCCAGTACACCGTATATATACGCGATGCCCAATAAAAAGAACCAAGATGCTAATACATTAATTAATACATACGTAATACCTTCCTTTAACTGTGTTTTGCGTCCTCCAAGAGTCAGCAGCACATAGGAAGCTAGTAACATGACTTCAAAACAAACAAATAGGTTAAATAAATCGCCAGTCAGAAATGAACCATTGACTCCTGCTACTAAAAACAGGAAGAATGGATAGAAGAACATCGTCTCTGTCTCAATCCCTGTCGTAGCGAATGCATATAGCAAAATAATACTGGAAACGGCGCATGCAACCAGTACTAGTAACATCGCGAATGAATCGCCCACAAACAAAATACCGTGCGGTGGTAACCAATCTCCAAAGTCTAAGCGCATGATGCCATTTAGATGAATGTGATGGAGACAATAAGCAGCTACAGCAGCAGAAGCCATCGTCGTCAGTACACTAAGCACACGCTGCACGCGAATATATGGACGTAAGAATACTAAAATCACACCTACCAAAACAGGCAGGATCATAGGCAATACCAATATATTATTCATCTTGTCGCCCTCGCAATCTAGGTCCACGGCTAGACTCTTGGTACACACGGTAAGATAATACGATTAAAAATGCCGTCACCGCGAAGCTGATGACAATCGCCGTCAGAATAAGTGCTTGCGGGAGGGCGTCTGTATATTCCGCAGCTGTCTCCGTAAGCAAAGGCACATCGCCTTTTTTCAATCCGCCCATCGTCAATAATAATAAATGAATGGCATGCGACAGGATTGCTGTCCCTAAAATAATTCGCAACATCTCTTTTGATAAGAGTAAATAAACGCCTACTGCCACTAGCACACCAACCAGAAGGGTAATTAATGTCTCCATTATTCCACATCCTCACTGATTCCCAAAATAATCGTCACGACAACACCGAGGACAGTCAGTGCGACTCCTGCTTCGAAAATCGTCATCGTTCCAAGTTCTGTTTCACCAAAAACCGGTAAATCTACAAGCCAAGTCGTCTGTGAAAGAAAGGACTCACCAAACAATATTGACAACATTCCGGTACCTACCGCAAGCAACACGCCAAGTGCCGCCACGCGCTTAAAATCAAACGGCGTTCCCCGGTGAACCGTTTCTATGTCATAAACTAAATACAATAATACAAACGCAGAAGAGAGTACAAGTCCGCCAATGAAGCCGCCCCCCGGATTATTATGTCCCGATATAAACAGCTCCACACCAAACGTCAAGATGATGAAAAACACAATCTTCGTCACCGTCTGTAAGATCACATCATTTTTCTTCAGAGTGATCCACTCCCTTCTTGCGACGCAGCTTGACTAATGAATAGACGCCAAGACCTGCGATGAACAATACCAATACTTCAAGCATCGTATCGAATGCACGGAAGTCACCGAGTATTGTATTTACTACATTCAAACCGCCTGCCAGCCGTGACGCTGTCTCATAATAGATAGAAATAGACGGATACATGGAATGGCCTTGCACGAGCAAAGCGATAACGGTAACAGCCACCCCGGATGCAACCGCGATCAGTCCATTGCGTATTCGCATAGAAACGGACTTATACTCGTTTTTCCACTCCGGTAAATAGTAGAAGCACAGTAAAAACAGCACCGTTGTAACCGTCTCGACAATTATTTGCGTCAACGCCAGATCCGGCGCACGGAATACGACAAATAGAATGGCGATTGAATAGCCCAGTACTCCATTAAGAATAATGGCAGTAATCCTAGATTTAGCAAATAAGATCGCTACACTGGAACACATCATCACGAATATAATAATACTTTCATTGATCTCAATTACGGCATCATCTGAGAAGTCGAAAATGAACTGCTGGAAACCTAGCAAGCCTATTCCGACAAGCGCAATGAAAAACAACATGATATACGCAACATAATCTCGTACCGATCCGGTCATATATGTTTTCGTCACAACAGAAGCTACACGTTCTATTCGCTGTAACAATGCATTATATAAGCGATCAAGCGTCCATTGTAAAAAGCCTACACTGTAAATCCATTTCCAGTAACGCAATAAACCATATAATAAGATTCCCATGATAATTACACCGATGGTCATGAAGATTGGCATCTCCCAACCATGCCACACGTGTATTTCCGGTACTAGTCCAGGCATCCCCTCAAATAGCGGATATACCGCATTCATTGCTGGCCCTAAAATATACGTACCGAGCAGATTCGGGAAGATGAAAATAAGTACAACTAGACTACCAAGTACCATAGGTGAGATTAACATTTGAATCGGCGCTTCATGAGCAGGTCGTTGTCCAGGAGCCGGTGCGTGTACTTTACCGAAAAACGTCTGAAACACGATGATCATACAATAAATGAATGTGAATATACTGCCGATCCACGCGATAATTGGGAACAATAAGACCAACGAATCCATTGATAAAAGATTGGCTTCTTTTAATGATAGCATTGCTTCAAAAAATAATTCTTTACTTAAGAAGCCGTTGAATGGCGGCAGTCCTGCCATGGAAAAACTGCCAATCAGTGCAATGGTAAATGTGATAGGCATGATCGTTGCCAAGCCACCAAGTCGTTTAATATTACGTGTTCCTAGCTCGTGATCTAAAATACCGACGACCATAAATAAAGATCCTTTAAAGGTAGAATGGTTAATCAAATGAAATAATGCAGCGAATGTAGCGGCGGTAAATAACGCAATCTGTGTACTTTCAGAAGAAGCAAATGCTAATGAGCCGATACCAAGCAGGCTCATGATCATTCCCAGTTGACTCACTGTAGAGAACGCGAGCAACGCTTTCAAATCCGTTTGCTTCACCGCGTTAACCGATCCCCACAACATCGTCAGTAACCCTACACAAGATACGACATAAAACCATGTGATATCACCTGCGAAGACTGGGGTAAACCGCGCAACTAAATAAATACCCGCTTTAACCATCGTGGCGGAGTGTAAGTAGGCACTAACAGGCGTAGGTGCTTCCATTGCGTCAGGTAGCCAAATATGGAATGGAAACTGTGCAGACTTAGTGAACGCGCCAATCAAAACAAGCAACATGGCAGGTATGAACAGTGAATCCGCTGCAATCACTTCCCGCATAGAAATTAGTTCCTGTAAATTGAACGTTCCTGTTATTGTATAAAGCATTAAAAATCCAACTAACATGAAAATACCGCCTGTGACGGTAATCAACATCGATTTCTTCGCTCCGTATCTTGACTGTTTTCGGTGATACCAGAAAGCAATTAGTAAGAAGGAAGAAATACTCGTCAATTCCCAGAATACATACAGGACGATTAGGTTATCGGATAATACAACACCAAGCATAGCCCCCATGAACAATAGTAAATATGTATAAAATCGACCAATCGCTTCCCGTTCAGAAAGGTAGTAGATTGAATACAATACAACTAAACTACCGATTCCCGTGATCAGCAACGCAAAAATCATACTCAATCCATCTAAATGTGTGGAAAAATAGACATCTGCAGAAGGTATCCAAGGAAACGTATATAAATAAGACGCCCCATTCGAAAGCGAAGGAACAAGACGAATCAGTAAGATAAACAAGAACAGTGGAATGGTAATCACAAACCAGCCAATCCGTCTTCCAGTCAAAATTTTGTGTATGAACGGAACTAAACACGCGGCTATAAAAGGAATGAATATTGCTAGTAAGACGGTTATCAATCTAACACCTCCCAGAATCAATTGATTATAAGTGTCAATAGAATGCGTAGAGCCTCTTGACTGTATACAGTACGTTATGCATAATGGGACTCTAAGCGTAGAGTACAATCTCTACTCGAAAGTATACACTACTTTATCAAAAACCGCATAAAAAGCGCGGTCAGCATACTGTAAGGCCAAGTTCGTAATCCTATATAGGATGAGGTTCTCTGGCGGAATTGCAGCGGAAAGCATTCCCCTGAAGTTTGAACCAGTTAGTAATAGTTCATAGAATTCGAAGAGGTGATGAGTCATTATGGGCAAAATGAAAAGCCGTATGGACGAGGGAATTCTCGTTTGTGTGTATTACGGTCCAAATGGTGAACGTCTCATTAATAGAGGATATAAAATTGCAACCATCATGGATTGTCCGCTCTATATCTTGACCGTTGATCCTGCGCCACTCGATGATTTCGACGTGGATAAGTCTGAGTATATTGATCGTTGGAAAGAGCTTGCGGAAGAATTAGACGTGGAAGCGTTCATTATTCGCGACGATGAAAAGCGCCCAACCGCAAAAGTGATTAAAGAAGTGGCTCACCAATACGGCATTACACAAATCATCATCGGACAAACCGCGCAAAGTCGCTGGGAGGAAATAACAAAAGGCTCTTTCATGAACGTCTTGTTGAGAGAAATTCCATTTGTTGATTTCCATGTCGTGTCAGTTGATCGGGCGATAAAGAGTGAGACAGAAGGATCGTTTGAAAAAGGCGTACGCGCGTATTTAATTCCAGATGGAGATACCTTCCGTATCAACTTCACGCTTTCGAAGCACGCCCAATATGAAGGAATCTTCTTTAAAGAAATTGGGACTGACTTCAACAACGGGGTTTTTAAGTTCATGCAGAATAGTAAGATATGCCAAGTGCAAATAGAAGACGACCAAGTGCTCGACTCAAGCAAGATTCAATGCAAGATACAAAATTAACACTACGAGAGATGTCCCGGAATGGGGCATCTCTCTTTTTGTATGGATGCAAGTTCAAGATCCAAGAATTTATACAGTGGGAGTTAAGTGGTAAGTACGAGGGGAATGAAAGCGTCCCCTCCGTAGCGCCAATCCTCATCCACAACACCCTGCCAGCCTCTATATCCAACTTTTCATATCAAAAAAAGAGTTATCCCGAGAGGTCATTAAAATAATGACTTCGCAGACAACTCCTATCGCCTCTGTTATTCAGAAAGTTCTTCCCCTACAATCTTCACTTCCATCTCCAGATCAATACCGAAATTCTTCTTCACTTCCGCTTTGACCATCTCAATCGTCTGAATATAATCTGCCGCCGTGGCATTATTTTTATTGACGATGAACCCCGCGTGTTTAGTAGACACTTCTGCTCCACCAAACCCTTTACCCTGCAAGCCGCTATCTTGGATTAATTTTCCAGCGAAATAGCCAGGTGGACGTTTGAACACACTACCTGCCGATGGATATTCAAGTGGCTGTTTGGATTCACGTTGGAACGTTAAGTCGGCAACTGCCGCATCGATATCACACTGTTCACCTTGAGTGAGCCAGAATTCTGCAGATAGGACATAGTAGCCTTCTGTAGTAATAATGCTTTTACGATATCCTAGTTCTAACTCATCTTTTGAAAGCACGAAAATTTTTCCAGTAGCATCCATTACAGTCGCATGATGAATAATATCTTTAATTTCTCCACCGTACGCTCCAGCGTTCATTGCCATTGCACCGCCAATTGAACCCGGTATTCCACAAGCAAACTCCAGACCAGTTAAACAAGCTATTGCTGCTTCTTTGGAAGCGTCGATAATATTCGCTCCAGCTTCCGCTATCATTCTATTACCATCAATCTTAATATTGTTGAGGTTTGCCATATACATTACAATTCCACGAACACCACCGTCACGAACGACCATATTCGAACCGTTCCCCAGTAATAAAATCGGAATTTCATTAGTAAAAGCATAGCTAACAACCGCTTGCACTTCTTCTATTGTGCCAGGCGCCGCGACAACATCCGCTTTACCACCCAGACGTGTTTTCGTATATTTGTTTAGTGGCTCATCAAGTAATAACCAACCGCTTTGTATATTCTTTTGAAGATCTTCAAACCATCGATGTTTTGACATCTACATCAAGTCCTTTCAGTATACGTGTCCCCAGTTTTACGGAAACAATCTTATCCATCTATTAGTATGCTTGCAATCCGTTCTTTTGACAAGGTTTTTCATTTTGACTTTCAACGTTTTTTCAATTACAGTTTAGCTAACTAAATTCCCATTAGGAGGAGTGAAAGTGAATACATGGAAGGTAGATCCGAGTGCGTCCACTGTCGGCTTTTCCGTTCCACATATGATGGTATCAACTGTCACCGGAACGTTTGAAAAATTTTCAGGAGAACTACAAGGAAACATAGCCGATCTGACGAAAACCAAGATTAGTTTTCAAGTAATCGTCGCTTCAATCCAGACAAAGAATAGAGACCGTGATCTACATCTATGCTCGGTGGACTTTTTTGATGCTGAAACTTTCCCTGAAATGACATTCTCTTCTCGTGCAATTTATAACGATACAGACGGTAGATATCAAATGTCCGGAGACTTGACTGTTAAACATACGACCAAAAGAGCAATATTTTGCATCACGCCTCAAGAAGTGACTGTATTCGGAGCTACATATTTTGTTGAGGGCGAGATCAAACGAAAAGATTTCGGATTAATGTGGAATCGGGCAATCGAAGCTGGCGGTGTGATGGTTGGAGAGGTGATAGATATTAAGATGTCGGTTGTAATTTGCAAAGGTTAAAAATAACGGGAGCATCGTGAATTGACATTCGTAACGAAAGTGTCCTATTAACAATTCACTAACGTACTGTTTCAAAATAAAATAAAAAAGACTGAAGACGAAACGCCTCGTAATTCTATAGAGTGCTCTTCAGTCCTATAAAACAGCTTATTTTTTTATTATTTAGATATCACAAGTCTCATCATCACACTGCCCACCATCATTTGTACCAAGTACTTGTAACTTAGGTTTGGCCATACCCTCTTCTTCAGCTATTTTTTCAAGCGCTTCAACAAATGCTTCTGTAGGCTGCGCTCCACTTATAGCATATTTACGATTAATTACGAAGAATGGCACGCCTTGGACACCAATTTCCTGCGCTTCTTTGATATCATTTTTTACTTCATCCTCGAGATTATTACTATGAAGCATCTCTCTAGTTTTGTTTGCATCTAATCCAGCTTCTGTCGCGATCGCTACGAGTACTTCTTCCGTATCAATGCGCTCTCCCTCCACGAAGTAGCCATGCAAGAGACGCTCTGTTACTTCCTTTTCCACCCCGTGCTTCTCTGCGAATTTCGCTAGACGATGTGCATCCAGCGTATTAGAAGTTCTCATTTTATCCACTTGATAGTGAAGATCAACCGATTTTGCTTGCTCTTCTATATTATTCAGCATGTTTTTCGCTTCTGTTTTGCTGACATTGTACTTTCCTGCTAACCTTTCCACTACCGATTGGTCTGAAGCTACTGGTGTATTCGGATCTAGCTGATACGCCTTGAATATAACCTCCGGCTTTTCTTCAAGCCCTAATTGTTTCAAGGCATGCTCTAAACGTCTTTTTCCAATATAGCAAAACGGACAAACATAATCTGACCATACTTCAATTTTCATTTTTTTGCCCCACCTTTCTATTCTCTATTTTAGATTCAAGTAAAGTTGGCAACAATGTTAATGCTTGGATTATATAATTTTACAGAATGAGGTGTCGGAATGAATGAATCTCTATGGCTTGCCACCGCTTATCCGAAGTCTACCTATCCAACAGTAGATGATGATGTAACTTGCGATGTATTAATCATAGGAGGCGGACTGAGTGGGATAGCAAATGCTTATTTTTTGGCTAAGCAAGGAAAGAGCGTTGTGTTGCTTGAGAAAAATAGTTTATTGCATGGAGCAACCGGAAATTCTACAGGTAAATTAACTGCCCAACATGACTTGGTATATGCGGACATGATTGAACAGTTTGGTGTGGAGAGCGCAAAACAATATTTCGATGTAAATGAACAAGCTGTTGAATTTGCGCGATCCATTGCGGAGGCAGACCAGCTGCAAACCGCACACTCCGCGCTATATTCCCAAACGGCAGAAGGTACAGAACGATTACTGGCAGAGAAAAAGGCATATGAAGCGATTGGAATTCCTTTTATACTTGCGGGCAGTGCATCCTACTTACCTTTTGAAACAGCCCATACTTTACTGATTGAAGACGAAGCACAAATTCATCCAGTGCGTTTTGGACAACGATTAGCACAGCTCGCTGTGAAAGAAGGTGCACGCATCTTTGAACATGCACAAGTAGCGGCATTGGATACTGATCGTCATTTTGTCAAACTCTCTTCATCTAAAGTAGTCAGTTATCGACAACTAGTTATCTGCTCACATTATCCAATTGAGGCCCTAGAAGGCATGCAAATTCTTAAACTGGACGTCGAGCGCTCCTATATTGCTGCGGCAAAAACGGAGACTCCATTTGATCATCAATTTATCTCGGTAGATGAGCCGAAGCGCTCGATACGGACAGCGACAATCGATGACCAGTCTTACTTATTACTATGCGCTCAATCTCATCCTGCCGGCTCGGAAAAAGAAACACAACTACATTACGACAGCTTGACAGAGGATATTAAAACGACATTGGGGCATCCCGATGTTGTCTACAAATGGTCGGCTCAGGATCCGTCCACACCTGATTTGGTGCCTTTTGCAGGAGCTATTTCAAACTCGTCGCCAGACGTCTATATTAGTACAGGCTATCGGAAATGGGGACTATCTAATTCCTTAGCTTGCGCAGGAATCATCTCGGATGCGATTGTCGGTCGATCGAATGCCGCAAGCGAATTATTTTCTCCTAGCAGAACAGATTTCGGCTCTTTATCCAGCCGTGCTCTACTATTAGCTGGACGTACCGTAAAGGAATTTGCCGGAGGACATATCGCCCGGACCGACTCGCCTATCTGTACGCATATGGGGTGCCGTACCCGCTGGAATAAAGGAGACCAAACGTGGGACTGTCCATGTCACGGATCCCGTTTTCGTGCAGATGGAACCGTGTTGGAAGGTCCTGCCACACAACCCCTAGATTTAGGATAAAAAAACTGTCACAGAAGATCGGGCAACCGATTTCCGTGACAGTCTGGTGTTTATGAAAGTGCTTCAGTCAATACAGGTACAATTTGCTTCTTACGTGAAACGATACCTTTTAACAAAGCCGAATTATTATTGAACGCTACATTAAATGCAGATCCTGCACGTTCAGCTTCTTTTCCGAGTGCAATGATTACGGAATCGCTATTGATGATATCCGTCACAACAAACAGGAATAAGTCTAGCTCTTTTTGCTTGATTACATTATTTAATTCCGCTTCCAGTTCATCTTGTCGGCCAAGGATATCTTGCAAGTCTACTGCATTTACTTGTGCAATTACCATTTTCACATCGCCGAAAATAAATTCCTTCGAATCCAGATTAGCTAAATCCTTTACAGATACCGAGCTTAAGTCCGCTCCAGCTTTCAACATGTTCAAACCGTAAACAGCAGCATCTACTTCTGCAATTGCAGCCAGTTCTTCAGCTGCTGCCTGGTCTTGAACTGTAAATGTTGGTGATTTGAATAATAATGAATCTGATACGATCGCAGAAAGCATTAAGCCCGCAATGTTCTTTGGAATTTCAACGCCATGCTCTTTGAATAATTTGTTCAAAATCGTTGCCGTACAGCCTACTGGCTCCGCACGATAATACAATGGATCGTTTGTCTGGAAGTTCGCGATACGGTGATGATCAATCACTTCCAACACGTGTACATCATCCAAGTCATCCACACTTTGTTGTTTCTCATTATGATCGACTAAGATGACTTGAGATGTTTCAGGTGCCGCTTTTTCAATTAAGCGTGGTGCTTCAAAACCGAAAGTTTCAAGCGCATACGCTGTTTCTTTTGTAATATTACCTAGACGAACGGCTTCTGCGTCCACTCCGATTTGTTGTTTAAGATAAGCATACGTAATCGCAGATGCAATGGAATCTGTATCCGGGTTTTTATGCCCAATGACTAACACTTTTGACATTTTTTAATTCCTCCTATTTCACTATGTTTACTCACTATATTCTACCACACTATTCAAGATTGACTAGTGGGAAATAGTAAAGATTGTATTTCTTCCTTATTGTGAAGGAAATCTGCAATCGTGTAACGGTCTAGCACTTCAAAGTAAGCTTGAAGCGCTTCGTATAATACACCTCTTAGCTGGCAGGCTTGAGACAACACACACATATTTTTACTCGGATCAAAACATTCGACTAAGTGAAAATCGTCTTCTGTTTTTCGAACTAGTTCGCCTACATTTATGCTATGTGGATCTACACTGAGACGGATTCCACCACCACGACCGCGAGTGGTTACAATCAGTTCCAGCTTTCCTAACTCATGGACTATTTTGGTGAGGTGATTTTTCGAGATTTGATAAGCATCCGAGATTTCTTGAACTGTAGATAGTTCATCCGATTGCTTGGAAGCTAAAAAAATCAGAACACGCAGCGAATAATCTGTATACATCGTTAAACGCATAATATCACCACTTTCTACTCTCACCTTATTATAGCATTTTCAATCGAAAAATCATTAATTGACACTGAGCGTTACACTTATAAGCTTAGCTACTTTTTGAATAGAATGTGACAACATTCACATTTTATTTTTAAACATGTATTTTAAATATATCTTTTAGATTCCAAATGATTTATGATAGAGATATCAAATACGGAGAGGTTGTGTATTCACAATGTTAGATCAAAAAACTATCGACGTTATCAAATCCACAGTACCAGTACTAGAGGAACACGGAACAGCTATTACTACAGCGTTTTACAAAAATATGTTCGTGGCTCATCCGGAATTACTAGATATATTCAACCACGCTAATCAGTCGCAAGGCCGTCAGCAGACAGCTCTTGCAAACACAGTCTACGCTGCAGCGCAACATATTGATAACCTAGAAGCCATTCTACCGGTTGTTGTACAAATCGCGCACAAGCACGTATCTCTTGGAATCTTGCCGGAACATTATCCAATTGTCGGAGAGTATCTGTTAAAAGCTATTAAAGAAGTACTTGGTGATGCAGCGACTCCTGAAATTATGGATGCATGGGAAGCCGCTTACGGTGTAATCGCTGGCGCATTCATCGGTGTAGAAAAAGATATGTATGAGAATACAGAAAAAGCCGATGGCGGATGGCACTTATTCAAAGACTTCGAGATCGTCGACAAAGTAGAAGAAAGTGATGTCATTACTTCATTCTACTTAAAACCTGTTGATGGCAAAAAATTGCCATACTATTTACCGGGACAATACATTACGATTCGTTTGGAAATCCCAGGCGCAAAAAATATTGTCAACCGTCAGTACAGCTTGTCTCAAAAATCAAATGACGAGACTTTCCGTATCTCAGTTAAACGTGAAGATACATTAACACCAAACGGCGTAGTTTCTTGCTACTTGCATGAAAATGCAAGTGTAGGCGACATCATCGAAGTAAGTGCACCAGCAGGCGACTTCTACTTAGATCCTACTGGCACAGCACCTGTTACTTTAATCAGCGGTGGGGTTGGTATTACACCAATGAAAGCTATGTATTCAACTATTGCAGACTTGTCTCCAGAACGTGAAGTAGCATTCTTGCACTCTGCACGTACACGTAGTCAACAAGCATTTGCGAATAAATTAGAGCATATAAATGCAAAACTGCCAAACTCTACGTACAAAGCTCTATATTCAGAAGAGGGAGACGGCATGTTCACACGTGAGTTCTTAGAAGAAAACGTTATTGCAGACAGTGATGTCTATGTATGTGGACCAACTGGTTTCATGGAGTTCGTTCTTCAACAACTTTACGCAATGGGTATTTCAGAAGATAAAATTCACTTCGAATTCTTCGGCCCAGCTGTAGCACTTCAATTACAATCTATTTAACCATAAACAACCCCCACGAATGTGAATAATTCGCGGGGGTATTTTTATACTTTATTCGGCATACGGATTGAAGACATAATGAGTGCAGCTACTAAAAATAGACCTAAATAACCGACGACCGGATATAGTGTATTGACCAATTTCGTGAATCCAAAAAAGCTCAATGCATAGCCAATTACTAATGAAAATGCTATGAATAACTTAAATTTCATCGTTCCACTTTGGATGAATCGAGCACCAAACGCATAGAACATACTGACCGCTGTATTGAAGATCATACCGTATAAAATAACTGCCATGAAGATTGCAAAGATCGGTGAAATATTATTGATAATCGCAAGCATCGGCAAATCTGCTCCTGCTACGTTTTCCACCTGTGAAAAAATCGCCAAGTGACTTAACAGTATTAAAATGCCTAATCCAAGACCACCTACGAATCCACCTCGTGCTGCAATCTTTTCATCTTTTTCCGCACCCCCTATAACAATTGCCATCGAAGCACCTACCGCAATATTAAATGACACATAGTTAATGGCAGATATGAACCAGTTAGGCAATGTCGTAGGCAATGCTTGTGCGACAGGGTCTAGAACCGCAAATGTTGTATCCATCGTGACGATACTGTAAACAGATACGACAACTACTGTAATAATTAAAAAGGGTGTTACACTCCCTATTACAGCAACTACTTTATCTACGTTTAGTAATATCGTCAAGAACACTAAAATCATCATAAGCAAACTGCCTACAAATGTCGGTAAGCCAAATTGCTGATGTAAGTTAGCACCGGCACCCGCCAGCATCACCACACCCACGCCAAATAGTGTAAAGATGATAATACCATCCACTATTACACCTAAATAGCGCCCACTAATTTTGTAGATCACGTCTTTGTGTGAAGGTGTTTGCATTCGACTTCCAAGACGCGTTAATGTCATTCCTAAGTAAGCGAACAGCGCCGTACAAATCACTGCGCCAATCATGCCTAAGTAACCGAAACTCGTAAAATACGTCATAATTTCATTACCGGAAGCAAATCCTGCCCCTACGATAATTCCAATAAATGCACTGCCCATTTTCAATATTTTCTTCATAATTTCCCCTATTCTTCTCTGTAACCAAGCAAATTCGAGATGTTCATTCATCTATTTTCTATATTTAGAGACGAATGGGTTGTCTTTTTCATAGAAACGCCAAGGATAATGCACAGCTTCCCCAGTGTTGCCAATCCCGACCCGAGGACCCGTTTCTATTTCAGCCTGAGGAAAGCCTTCTGCTATATAGAGAGGCTTCTGTGTCCAATGATGGCCGTAGTATGACATCGTCACGCCAAGAGCTTTGGAGAGCTTCCCGGGTCCATTTGTAAGATCGGTCTCTTTCTTAATGTGTATGCCACGACGTTGTTGCATATGACGTACTCCTTCTATTGGTTCACCTGCCCGCAGTAATACAGCATGCGGTGTCCCCTCTTGTGCACAGACCACATTCATTAGTGTGTGCGTGTGCATTTGATATGTATAGACGGAACCCGGCTTACCGAACATAATTTCCGTACGCTTCGTCCTACGATTACCATAACTATGCGCAGCACGGTCCTCAGCTCCATGATACGCTTCAGTTTCCACAATTCTAACCACTGATAGTCCTTCGGGATCCTCATGGACAATATATTGACCGACCAAATTACGGGCAAGCTCTAGTACAGGTACATTGAAGAAAGATGAATCAATCGGTTCATACATACAATCTTCTCCTTTCCGTTCTCATGCCAATCCTTGACCTTCTGCAAACTCGCGATAGAGTTTATGTGTTTTCAATAGTTCGGTGTGATTTCCTCTACCGGTAATCTGACCATTCTCCAAAAAGAGTATTTGATCTGCATGCAGTACAGTTGCCAATCGGTGTGCAATAATAAGCGTAGTTCTACCTTGCATCAAGTGGCGTAATGCTTCCTGGACATGCTTTTCCGATCCGCTATCTAAATTTGACGTCGCTTCATCCAATAATAAAATCTCTGGGTTATGCAATAATGCACGCGCGATTGCAATACGTTGACGCTGACCACCTGACAACTTCATACCGCGCTCTCCCACCATCGTATCGAATTGATCCGGCATATCTTTTATGAATGTATACGCATTGGCCGCTTTTGCCGCTTCAATAACTTGTTCAAGAGGTGGTCTCTTTTCAAGACCGTACGCAATGTTATCTAAGATTGTTCCACTCAATAATGGGCTTTCCTGCGAGACGTAGCCTATACGCCGGCGCCAATCCGATAACGGAATCATCTGAATCGGATCTGCTCCAAGCCGTATTTCTCCAGAAGTCGGTTGATAAAATCTCTCCATCAATGAAAAGATTGTGGTCTTTCCTCCACCGCTTGGTCCGACGAATGCCGTTACAGTTCCTCGCTCTGCAGTGAATGAAATTCCGTTCACTACATTCTTCCCCTCTTCATATGAAAAATGAACATTTGAAAATACGATGGCGCCTTCTGTTTTCGATGTACGTTCACCGTCTGCGGACTCTGAATCCATCCGCAGAATGCCTTGAATTCTTTCTGTCGCCCCTACTGCTTTTTGGAATGAAGTGAAAAATTGAGCCATTTGCGCGAACGGTACGATGATCTGAAATAGCAAGAAAATAATTGCAACTAACGTTCCTGCTGATAATGCGCCTTTTGCAACTTGTGCTCCTCCATATCCGAGAATCACAACTAAGATACCCATCATTGTCAACATCATGATAGGTGAAATAACAGCCTGTATTTTTGCTTCTTTCAGGCCATATCGAAATAGCGATTGAATGGCTACTTTGCCTTTCTCCCCTTCAGTAGATTCTGCGCGATATGCTTTCACTAACCGGATATCTCCAAGTACACGGCCGAGATGTCCCGAAAAATTTGCCATTTCAGCCTGTGTCGCTTTCGCTACCTTGTGCATTAAACGTCCAAGCGGATACAAGATCGCCATACTAACAGGCACACTAATCAACATAATAATCGTCATTTTCCAATCGAGCACCAATAGAATAATGACCGCTCCAATAATTGAGATCATACCCGAGATGAACGATACTAGCTGCTCTGAAACAAGTGATTTTAATACAGTCGTATCTTGTGTAATGCGACTCATCGTTTCGCCCGTTTCATTTCGATCAAAATATGGCACAGGTAAACGCAATACTTTTCGCCATAATTGATTACGTAAATCCGCCACTACCGTCTCACCAATAAAGGCCAACATGTAATAGGAGAAACCTCCAGCAATTGCTTGCACTACGAATAAAACGAGCAGAAAAACGCCCGTTTTCCAGTTCAATAATTCACTTGTGAAGGAGTCCACTAAATCTTTGGTAATCAACGGCACAGCTAGTCCTGCGGCTGTTTCAACGAAAGATAGCACCAGTGCAAAGATTGTTACAGCAACTGGCCAGCGCAATGTCTTGACCAGACTCATAAAGTTTTTTACGGATCCTTTAGGTTTTACTTGATCATTCATGGTGTTTCCTCTTTTCTATCTCATTCAAACGGATGTTGCATTTGCCTTTGAAGATATTCACCAATGCGATGCCAATCGGCCTCCAAATCAGGTCTAAGGGATGGACGATAAAACACTGAAGCTGGATGGAATGTCGGTATTATAGTGTATGATTCTTCCGTTAAACTATATTGTTTATCTTCTAATTCCGCTAAATATTGCACAGGTTGCGTCAATATTTGTCCATGAAGAGCTGTAACCTTCGCATGTTTTCCTAGCAATCGCTGCAAGCCGATATTGCCCAGTGTTACGATGAGCTTCGGTTGAAGATTGTCTACTTCAAAATCGAGGATGGGCGCATGGGCCAATTGTTCTTTTTGTGTGGGTGGACGATTATACTTACGCTCCGTCAAACTACCATCCCGTTCTTTCTTCGTCCCCCATTTGTATGGTCTACTGCGGAACGAACTCGTCATATAGACATCTTCACGTGTTAGCCCGATCGATGCAAGGGATTTCATTAATTCGTCACCTGCACGGCCAATGAACGGAATACCATGTATCGCTTCATGTTCTCCCGGCGCTTCTCCAACGAGTAAGAGCGTCGGTGATTTCGGACCTTCTCCATGAACAAAGCCTTCTACTGGAAATCCTTCGCTACGTTCTAAAGCTACACGCGCAATTTCATCTGGTACACGAAACATTGTATCCACTCCTTTCTGTAATTATAAAGGTTTCCTTGGTGAATAAAAAATGTTAACCATCGAAAAAGCCGCTCCCATTTCAGTGAAATGGAAACGACTAACTTTATACTATGTTAACTCCGTTTGTTTTGTTTCTGTTCCGAGGAAAATAACAGCTAGTACTCCTACCATAATAGCTGCGCAGAATATACCAAATACTACTCCGAAACCGTATCCTGCCGTTAACAATGAACCAACGAGAAGTGGTCCGAAAATTCCTCCCACACGTCCAACTGCAGCTGCAACCCCTGAGCCTGTCGCTCGGATCGCGGTAGGATATTGTTCGGGTGAATAAGCGTAGAGTGCTCCCCACGCCCCCAAGTTAAAGAAGGATAGAAACGCACCGGCTACCATCAATGTAGTCAATGTCTCGGCATTGCCAAAAGCTAAAGCACTTAGTGCCGTTCCGAATAAATAGGTAGCGAGGACAAATTTACGTCCTATGCGCTCGATTAGCCACGCGGCACTGAAGTACCCTGGCAACTGCGCTAGTGTCATCAATAATACATAGCCAAAACTTTTAATTAGACTAAAACCTTTGATCACCATAACGCTCGGAAGCCAAAGGAACATTCCATAATACGAGAATACCACAGCAAACCATACAATCCACAACATGATTGTCCGTTTTCTAAATGTCGGAGCCAGTAGTTGCTTTAGTTTCTGTCCAGTCGTTTGCGATGTTTTTTCTTGCTCTTCGAATTTCTTGGAGTCCGGTAAATTACGTCGAATGTAAATCGCATAAAATGCCGGTAGTGCCGTGATGATCAGAGCAATTCTCCAGCCGAATTCTGGGATAATAAAATATGCTATTAAAGCCGCTATAAGCCAGCCCGCTGCCCAGAAGCTTTCCAGTAACACCACCACACGTCCCCGCTCTTTTGCGGATACGCTTTCCGAAACTAATGTAGAGGCAACAGGCAACTCTCCCCCTAACCCTGCTCCCACTAAGAAACGCAAGGCTAAAAACGCCCATAATGTCGTCGTCAAAGCGGATAAGCCACTCGCAACTGAAAATAAAACCAATGTCATCATAAATACTTGCTTACGTCCAATTCGATCGGCCAATAAACCGAATCCGAATGCACCTATCGCCATACCGATCGAGTTAACACTACCAATCCAGCCCATCTCAGTCGAAGTCAGATTCCACTCTACAGCTAATGCAGCAATGACGAATGACAGGATTCCCACATCCATCGCGTCGAACATCCAGCCTGTACCTGCTATGCCTAATAATTTATTTCGTGATATTTCTTTCTTTTTCACTGGGCTTCTACCTTTCTATCGTGCAATCTTTAGGTGTCTTTACAGTTGTCATTATAGCACTTTTTAGTTGCATTTGACTAGCTTTGTTTTTGGGGTGTTTTTAGATGTTGGTGGTTGTGCGTATGAGCGGTTACGGGGCTGGATTGAGCGGATGGACTGTGGCTATGAGCGGTTACGAGACTGGATTGAGCGGTTAGGCTGTGGCTATGAGCGGTTACGAAACTGGATTGAGCGGTTAGGCTGTGGCTATGAGCGGATACGGGGCTGGATTGAGCGGATGGACTGTGGCTATGAGCGGATATGGGGACTGGGTTGAGCGGTTAGGCTGCTACTATGAGCGGATACAGAACTGGATTGAGCGGTTAGACTGCGGCTATGAGCGGATACAGAACTGGGTTGAGCGGTTAGGCTGCGGCTATGAGCGCATACAGAACTGGATTGAGCGGTTAGGCTGCGGCTATGAGCGAACAAACAACATGATAGAGCGCTCGTTCAAGTTGAGTGAGCACACCCCAACAAATCAGAGTAAAAAACCAATAAATGAACATACAAAAATCCCAGAAGACAGAGTCTCCCGGGATTTCATTTGTTCTTATAGTCCAGCTTCTACTTCTTTAATCATTTCTTTGATTGATTGAAGTCCGCCACCAGATAGGTACCAATATTCACCGTTCAAATAAACCATTTTGTCGTTCTTGAATGCGTTTGTTTTCTTCACAAGATCGTTTTCAACAGAATCTTTCGCTGATGCGCCGTTACCGATTGCTGCGTCGCGGTCGATCACGAAGAGGATATCTGGGTTTGTTTCTAAGATGTATTCAAACGTAATGTTTTGTCCATGTGTAGAAACTTCTATTTTTTCGTCAGCGGGCTCAAAACCAAATACGTCATGAACTAGTCCGAAACGTGAGCTTGGGCCGTATGCACTTACTTTCCCTTCAGTTGCTAGGATAATTAATGCATTGCTGTCGATGCCTTCAGTTTTAGTTTTGATTTCTTCGATGCTTGCATCTACTTCTGCTAATTCAGTGTTCATCTCATCTTCTTTATCGAAGATTGTAGCGATTTTGCCCATGTTCTCTTTGAAAGATTCCATGTAGTTAGCTGTATCAACACCCACGAAGATGGTTGGAGCGATTTCAGATAACTGATCATACAAGTCTGTTTGACGTCCAGAGATGAAGATCACGTCTGGTTTCATTGCATTGATTGCTTCAAAGTCAGGCTCTTTCAAACTACCAAGATTTTCATATTTCTCATCTTCGTATTTAGAAAGGTAACCAGGTACGTTTGATTGTGGAAGACCTGCTACTTCAATTCCTAGCTCATCCAATGTATCCAATGTTCCAAAGTCAAAAACTACTACCTTTTCAGGGTTCTTTTCAAGTGTTGTTTCACCAAGTTCATGTGTAATCGTTACTTCTTTGCTTTCTTCAGCTGGCTTGTCTTCAGGTTTTGCATTGTCTGCAGGTTTTTCTTCGTCTTTCGCACCGCCACAAGCAGCTAGTGCAAGCATTAAAATTAATGCAAATAGGGAAAGGGTAAGTTTCTTCATTTTAGTATAATTCCTCACTTTGTATAATTTATTTTAAGAGTTAAAATACACACAAATACGGCAATCTTTCATTTGTTGAATTGGAATTTCCATATCATAAATTTCGCGTAATGAATCTGAGGTGATAATATCGTTTGTTACTCCGTCCTTGACGACTTTTCCGTTCTTTAACGCAACGATGCGGTCTGAATAGACAGAGGCAAAGTTGATGTCATGCAAGACGATGACCACCGTTTTGCCAAGATCATCGACAAGCTGACGCAAGATTTTCATGATTTGCACGGAGTGTTTCATGTCCAGGTTATTTAGTGGTTCATCGAGCAGAATATAATCGGTGTCTTGTGCAATCGTCATCGCAATGAACGCTCGCTGACGCTGACCACCGGATAATTCATCCAAATATGCTTCTTGCATGTCTATCAGGCCCATATACTCCAACGCCTGATCCACCATCCGCTCATCTTCTTCCTGAAGACGGCCCTTACAGTGCGGGAAACGGCCGAACGAAACAAGTTCACGGATGGTAAGTTTGACATTCATGAAGTTAGATTGCTTTAATATCGCGACGCGCTTAGCAAAATCATTAGACTTCATATTTTTCACTTTGCTTTTATCGAGCAATACTTCGCCCGTGTCAGCATCCATTAATCGACTTACCATAGACAGAAGAGTAGATTTACCAGCCCCGTTCGGTCCAATGAATGATGTGATTTTTCCACGGTGAATATTCACACTGACCTTTTCGACGACTGCTTTTTTTCCATAAAACTTCGTTATCTCACGAACTTGAATCATGAAGACCGACTCTCCTTTAATAATAAGTAGATAAAGTACATGCCACCGACAAAGTTAATGATCACACTGAGTGTGGTCGAGAAAGAGAATAGACGTTCAACGATCCACTGTCCGCCAACTAATGCAATGACACTCATCAATGCAGCACCGGCAATTAACACCGAATGCTTGAACGTGTTAAAGAATTGGTAGGACAAGTTGGCTACGATTAATCCGAAGAATGTAATCGGACCTACAAGTGCCGTGGACACCGCAATCAGTACTGCCGATAAAATCAGCATGATCTTGACGACCGACTGATACGGTACACCTAGATTGATAGCTGTATCGCGTCCCAATGATAAAACATCGAGTTCATTGATATAGCGCCATCCGATAATTAGTGTGATAACCAATATCGATAATGCCCACCAAACGAGATCCCCGTTGATATTGTTGAAACTCGCAAACATCTTATCTTGCACACGCAAGAATTCATTCGGATCAATCATCACTTGGAGGAATGTTGAAATACTTCCGAAGAATGTACCAACGATAATACCGACTAGCAGTAAGAAATAAATCGGCCGGTTCCCTTTTCCGAATAAGAAGTGATAGAGCAGTAAGGCGAACAATATCATCGCACCTACCGACAGCATGAAGTTAAACTGTTGGTTAATCAGGACAAATGAAGTGGATCCGAAAAAGAATATGAGAACGGTTTGCAGCAGGATATAGAGTGAATCTAATCCCATAATGCTTGGTGTCAAAATACGGTTATGCGTGATGGTCTGGAAAATAACTGTGGAATATGCCACTGCCACGCCTGTTAAAATCATCGCTACCACTTTGATTGCTCTTCTAGGAAGTGCATAGTCATAGCTGCCGTTCAAACCTTGAAACAGATATAATCCGCAAAAGACTAATGAAAATGCCAACAAAATTAATAGCTTCGTTGAGTTACGCATAGGCTTTCCCCCTAAACAGCAAGAACAGGAAGATTGCGCTTCCGATGACACCGACCATTAAACTGATCGAGATTTCATACGGGAAAATAATAATCCTGCCTAGAATGTCACAAATAAGAAGGAAGATCGCGCCTAGCAATGCAGTATGCGGCAAGGTCTTTTGTAAATGGTCTCCTTTGAAGATTGAGACGATGTTCGGAATGATTAACCCTAAGAAAGGAATCAGTCCCACTGTCAATACAACGGTTGTGGTAATTAATGCGACTAAGACCAACCCGATATTGACGATACTCTTGTAAGCGAGTCCTAAGTTCTTGGAAAAGTCTTCTCCCATACCTGCCACTGTAAATCGATTCGCATATAAATATGTAATGATCAACACGGGTATACTAATATACAAAAGCTCATAACGGCCTTTCATGATCATGGAAAAATCTCCTTGAAGCCAAGCAGACATATTCTGGATCACGTTAGCTTTAAATGCAAAAAATGTGGTGATGGAAGATAAGATACTCCCGAACATCAATCCAACAAGCGGAATGAAAATCGCATCTTTGAATTTAATACGATCAAGAATTTGCATAAACAAAAATGTACCAAGTAAGGCGAATGTAAACGATACCGCCATCTTTTCTAATAGTGTTGCGTTGGTAAAGATTAACATAGACACTAAGATTCCAAGTTTAGTCGCATCCAACGTCCCTGCCGTGGTAGGTGATACAAATTTATTGCGGCTCAATTGTTGCATAATCAAACCTGCAATACTCATCCCTGCACCTGCAAGTAATATCGCGACTAATCGAGGGAACCGACTAATCATGAAAATTTCTGTCGCTTCTGACCGCCAGTCCAATAGGTCCGCTGGTGTGATTCGGCTTGCGCCAACAAACAGCGAAAGAAATGATAAAAGTATAACTGCTGTAATTAAGTAACGTTTCTTCATGAAGAACTCCGATATCGAATATTTGAGCATTTCTCATTTAAATGAAAATGATTATCATTCGCTCAACAACAACTTTACAGCGTTTTGCAGATGATGTCAATATCTAAATGAAAATCGTTATCAACACTTTTTTAAAAATGCATATTTGGGTACTTATGCCCCGTTATTTATTTAAACGTATGGGGTTATACGAAAAAACCGTTTTCCGTATGACACGGAAAACGGCGTATTCATTTACTGCTGATTCATTCCTTGGTCCATTTCTTGGGCGCTATCCAATATTTCTTTCGGTACTTTGATTTCATCAATCTCATTGATCATTGTCATGGTACCCTTCATATTCTGCGTGACTTTAACTTGCTGACCTTGCTCGTCCATTGTCATGACCATATCCATGTCAAAGTCTTTTGTGAAGAAAGTCTTTTTATCAATAGTGAATTGTAGATCGACTTTTTCTACTTTTATATCAGTTTCTTCCAACTTGGCTTCATCTGCTCCTGCTGGCATGTGTTTCTCCAACATCTCCTGCATGAGCTCGCTAAACTTTTCACCAGAACCTATCAATGTCAAAGCGTATTCATCGTTAGTCTCTTCAAATGTAAAGTCTTCTGCGTATTCTTTATACATAGTGAAGTCCACTGGTGATTCAGTCACTCCCGCCATTTGACCAGTGACTTCCTCATACAGTTCATTCGGTAGTTTGATCCAACCACCTGATTGTGGATCTTTCATGAAGAAACCTTCTTCTGTCATATACTGTTCTATCGCCATTTCTTCACCGCCAACTTGCATATTCATGGTTTGGCGCATAGCGAGCGGTTCAAGTATCATATCCATATCAATCGTTGAATTAATGTCTTGCTTTTCATCCCCCATTTCTAACGTTTGCATAATTTCCATATCAGAATGCATACTCTGCTGTGTTTCAGCTGCCGCATTTGCTTTTTCCATTACTTCACCGGCTGTCAGTTCACTTTTTACGACCACTTCTTCTCTTTCCCCTGTCATAGGATCTTCTTTAGGTTCAGCAGTTTGGCCACAGGCACTTAAGACAAATGCTAGCGTTCCTGCTGTAAGAATGGTTGTCCATTTTTTCATACAGTTCATCACTCCTTATATATCGTTCTCGCTTAGTTGTACGATTGATTAAGAAAATTTCCTCAGATTCACCTTTTTATATAACATAAAACAATGGGAAAACCGCAAGTTAATATACTAAATATTTTTTAATATTCATCAAGAGGTTTAGATTCCGAGTAATCGGGCAAACTAGAAGCATCCCACCCCCTTTCTCTTCTTATAAAGATAAAAGGATTTGGCTGCATGCATTGCGCATGCAGCCCTTTTTTATATTCAATTTAGAATAAATTCTTGTAGACGTTCACATTCACTTGCTGGCATTTCTACAGTCATCAATGTACCTTCTTCTTCATACGTTGTTTCTTTAATCGACGCATTTTCATTGAGATGTGCAACGATTTCTCCACGGTCGTATGGAATCATTAATTTACACGTGACATATTGTCGGAATAAGTTTTGTTGGATCAATGTTAGTAATTCAGGTATTCCTTTATCTTCGCCTGCCGACATCCAAATACTCTGATCTTTTATACGTGGATAGGAGATTTCAGTCAAGTCCGATTTATTATATATATTGATAGTAGGAATGCTTTTCACGCCAATGTCTCCTAGCGTTTCATTAGTAACGTCCATCATATGACCATGTTCTTCGTCGGAAACGTCCACAACATGCAACAATAAGTCGGCATTCTTGGCTTCTTCTAGTGTCGAACGGAATGCTTGGACAAGATGGTGTGGGAGTTTTGAAACGAACCCTACGGTATCCGTTAAAACAAATTCTTTTTTATCATGCAGCTTGATCTTTCTTACAGCGGTTTCGAGTGTTGCAAATAGCATATCTTTTTCACGGACTTCTTTAGATTCATCCACATCCGTAAATTGCAGCAATCGATTCATCAACGTGGATTTCCCAGCGTTTGTATAACCTACAATCGACACTACAGGTATGCCGCTTCTGACACGCTGTTTTCGCTGCGTTTCTCGTTGATCACTTACATGCTCGAGTTCACGGCGAAGCTTCGCGATCTGATCTTCAATTTTCCGACGATCAAGCTCAAGCTTCGTTTCTCCGGCTCCTTTATTCTGTAAGCCGCCTCCCGTGCCGCCACCTTGCCTGCTGAGTGATGCACGTAGTCCGACGAGTCGTGGCAGTGTATATTGCAGTTGCGCTAATTCAACTTGCATCTGCGCTTCTCGGTTGCGTGCCCGCCTCGCAAAAATATCCAGTATTAGCATAGTACGGTCAATGATTTTACATTCTAGATCTCTTTCCAAATTTCGTAACTGTGAAGGTGATAATTCATCATTGAAGATTATTAAATTCGCTTCGGTTTCTTCATACACATCACGGATTTCATCGATCTTCCCTCTTCCAATATAACTAGAAGGATTTTTCCGTTCCAAATTCTGTGTTACTTCACCTAGTACTTCCACATTGATGGCTTCTGCCAAATTCTTCAGTTCTTCCATCGCATATTCAAAGTGCAAATCCTTCTGCTCATGCACGCCAACTATTATGGCCTTTTCAATTAACACATCCATGCTAGCATCCTCCCGACATCTTTATATATAGTTTACCCTTCGTTCTATTTGCTAATCGTTCGATATGAAATGAATCTCCGCCAAACGTTGTGCTGTGTCATTTTTTCTATAAAGCGCAAAACAACGTCTCCGATTCGGATATCATGTACATCTCCGACTTTCTGTGATAATAATATTGCCCATTCACCGGATTCTCGTAACGGGTCTTCCACATGAAAAATACATTCAGAAACTTTTTGCTGCTGATGGAAAGTCGTTCGTGCACCCGTCTTAGCAAGGCCAGCTTTTCGCTTTGCTTCTGGTTCTTCCCATTCGATAAAGAATGGATACGGCAATTCATTGGAGACCCTTTGTTCAATAAACAGCATCTTCCAGCGAAGCAACTCACCATTTTCTGTTTTTCGTGAAGCATTGAGAATTTTAGTTGTCGTGAAACCTTTATTATCGAGTTCAGCTTTCCATTGTTCCATATCCTCAACGGAAAAACAGACAGTTGCCCAGCCGTCACCATATGGCTGATCATGAAAATATTGAGCAATAAGTGGTTGCTCCTCTGCTGCTATTCTCGCTGTGTCCTCATCTACTACTGTCAGCCATTCGATATAGACATTATCAGCATGCAATAACGCATTCGCTGTTCCCCAGTTTTCATGTTGTCCACCAACTACTGCTTGATTACCTTTTGCACGTTGTTCATTGACAATACTTTGAACATCATTCTGAGTGAAATAGACGAGGTGGTCGAGTTTCATAGTAAGCACGCCCTCCTAAATAGATGATTTCCTTCTATCATATCAAACCTGTCCTACCAATCGGGATTCCCCGACCTTTATGTTTTGCCTCATCCGTTATGTGTGTGCTTGAGGTATACACGATACGGAACTATGATGAAAGAAACCCTTACATCATATTAGATCAGCAACAGTCAAAATAAGCTTCAGTGTTTCCCGAAAGGTCAGAATAGTGTAGGATAAAAAGAGAGTTTCAGGAAGATATATGTTCTGATCAAAACAAATGCGGAGGGATTGTATGGTAATCAATTTATTAAAATCTCACTCATCGGTTCGACGTTATAAAGATGAACCGATTTCAAGAGAGACAGTTATGGAACTAGTGAAAGCTGGTCAGCATGCTGCCAGTTCTCATTTCGTGCAAGCATGCACGGTAATGTATGTAACGGACACTGAAAAACGCGGTCAGTTGGCTGAGCTATCCAAGAACCGTCGCCAATTCTATACAGCCGGCGCAGTATTAGTATTTTGTATGGACTATAACCGATTATCTCATGCTGCACGTTTACATGGTCAGGAAATTGACTATACAGTAGCGGAAAATGTATTAGTCGGCGCGATCGATGTCGGTCTTTTCGCACAAAATGTCGTCATTGCTGCCGAATCAAAAGGCTATGGTATTTGCTATATCGGCGGTGTACGGAATGCGATGGAGGAAATTTCAGATGTTTTGGAAATGCCTAAAGGTGTTGTGCCTCTATTCGGATTGTCTATCGGTGTTCCAAATGAATCCAATGGAGTCAAACCACGTTTACCTGTAGAAGCCATTTTGCATGAAAACACGTATAACGAAGAAAAGTATACTGATCTATTACCAGCATATGACGAAATCATGAAAGAATACTATGCGAGCCGTGACTCCAATCAGCGTGATGCGATGTGGACAAAAGAAATGGCTGATTTCCTTGAATCACCAAGAAGAACGGATCTTCAGGCATTCTTACAAAAGCAAGGATTCTTATTGAACTGAAGACAGACAGGAGTGTCAAACGATGTCAGTAGATGACGTGCTGGAACTACTCCAGCGACGCATGACAGATGGAACATTCATCCGTGCGACAATTAGTGGTCCACGAATGAAATCCAATGATGTGAAGCGAATTAAATTAAAACCGCTTGAACTAAAAGGTGAATTTTACATTCAATTTGAATATCAGCATGAACGTGTTCTCAAGCATGATAATGTGGCACTTGAAGATGTGGCGCAACCTCTGCACGATGCCTTAAAAACCTTTAAGCAATTCCATATTGATTTATCAGATGAAACGATGCAGATTCAAATATCCAAGAAGATGAAGGTTTCGATCAAACGCATTTTTCTCAATACCGAAAAGACAGTCGACTATGCGCATAATCGTACGAAAAATTACGCTTTGAATGAAGGGACACCTTACCCATTTCTTGTTCGTCTCGGCGTTCAAACACCTGAAGGTAAGGTCAAAAATCAAAAACATGATAAGTTTCGTCAAATCAATCGCTTCGTCGAACTGATTGATGACACTCTTTCCCACTTGCCGAAAGACCGTCCGATTCGCATACTCGATTTCGGATCGGGTAAATCTTATTTGACGTTCGCACTGTATCATTACTTGCGAATCGAAAAATGCCTGGATATTCGGGTAACGGGACTAGATCTTAAAAAAGAAGTCATTGAAGAATGCCAGGAAATCGCACGTGATTTGCAATATGATCAGCTAGAATTTCTAGTAGGTGATATCAATGAATATGATGGCGATACTGCAGTCGATATGGTCGTCACGCTTCACGCATGTGATGTAGCAACAGATATGGCGTTGGCTAAAGCAGTCAACTGGGGGGCTTCCGTCATACTATCAGTTCCTTGCTGTCAGCATGAGCTGTTTTCACAAGTTCAAGCCCCGGCCCTCGACATCATGTTGCAGCATGGTCTAGTAAAAGAACGTTTTGCTGCACTCGCAACCGATTCCATCCGCGCAGAGTTGCTAAAATTAGTTGGCTATGAAGCACAACTAGTAGAGTTCATCGATATGGAGCACACACCGAAGAACATCTTGATACGTGCTTACCGTACTACTAAGCAACCAACTCCAGAGCAAATTGATCGTTACGTTACATTCAGAAATATGTTGCAGGCGAAGCCTTTCTTAGAGAACGAACTGCAGCCTTTGCTCGGTTTTCTACCAACAGATGACAACCACACTATTTAACAGCATAAAAAGATCACCGCAACGTCTTTTTGACGATACGGTGATCTTTTTACCAAACTTATGATTGCGGCAAGTGCTCGATGATGCGGTCCACTGCTTGTTTAATATAGTTCGGTTCCGTCCCAAGATTTAAACGAATGAAGCCTTTCGAGTTTTCCCCAAACCACTCTCCGTAGTCGATTGCCAGTTTACATGTATCTTGCACAAATTCTTTTACACTGTCTGGCTGGATATGTGCACGCAAGTCAATCCACAATAGGTACGTTCCTTCCAATGGCGTAACGATTAACTTTGGCGCATGCTCTGCGAACTGTTCGACTGCATAGCGTTCATTCGACTTCACGACTTCTCGTAATCCTTCAAGCCAGTCTGCCCCATAATTATACGCCGCCTCTGCAGCCGTCATACCTAGCATATTCACTTCTGTTTGATTCACGGAATTCACAAATGTATCGAACCGCTCTAGCAACGCTTCATTTTCAATGATAATTTGAGATGTTAACAAGCCCGCCAAGTTGAATGTTTTGGAAGCAGAAGTTACTGTAATGACACGCTCAGAGTACTTCCCTCCAGCGACAATTGCAGATGGTATATGTGTATGATCGCCAAACGTCATATCATGATGGATTTCATCCGAGACAACCAGTACGTCATGTTTTTCACAGATTGACAAGAGTTTCTCTGCTTCCTCTGCTGTCCACACACGACCAACGGGATTATGCGGTGTACAATGAATAAATAATTTCACGTCATTCTCAAGTATTTGCTTTTCAAAGTCTTCAAAATCTATTGTGTAAACGCCTGCCGTATTAATGAGTTCACTGCTTATCAGTGTACGGCCAGTATCTTTCACTGCGTTGGCGAAAGGATAATAGACCGGAGATAGAATCATCACTGCATCCTGAGGTTTCGTAAATGCATTCACAAACCAGTATAACGCCGTCACGACGCCTGTTGAAAAACGCATCCATTCCTCTTTCACTTCATAACCATGATGCTCACGTTCCCAATTAATGAACGCTTCAAAATATGATTCAGGTGCATATGTATACCCGAACACCCCAAAGTCCACTTTTTCTTTCAACGCCTCGATCACTTGCTCTGGTGCTTTAAATTCCATATCTGCTACCCAGGCCGCAAGTAAGTCTGCATCGCCGAAACGTTCCTCCAGCTTGTCCCATTTCAGCGAGTTCGTACCCTTTCGATCAATTGCATAACGTTCCAAAAACTCTTCTTTATTCATATAGAAACCTCCTCTGTTATCAATTTCATAGTAGTCATTCTATTCCGATTGTATCATATGTCCCCTTTTGCTTCCTCCGTTGTCGTTATGATTTCTTTTGGGGTATACTAGAGTATTGAAGCGACATTAGTTGGAGGTCATGAAAGTGAGAAAATGGAATACCGCAATCATTTTAACAGCACTATTTTTCATTTGTTCCATCCAGTCTGTCAGTGCACAAACGACAGACGTAAAATATATAGACGTCCCTAATCACCACTGGGCAAAAAATGAAATCATGCAGCTGGATGAAATGAAAATTATCACAGGCAATTTCGATATGCAGTTTCATCCAGAAGCACCACTAACAAAGGGGCAAGCTGCTGTTTCTTTATCTAAAATCTTCGGATCAAAATTCATTGATAAATCTTATGGTTTTTCAGATATTGCATGGGGATCGGATAAAGCACGTTTTGCTTTGACTGCTGTCGAAAACGGCTGGATCCAACCAAGCGAACGTGGAGTTTTCGGCTTTAATGAACCATTGAAGAAGACAGAGCTATGGAATTCACTCATTACGGCCTTTGATATGGAAAAGGACTTCGCTAAAGTGTTATCTACAAGTTGGCCTTCTAGTTCGGATCGAGCTACATTACAAAACATTCCTGTTTATACGTTTCCTCAAGTAGAGGAGTATCTTCATTATGGAGACTCGGTCGTATCGCGAGCATACTTTTCAAAAGCACTGCATCGGATACTAGTGGAAACCAATCGTATAAAACACCCGAAGCAATTCACACTTACCGCTCCGGAAGAGTCCGTTGCCTATAGTAAAAGTGTACCCGGAAATCATTTAGGGAGTGTACCATTCAGTACTCACCCCCTTTATTTACGCTCGGAGGAAGCATTTGAATACAAAGACTTTACACAAATCAATTATGGTTTCTCACGTGATAGTACGTATACGTATTCAGTTGGAACAGATGGGGCAGAAATTAAACTAACTGTTCGTGAATTACCTAATGAAGATGTATTTGTATTCTCGGAACTCAACAATCCAACCGACACATCTATTACGGTAGAAGTACTTCAAAAAGAAGAGGATATTGCCCGTTTTAATTTATTCCGCTATGATCGCTATCCACTCATGCGTGAAAACACAGATTTGACCGATGCGGATATGACAACTTATCCAACAGGATTGTTGCGCTTCATTAAGACAGATGGCTCAGTAGAAGAGCGGATGATTGGACAGGCTTATCTATCCAAACAATTATCTCTCCGCTATGATAATGACGAACAAAGCGTTTCGCGTGAACTTCTTGAAGAGCAAGAGAACTTCACCTATGCGTTAGCTGGAAAAACACTATTATCCTCCTACACACTTCAAGCCGATTCAGGGGAAATTGCTGATCACTGGTATGTCGATTCGGACGAACCATTGTTTAATTCAAAGAATGATATATTTAAGTGGATGAGAGAAACTAGTCAGAATCACAAGAAGCGAAATAATTGGTACACTGCAGATGGTTCGTATAATAAACTGGCTGACTCGACAGAACCAATGCCCGTTTCAGGGCAAAACTACGGACGTACTTTATTGATGCTGAAAGAAGATCGCGCATTGACACTTTATCATGAAAACAAAGGACGTTATTTTGAGAATCTAGTCTATAATGCTTTCGTCAATTTGAAAAACTTCAAGCAGGACAAGGCCTACTGGGAAACAGAAGTAACTAGTACGTATCTCAAAAATTTGTATGATATTCACGCACCATTCATTGATACGCGTTTCAATGAACAAATCGCTTTATTCTATTACAATATCGGTGGTGAGTTCGGGATTCCTTCTGCAAATGAACCACTGCGTAATTATGCTGACCTGCTAGTTTCCCAACAGCAAAAAGGCAATATTAATAGAGTAGCTAGCGATGCCTATTACATTGCGGATTACTTTCCGATCAAACAGAAAGTTACTACCCATACATCCATGAACCATGCACTCGGTGGTATGAATATTCTACTCCTATCTTACCAAGAGTTCGGGGATTGGCGATATCTTCAAACTGCACGCAATATCCAGCGAGCCATTGTCTATCAAAAAGATAAATGGATTCGTGATAACGGAGATATTTGGTATAAGATTTCTCCAGAATCCACTTTTGAGGGGGATGATTATAAACATTTGACACTGGAAGACTTGATTGAATCCTATCAACTTTGGCAGCAAATCGATCCAAGTTACTTGCCTACCCTGAAGCAACTAATTATTTCCAAGGCTACCTTCCTATCCAATGAAAAACTTGGCTATACGACAAAGATTAAAAAGGGCTTGAAGGAAATTGGATTATACGAGTATCTACCAGATGGCGATGAAGTCACCGACGCTTTATAAGCACAATGAAAAAGAGCGACCCTTGCACAATGTGCAGGATCGCTCTTTTTGTTTACTTTTCTTTTTCAAGCAACTCCATTGTTTCATCGAATTCTTTTTCAATAATGGGGTTGTGTTTATACGTTGCTTTACTTACTACAGCCGCAACAAGGAGACAAATCGCGAACCCTGGGACGATTTCATATAGTGAACTCGATAAGAACTTGACGTTACCCCAAACACCGACTGTAATGGCACCAGCGATCATACCGTATAGTGCACCTTTAGCCGTTAGCTTTCTCCAGTATAATGACAAGAGAATAATGGGACCGAATGCTCCACCAAAACCTGCCCAAGCGAATGAAACCAATTTTAAGACAGATTCTTTATTTGGCCAAGCCAGCACCATGGCGACAATCGTCACGAGCAGAACGGCTAGGCGGCCTAAAAATACATAGCGACTATCCGAAGCGTCTGTTTTGAAAACTGCTTTATATAAGTCTTCAATCAAAGCAGATGATGTCACGATCAATTGAGAAGATATCGTACTCATAATAGCTGCCAATACAGCTGCTAGCATGATGCCTGCAATCAACGGATGGAAGATGATCTGTCCGAGAACGATAAAGACCGTTTCCGGATCTGCCAAGTCCGCGCCGCTTTGCTGAAAATACGCGACACCGATTAATGCAGTAGCAATCGCACCTATTAAACTCAGTAACATCCAGCCAATACCGATCCGTCTGGCACTTTTCGTCTCTTTAACAGAGCTGATCGCCATAAAGCGGACGATAATATGCGGCTGGCCGAAGTAACCTAGTCCCCATGCCAGTGAGGAAATGATTCCTACCACACTCACACCTGTTACAAAGTTAAAGAGCGAAGGATCGACTTCTCTTATACTCGCTGCAGTTTCTGAAAATCCACCTGTTATGAAAATACCAAATGAAGGCACTAAAATCAGTGCTAAAAACATAATCAATCCTTGGATGAAATCGGTATAACTTACTGCCAAAAATCCACCGAACAATGTATACGCTAACACTACTACCGATACAATGATGAGCCCTGTATGATATTCTAACCCGAATGAACTTTGAAAGAACTTCCCACCTGCTACCATACCTGAGGATACGTAGAACGTGAAGAATGATAAAATAATGATACCTGAAGCCACCCGTAATAAACGAGAAGTATCTTTTAATCTATTCTCAAGGAAACTCGGAATCGTGATGGAGTTATTCGAAACTTGTGTGTAGACACGTAAACGCGGCGCCACAAACAACCAGTTCAAATAAGCACCTACCGTCAAGCCAATCGCGAGCCAAGCTTCACCTAATCCACTTAAATAAATTGCACCCGGCAGTCCCATCAACAGCCAACCGGACATATCGGAAGCTCCGGCACTTAGTGCTGTAACAGCCGGCCCGAGCGAACGTCCACCAAGCATATAATCCGTCAGGTTCGATGTACGTTTGAACGCATACCAACCAATGAACAGCATAGCCGCCATGTAAACGATTATGGAAATAAGCTGATACATTTGTTCTGTCATACAATCATCTCCTTTTTTCTATCTATGTACTCATACTACCTGATAGGTAGCGCGCTTTGAACCTTTATTTCGAGACTCGTAGAATATAACTATTTTTTCGATACAATTCCCCGTGAAATTACTTCATTTGACATAGAAAACAAAAACGTTTTATTTCCACATGTTATATATATTTTGAAACCATTCTCTCCTTCCTAACGTATAAATACAAACTAAAGGGGGAGATCAAATGTTACACACGACAACTAACATGTTGCAAGGCCGAACAATTGAAACGTATCACGGGATTGTATCAGGGGAAACCATTATGGGAGCAAATATCGTACGGGATATTTTTGCATCTGTCACCGATATTGTAGGCGGACGCAGTGCTGCTTATGAAAGCAAACTAACTGAAGCACGTCAAACAGCACTTGATGAAATGTCCCAGAAAGCGAATGTTATGGGGGCGAACGCTGTTATCGGTGTAGACTTAGATTTCGAAATGGTACGTGAAGGTATGATGATGTGTATCGCAACCGGTACAGCTGTAACGTATCGCGATGGAGAATAATCATATATACAAAAGAGAGGGTACTCCCCTCTCTTTTGTATTACTCTAATATTTCTGCTACGCGCCCTACTTGTCCATCCTCAAGCCGTACTTTAATCCCGTGCGGATGAAAACTGGAATTGGTCAATAAATCTTTTACGACACCTTCTGTTTTCACGCCGCTTCGCTGATCTTTCTTTAAAATAACGGCTACTCGTAATCCAGGTTTTACATCTGCTCTATTCTGTCCATTCATATACTCAACTCTCCTCGTTTTTATTTAGTGTACCATATTCATGAACTCTTTCTCTTCAAGTACATCTGATGAAGGAAGGAATAATGCATGATACAATAAAGGTTATCAAATTAGGAGGGGTTTTCATGCGATTAACAGTATACTTAGCTGGGGAAATTCACACATCTTGGCGAGATGAAGTCAAACAACAAGCAAAGGATTTACAATTACCTGTCGACTTTGTCGGACCCATGGAAGACCATGACCGCTCAGACAATATCGGGGAAGAAATTCTAGGCGAACAACCGGATAAAATATTTAAAGATGCCGCAGCTTCTAGCCTTAATAATTTACGAACGGAAATTTTAATGAAAAAATCAGATGTCGTCATGGCGTTATTTGGCGAACAGTACAAACAGTGGAATACTGCGATGGATGCCAGCGCAGCAGTCGCTTTCGGGAAGCCACTAGTTCTGATCCGTCAGGAAAATCATCACCACCCACTAAAAGAACTATCCCGCAAAGCACATGTTACCGTAGAATCGGTAGATCAAGCAGTCTTAGCTCTGAAATATATTTTTGAGTAAATATGTTAATTACTTACTAGAGGACAAGCCTATCATTTATCGGCTTGTCTTTTTCTTTGTCCACTGATTGCTATGATCTTCACTTGAAACGCCATTTATTTTGGCTAGTATTCACACGTAATAATTTCGTCCAATCCTACCCTAAAGATATAATTTCTTAACTGAAAATTCTATACGTATAGAGTCGGAGCAAATGGTAGAATAGAAGTAGATGAGATAGTGGAAGGGGCAATCGGATCGTGCAGAAAATAGGAATTCGCCAACAATACATAAAAGTATTTATCGTTTCAATAGTCATCACGATTGTCGGAATGGCTAGTATGTATTTCTATGCTAGTAACTCATGGGATGAACTAGAAGATCAACAGCAAGACTCTTATACAAAGTCAAAACTAGTGGAAGATATATCCGATTCAATCCAAGATCTATTCTTTCGGATCCGTGGTTACTATGCTTTTCAAATAGAGGAAGAACTAAACTATGCTTATCAAGCAATCGAAGACATTCATTCTCATTCCAAGGAATTTAAATCGTTTCATTTAAATGCAGAAGAACAACAAATCATTGCCGAAATCGATAACTTCTTAACGGAATACGAAAATGTCACCCTCCCAAAAGCCATTCAATTTGTTGAAGAAAATGATTATGACGGCTTACGGAACTTAGCAAATAGTGGTACCAACCTAACCGTTAATAGCTTCATTAAATATGCCAGTGAATACGAAAATTCTTCAAAGGATAAGCAAAGAAATGCATATGATCAAACGATGCAACAAACTAAAACTTTCTTTTTGATTATCACCATATTTGGCTTTATCTTCTTGCTTATTCCAATCTATATGGTTTGGAACGTTATTCACCGTGTGGTTAAGCCAATAGAAGATATTACGCGTGCGGCAGATCGGTATGAAACAGAAGGTACAGTGCTATTCCAACCTATTCAGACGAAGAATGAAATCGGTGCACTTTCGCAATCCATTCATAAAATGATGGAACGCATTCAAATGAATGAGCAGGAGCTCCTCTCCCAAAATGAAGAATTAATTACACAGCAAGATGAATTATTCAGTCGCCAAACTAAGATGGAATTCGCTTTATCGGAAGCTCGATTTTCACGTGTTCGTTTGGAACGTTACAATGGTTTGAGTCATATCTTATCATTCTCACTGGATAAGCAAGAAGTATGCGACCAAACTTCTGACTATTTAAATCAAATCTATCAATCCGACTTGGGTTTTCTTTGGCTTCCTAGAAGCGGAATTCATACATTAAAGGGAATTTCACAAGAGTTTTTTGATGAAATTAAACGAGAACGGTTGGAATATATAAAAACCAGACTTGAAACAGAGTCCTATTTCATTATTAAACGAGAAGCGGAATATGAAAAAGGCATAGCCGACAATATTACATATGTCTATGATTTTGTGACAGGTGTCTATAATGTCGCAAACGAATTAAGCGTCGTTTCCGTCCTCTCGCGTATCGGCAGGTCATTTACGGAAGACGACCAAAAAGATTTATATGGTTTGCTTAAGCGAATTGCCATTGCGGTGGACCGAATTGAGCAATACGAGCTCATTAGTCATGAACGTCAGTTGAATCAAAACATCCTGGATAGTATCAATGAAGGCATTCGTTTCGTCTCAAATAGAGATGAGAATGATAAGTATAATGCAGCCTTATTCGATTTACTTGGCATGAAACCTGAAACTGAACACAAGATATGGTCTCGAGAAGAGTGGACGGAGGTTTTTCTAAAGCAAATCGATGACCCGGTTCAATACAAAGTATTTCTTGATGAGGCAAACCAATCCGAAGCTACGGAGTTCATTAATAACCAATATATACTTTCATTACCTTCTAACGAATCTCGAGTCATGAATGTGTATAGTGTCCCTATTATTATTCAAGATGAAAGAGTCGGTACGATTTTCGTACACCGTGATATAACTCATGAGCACGAAGTCAATAAAATGAAAACAGAATTGGTTTCGACTGTCAGTCACGAATTACGAACACCTTTATCGAGTATCGTCGGATTCTCTGAGCTTTTACTAAATAAAGATATGGATGATACACGCAAGAAACGTTATCTTGAGACTATTCATAGCGAAGCAAACCGACTAACTGCGCTCATCAATGACTTCTTAGATCTTCAGCGGATGGAATCTGGGCGTCAATCGTACACCGTAGACGATATATCGATCAGTGAAGTGGCTGAAAAAGCTGTGGCTAATTTACTGATTCAATCACCTCGCCATACGATAAACGTGCAAGATCTGACTTATTCATCTATAATCAGAGCCGACTATGATCGTATTTTGCAAGTATTCATGAATTTAATCGGAAATGCCATTAAGTTTTCTCCTGAGGGCGGAAGCGTGAATATCACTCTGTTAAATCAACAGGATGCAGTTACCGTTTCCATAGCGGATGAAGGCATTGGAATTCCTTCAGATACTATCGGACATCTATTTGAAAAATTCTATAGATTCGATAATAGTTACAGTAGAAAAATTGGTGGTACAGGTCTCGGTCTATCTATTTGTAAAGAGATTATTCAAGATCATAATGGACAGATTTGGGTGGATTCTGAAGAAAATGTAGGGACGACTATTTTCTTTGCTCTTCCTTTAAAACAGCAATTACCAACAGAAAATATTGACTTTGATAAACCTTTGGTCGTGATAGTAGAAGATGATGTGAATATTTCTTTATTACTTGGTGAAGAGCTAGCAAGCAATGGTTTTTCAGTCATTCATCATTCCAAGGTGAACAAAGCATTTGCCTGTATAGAAAAAAGGCTACCTACCGCAGTCGTCGTTGATCTAATGTTAGACGAAGGTGAAAATGGTTGGGATCTGATTAACCAAATGAAAGATCACACTCAAACTGAATCAATTCCTATTGTTATATCCTCTTCATTGGAAAAAGAACCGTTACTAATGGAAAAGTTTCATGTCAGTGAATTTTTGACGAAACCTTACCCTCTCAGCGACTTATCAACCATTATCATGGAGACTATAGAACGGTCGGATGGACTGATTTTATATCCAGAGAACGACTAAATAGAACGTCCTTTCCATTATGGAGAGGACGTTCTGTTTTTTATAGATATGCACAGTAATTAAAATAATGATTTAACTAATTCAGCCAGTTCATTTGGACTAAATGGTTTGGGTACGAAATAAGAAGCCCCTTTAGCTAAAGCAAGATCCTGATCTGCTTGCTGCGCTTTCGCAGTGAGCATAATGATAGGTGTTGTTAGTTTTAGCGGTTGTAGATGCTCTAATAATTCCAAACCGGTCATACGTGGCATCATATAGTCTAATAGAATGGCGTCATATGGGTCGCTTTGAATTTTTTCCAATGCTTCTACCCCGTCTTCAGCTTCTTCCACTTGAAATCCTTCAAATTCCAAAGTGTCTGTGAGCAACATGCGCAAAATATCTTCATCATCTACAACTAACACTTTTTTTCCTACATGTGTCAAAGTGGGCATCTCCTTCTAATCTCTTTTATCAAATAACCGGTTAGCTAATTTATCGATTCTTCCGAGGACTTCTGACGGTTGGAATGGCTTAATAATATAGTCGTCTGCTCCAAGCCAGAGTGCCGCCTTAATATCATTCGCACTTTTTCTAGCTGTCATCATGGATACCGTGACGTTTGTTTTCGCATGGTCACTCTTTAATCGACTTAATACTTCAAGACCGTCCATTTTCGGCATGACACCATCAAGTAATACGATAAAATAAGCATCTGGACTATACCAATCATCTTCTAGAAACGAAGGGCCGTCAGCATATGTCTTCACTGTAATATCAATATCCGAAGATTTTAATTCCAGCAACGTTTGCTGAAGGATTTGCCTTATGAATGAGTCGTCGTCAACGATAATGACGATCAATTTTCGCTTTACTACTCTTTTTCTCTGGTCGTAAATCACAGTTTGATTTCGCCCTGAACGCTTTGCTTCATACAGAGCTTGATCAGCAGCAGATATCAAGTTGGCAGTATTCCCTTCATATGTTGCACTGCCTGCTGAGAAGGTCACCTGGAACGTCGCTTCACCTGAAGTGAATATTGCATCATTGAATTTTTCTCGAATTCGCTCAACAGCATGCACAGTATCTTCTGCTTTGATGTTATCAAATAATAAAGCAAACTCTTCCCCGCCATAACGGAATACGTAATCACCTTCGCGCTTTTCTTCTTTAATGATTTTGCCAAAACTCTGCAATACTTCATCGCCTGCAGGATGTCCATACAGATCATTTACTTGTTTAAAGTGATCCAAGTCTATTATGACCAGCGAAAAAACCGCTTCAGATTGATCGGCTTTTTTGGCCAATGTATTAATCGTCTCATCGAAGTAGCGTCGATTTCCAACACCCGTCAAACTATCTGTAATCATACTGCTACTGACCGCATGCTGACGCATTTGCCGATTGAACAAATAAGGGAAAAAGACATCCATATCAAATGGTTTAGGTATCAAATCCATAGCGCCTCTACGATACGTTTCAATTAGAATTTCTTTTGTTACTTCTTCACTCGAGATGGCTAAAGTCGTATTTTTTTGTCGCGCGGGTTCTGCGATTTGATCCAACACTTCAAAGCCTGTCATATCAGGCAACTTTGCATCAATGATCACAATACTTGGTCTCATAGAGTAAAACTGTTCAATTCCACGCTTCCCATTCAATGAAATAATTACTTGAGCTCCAAGCTTCTCAAGCAGCTCTTTTAAATAGGATACGAACTCTAAGTCTTGATCAATAATTAGAATGAACGTTTCCTGATCAAGACGATTGACGTAGCGATCAGGCAATTGAAATTCTTCTTTTTTCACAGCAACGGTATCATCAAAATGCGAACGAATACGATTCTTCAAATTTTCTAATGAAGAAACGGGTATTTTCTGATCGTTGGAAGACGTCAGAATCTCTAACTGTGACGTGCAAAAGAGAGACAACTGTTGTAATCCAATTGTCCCGGACGTTCCCTTCAATTTATGAAGAAAATAATATAACTCTCTTTCCGTTAAACTACCACGCGCTTTCCACTCTTCAAAGATATTCTCTGTTCGTTGTGCGAGCATATTTTGATATTTTTTTTGACTCACTGTTTTCCTCTCCGTTCAGCGAAAGCATTCCCAGCTCGGCCTGTACTTCTGATTCCCCGGTATTCTACTTCTATAAAAAAAGAGCTGGTAATATAGAGTTTCCTATTACCAGCTCAAACGCATATTTACTCTAGACCCATTTCTTCTTTTACTACTTGTGAAATCCGTTCTGCATAGTCTGCACACTGTGCTTCTGTTTCAGATTCGACCATTACGCGGACAAGAGGCTCCGTACCCGAAGGACGCACTAGTACTCTTCCCTGACCGTTCATTTCTTTCTCCACCTCGTTAATAACTCCGACAATACGCATATTATCCATGACCGCATATTTATCCATTACCCGAATATTAATTAGTTTCTGTGGATACACTTTCATTTCACTAGCCAATTCCGATAATTTTTTTCCAGTTTGCTGCATGATATTAACAAGTTGCAATGCCGTCAGTAAGCCATCACCCGTTGTATTGTAATCCATGAAGATAATGTGGCCTGATTGCTCACCACCAAGATTATAATGATTCTTACGCATCTCTTCTACAACGTACCGATCACCTACAGCTGTTTGAACACTCTTCATGCCAAATTCCTCTAGCGCTTTATAGAAGCCCAGATTACTCATCACAGTAGAGACAATAGTGTCTGATTTTAATCTGCCTTTGCTATGTAAATATCGAGCTACGATGAACATAATTTGGTCACCGTCGACAATATTTCCTTTTTCATCAACTGCGATAAGACGATCGCCATCACCATCAAATGCTAGACCGATATCTGCACTCTTTTCTACTACAAGTGCTGCAAGTGTTTCAGGATGTGTAGATCCGACGCCATCATTGATATTCAAGCCGTTTGGAGAAGCACCCATTGTAGTCAAGTCTGCATCCAAGTCTGCAAATACATGGGTTGCCAAGACTGAAGTCGCTCCATGTGCGCAATCGAGCGCTACATGGATATTTTCGAAGTCCTCATCGACAATTTGTTTCAGGTATTGAATATATTTTTGACCGCCTTCGAAGTATTCCGTAATGGTTCCAACACTTCCACCTACCGGACGAGGTAATGTATCTTCTTCTGCATTTAATAATTTTTCGAATTCCTCTTCTTGTGCATCAGTTAATTTAAAGCCGGTATCTCCGAAGAACTTAATTCCATTATCCTCAACCGGATTATGTGATGCTGAAATCATAACGCCTGCTTGCGCGTTCATGACACGTGTTAAATAGGCTACGCCTGGTGTACTAATTACGCCTAACTTCATAACTTCCACACCAACAGATAATAGGCCTGCAATTAAGGCATTTTCAAGCATTAAACCAGAAATCCGTGTATCTCTTCCCACTAGCACTTCCGCTTTTTCTTCTGTATCTTTAGTGAATAAATATCCACCGATTCTGCCTAATTTAAATGCCAGTTCAGGTGTAAGTTCCTTGTTCGCTACACCTCTGACGCCATCTGTTCCAAAATACTGTGTCATGTTGTATTCTTCCTTTCGATCTGATCTTAGTAGATCACGTTTGGTACGAGCTTTACGATTCTTTACTATCATCCGTCTTTTTCGATACGTTAGAAGTTTCACCTGAAACTTTCACCTGAACTTTTAATTTGGCAGGTGTCACTTTAGTAATTCCTTCAGGTTTCTTTACATCTACTTCCACTTTACCAGATTTAGTTATTTTAGTAATATCCAGTTCTACTGGAATTTCTTTGATTGCATCCACTGTACTCTTTGGACCGTGAATGCGGACTGATTGATTCTCGGGTACAGCACTTTCAATAGTTATTCCAGTCGGTGATTGGCCCTTTTGTTGCAACTTTAACGGAATTTCACGACTATATTCCTGAACATCCACTTTGACCGTGACCTCTTCCGGATCCAATGCAACGGAGAGCTTATTCAAGTCGCGATCCAATACGCGAACACGAGATTTTTGCTCAAAAGGTTTATCTAGGCTACCGTCACTTGTAATAGAAACTTTTACGAAACTAATTGCATCCACAACACTTTTCGCACCTGTAACATTAATCGAGGAGGGTTGGACTCCCATGCTTTTCACTTCATAGCCTTCTGCTAGCAATCTAGTATTCATCTCTGGATCGACACGAAATGATTGAGTTACCTTTTCCTCAATGTTAATAGTCACTGTTGCAGGGTCAAGTCGAACATCCAGTTTATCTGATAAATTTTCTGCTTGTATACGTACGTTATGTTCACCGAGTGTCAAATTTTGCAAATCCAATTTCAATGTGAAATCTTTTAACAATTTAGTAGTCTGTACAATTTGGGCCGGCCCTTCAATTGTCATATTGACCATGTCAGGTACTCCGGTTACTACCAAATTCTCCGTATCGTAATATACTTCCACAGGTACATCTTGCATGAGATCAAACATATCACCTATTGTATTACGACTAGATTGATCCTCAGCTTTTACTGATAAAAACAGCATAATGGCTAAAAAAAGAGCAGTCAGTCGTAAAAACCAGGGGCTATCCATGAATTTATCCATTTTTTCTCTTCCCCCACTTCCATAGAGAAGTATCTGTTTGTCCTGTTGTGTTACCGAACCAGGAAATACGTAATAGTTTTTCGAACTCCTCGATATCTAATTTACGATTGATTTCCCCTTCTACAGCTAGACTGATGGCACCGGTTTCTTCTGAAACAATGATGGTTACCGAATCAGTGACCTCACTGATACCAAGCGCAGCACGATGTCGTGTACCGAGCTCTTTGGAAATAAATGCACTTTCCGACAAAGGTAAATAACAACCCGCAGCAGCAATACGATTTTTCGTCACTATGACTGCACCGTCATGCAGTGGTGTGTTTGGAATGAAAATATTGATAAGAAGTTCGGAAGTAATATGTGAATTCATAGGGGTACCTGTTTCGATATATTCACTAAGACCTGTTTCTTTCTCAATTGTGATTAACGCACCAATTCGTCGCTTCGCCATATAGCTAACGGATTTGACGAATGCCTCAATCAAGCGGTCACGTTCTTCTTCCTCCTGCATAGCAGTCCGCGCAAAGAGCCTCCCCCGTCCTAGTTGCTCCAATGCTCTACGTAATTCAGGTTGGAATATGATGATTGCAGCCAAAAAACCGAATCGAAGTACTTCCTCCATCATCCATTGGAGGGTCTTCAAGCCGAGCCATTCCGTAATATAGCGACCGATTAAAATCACAAAAATACCTTTCAATAATTGAACAGCTTTTGTTCCTTTAATAATAGTAATTAATTTATAGAATACGAACCAAACAAGAAGCACATCCACAATATTTTTCAGTATTTCTATTGGTGCTAATGTTGTTACTTGCTCCAAACCCGGCATGTGCTTCCCCTACCTTTTAAAAAAGTTCTTATGCATCTAGTATAACATAATTCCCAACTAACATGCCCAACTAAAAGGTAGTGAGCATCTGAATGTAAATCAAAAAAGTGATGCGTAAGCTCGGAAGCCGCATCACTTTACAATCTATTTCGTCATTCATTTTCAAGCTTTTGTTGCTTCGACGCAGGAATAATATCTTTTGCAACAGATTTCATCTTATACCACAGCCAATCAAAGATCTCATTGATTTCTTCACTTGATCCCGTTATAACCGCCGTTGAAGCCATATACTTGGAACCTTTAATGACTGTGACATTGCCATCCACTTCCCCTTCAATTCGAAGGTCCCCATTCTTCACGACTAGGTCTCCTACAACCGTTTCGCCTGCCGGTACAACCACCGTTTCCCCTTCAACAACTAAATTAGGCTGTTTTGTAAATGAAAACTGCTGTTCATTTTCAAAACTCGAGAAAAAAGATGCACTCATCAGTAGTAAAAACATCGCAGCCGCCACCATAAATGGATGCTGACGAAACCACTTATTCGGACCTTTCTTGATCATCTGTTTCGGCAATCTTGCCGTCACGCCATCAACAAATCCAGCAGGCGCTTCCACTACATCGACACCCTTAAATAAAGTAACAGTTTGCTCTAGTTCCTCAAATATTACTCTACACTCTTCACATAACTTCAAATGGTCGTTCATAATCTGCTCTTCTTCATTGGTGATTTCACCATCTAAAAACGCATGCATATAATGGACAACATGTTTAGGACATTTTTCCATGAATCCAACCTCCTACATACTACCCATTTGTTGTCGAAGCGCTTCTCTTCCTCGATGCACTCGTGTTTTTACCGTACCAAGTGGCATCTCCAAAATGTCGGCGATTTCCTGCAACTGTAGGTCTTCCATATATCGCAAAATAATAATCGTACGGTATTTATCGGGCAGCCTGTTTACTTCGTATTGAACACGATCTTTCATTTCCATCTTCTCTACTTCTTCTTCCGGTAACTGATGATCCGTTGCGATTTGCGAATACATATCCAAGCCTTCCGTTCCTGGCACCGTAGCATCCAAGTAGTAATCAGGTTTTTTCTTACGAATGCGGTCAATACATAAATTGGTCGCAATACGGTACAACCAAGTAGAAAATTTTCGCTTTTGATCATAGGTTTCCAAGTTTACATAGGCTCGCACAAAGGCTTCTTGTGCAATATCTTCCGCCTCTGCTGCATTGTTCAACATTCGGTAACATACTTGATATAGACGGTGCTGAAAATGGATGACGATTTCCTCAAAAGCTTCCTGATTACCATGTAAAACTTCTTTTACTCGTTTGTTAATTAATTCGTCCAATAGGCTTCACTCTCCGCTCCTATGCGGCTGTCCCTTTATATACGTTAGAAACTTCATTTAGTTTCACTTTTTTTATTTATTATGTCCATCTCTACTTTATCATTATTTCAGCTATCTGTGGTAGTAATTTCCTTAATAGAAAAAAGTGATCAAAACCCGCAGGCTTTAATCACTTCCACAAATTATATTAGCTTTTCACCAAATAACGAACCCATCAGTCCAACTGCCACATCAGCTGTCTTATTGTACTCATCCAGTATAGGGTTTACCTCAACGAACTCCGCGGATGTAATGACATTTGCATCTTCTAGCAATTCCATCGCCAGATGACTTTCACGGTAGGTGATCCCACCTGGCACCGGCGTTCCAACTCCTGGGGTATACAACGGATCCAAACCGTCCAAGTCTAATGACAAATGAACACCATCTACTTGTCTTGAAGCAAAATATTTAAGTGTTTGCTGTATCACTGCTGACATACCATAACAATCAATTTCATGCATAGTAAACACTTTTACGCCTTTTTCTTTAATTAATTGTCGTTCACCAGGATCCACTGAGCGCGCTCCGATGATTACCACGTTTTCAGGATTGATTTTCGCTCCTTTATTATGCACATTCACTAGTTGCTCATGTCCCAACCCCATGCTGACCGCGAGTGGCATACCGTGGATATTTCCTGACGGAGAGGTTTCGCTTGTATTCATATCTGCATGCGCATCGTACCAAATCACACCAAGATTTGTATAGTGTTCCGCCAACCCTGCAAGTGTGCCTATTGCAATACTATGGTCTCCGCCAAGCACTAATGGAAACTTCTTGTTCTTTACAATAGCCGAAACTGTCGCAGCAAGCTCTTCGGCCGCTTCTGTCACCTCTGTTAAGTTCTTCAATCCCGCTTCATTACACGATAAATCGTGAACAGGAGAAACAGAAATATTCCCTCCGTCTGTGACGTGATGACCCAAAGCTTGTAGACGCTCTACCGCTCCTGCATATCGAATTGCACTCGGCCCCATATCCACTCCACGTCGGCTCTGGCCAAGATCTACGGGCACTCCGATTAAAGAAATATCTAGTTCGCGCATAACTAATCCTCCCACCTGATATTTATATTTTTAAGTAGAACCGTATTCTCTTATCTCTTTCGCGTTTTCTAGTGACATGGGTCGACCGTAATAATAGCCCTGACCTTCGCGACACCCTAAGTTGTAGAGCATTTTTGCCTGCTCTGGTAATTCTATTCCTTCAGCCACTACGTTTAACCCTGCGGTATCAGCAAGAGTTACAATCGCTTTGATAATAGCTTGACTGTTCTCATTTTCCAATACATCCCTCACAAATGCCATATCAATTTTCAACGTATCGGCTGGGAGTTCTTTAATATAACTAAACGTACTATAACCGGTCCCGAAGTCGTCAATCGCAACAGTAATACCTTCACTTCGAAGTCTTTGAATGGATTCTTTCATACCTTCCGTATCGATAAATGAACTTTCCGTCAGTTCCAACTCTAGCATCTCAGGTGGTACATGGTATTCCTTAATAATATTCAAGACAGTGTCAACAAAGCCCTCTTCTTTCATTTGGACTGTGGAGACATTTACAGCGAATCGGCAGGTTTCACCAGCCGCCACCTCTATCTCTGCGCGCTTACACACTTCACGTAAAATCCATTCACCTAGCGGTACGATAATTTTCGTTTCCTCGGCTAGCGGAATGAATTTACTAGGAGGAATCACTCCTAAATCTGGATGATTCCAACGTACAAGCGCTTCTACGCCTGTCAATTCGCCAGTATCCAATAACACTTTCGGCTGATACTCAAGATAAAAGTGTTGTTGTTGCACACTTTTACGTAATTCATTTTCCAACAAAATTCGCTCTAACGACATCTTTGAAGTACCGGGCTTGTACAGTACAGTATCCCCGCCACCACGTAACTTGACCTTACTTAACGCCAATGTGGCTTTAGTGATCAAATCAGAAGGGTGATCGGCGTGTTCAGGATACATAGAAACACCACAACTTATAGACAATGTGTAGGTTTGTTTTCCAACTTGGATAGGCTTTTCTAAGAAAGTACGAATATCTTCCGCATGATTATAAAACTCTTCTGCGTCTAGCAATCCATGTATGATGAAGGCAAATTCATCTCCCGCAATACGCGCTAACAGGCTTTCAGGACCTGTTCTCTCTTTCAGCCTTTCTCCGACCATCGCCAATAAATAGTCTCCTGCTTCATGCCCAAGTAAATCATTTGCATAGCGTAGTCGATCAATATTCATATGAACGAGAGCAAATATTTGCTTGCGGGTACGTGCTCTTTCAAATGCTAGCGCCATCTGTTCCCTAAATGAATTACGATTCATTAAGGAAGTCAATTGGTCATTGTAGACAAGGTATTTGATTTTCTCGTCTGATTTCACACGTTCTGTGACATCACGCATGACGACTAATAGTTTGTCTTCATATTCAACTGATTCCCTCACTTTATCAATCTTTGCCTCCATGAAGTGCAATCTATTTTTACTATCTAGAAAAGGATACTCCAAATTGAGTGCTTGGTACTGATATCTCCCAAATTGCAAAATTTTCTTTTCTACCTTTTGGCGGTTTTGCTTATAAATATATGAATAGAATGAATTGGAAAGTAGTTCGTCCACTGAATGCCCAAGAAGCTTCTGAAAGGATGGTGAAACATAGTAGAATTTCCCGTGCCGATCAATGACGGCAATATAGTCAGATGCATTATCTGTAATAATTTCGTATAGATCTGCATTTTTTCGGATTTCTAGTTCCATTTTCTTTCTCTCGGAAATGTCATAGCGAATTGCGATATATTGATAGGGTTTTCCTTTATGATTTAAAAATGCGACGATCGTTGTGTCTACCCAGTAAGTTGTTCCATCCTTGGCACGATTACATATATCGCCACGCCAAGTCTTGCCCGCCCCAATCGTTGCCCACATCTCTTTAAAGAATGCTGCATCATGATGACCCGAGTTGACAATGCGTTGATTAGCACCAATTAATTCTTCTCTTGAGTATTTTGAAATTTTTTCGAAGTGTTCGTTGGCATATTGAATCGTTCCTTTTGAGTCGGTGATTGCGACGATAGCTGCCTGTTCTAATGTATAGGCAATATCACTAAGAACCTTTTGCAATTCTTTTTCACTACTAGACTCAACAAGTGCATTCATGCCGTTTAGAAATTCTTGCATAGCTATATCACAATCCCTATATCTGGTTATTTTTCGTCATGCATACAAGATTAAATACCTATATGTGTTACAGATTATTATACATGATTATTCAAATTGTTCTATATGTTTAAGTATTTTATCCAACAAAAAAACCCTTTATTTTTAAAAAATAAAGGGTTTGGATATTTTAAATATAGAATTGTACGTACGTTAGTAAAATGGCTGGGGTAGCTGGATTCGAACCAACGAGTGACGGAGTCAAAGTCCGTTGCCTTACCGCTTGGCTATACCCCAACGAATAGCTGGTTATTCTTTTCTAAAGGTAAAACAAACATGGTGGTGGGGGACGGATTCGAACCGCCGAACCCGGAGGGAGCGGATTTACAGTCCGCCGCGTTTAGCCACTTCGCTACCCCACCGTGTTAAAATTGCGATAAGCTTCGCATTGCTGTTTTTCTTCAAAACTTTAAATGGTGACCCCTACGGGATTCGAACCCGTGATACCGCCGTGAAAGGGCGGTGTCTTAACCGCTTGACCAAGGGGCCATAAAAGTGTTCATGGAGCTTCCAGCCGGACTCGAACCGGCGACTTCTTCCTTACCATGGAAGCACTCTACCTGCTGAGCTATGGAAGCATAAAAAATGGCTCCGCAGGTAAGACTCGAACTTACGACCGATCGGTTAACAGCCGATTGCTCTACCACTGAGCTACTGCGGAATAATATTATATGTAGTACGTTTGACGACAAAAACCATTATAGCATGCTTGCTAACTCTCTGCAACAAATACTTTTAAATCACTCAAGCTTTTTTAATTATAGTGGGCTTAGTCATATACGTCAAGGGTTTTTCATACAATAGTTTAGACTTCACATAGTTAAGGAGATTGGCATGATAAAAAAACTTCTCTTCCTTCTTGTATTGACTGCACTATTCTTAGCTTTTATCCCTCAATTGGCCAAGCCTTCTTCTACCTTGAAGGCGGTTTTCCGATTGACTGAACAACCTGCAGTGATAGTGAAAGGTACACAAGGTTCGGCATTGACCATCAATATTTCATTCGGTGATAAAGAAGTGGAGGAACTTCTTGAAAAATTGTCGCAGCCCTATCCTTTATTATTTATCGATAGTGACTGGGCTTCACGCTTCCCTCATATTACAGAGCAAATTAAACAGCGTTCTCTACCTGTCGCATTACTCGGTACAGAGGGTCAACAGTATGAAAACGATCCAAACCTGTTGAGCGAGCAACTTCAAACGTTTGAAGAATTGTTTAGCAAGCGACCTCTTTGGTTCCGTACGACAGATGAAGAATTCCCCTTAGCGCTGCTGCAAGAATTAAGCGAAGCAGAAATCAACGCCCTTGGATCTACTGTCCAGTGGTCTGGCGGCGCATTACCGAAAGCTTCTAAGGGCGAAATTATTGCCGTTCCATATGCCCGTAACGAACACGTAGCTACAGCTGAGATTCAGCGATTAATTGCCAGCCGTACTTTTCAATCCGTAGAGGACTTGTTATTTCGGTCAACTGTAAAAACAAAAAAAATTCCACAATAAAAAACTGACGGGAGAAAAATCTCCTGTCAGTTTTTTGGGGATTTACCCGCTTGTTTCTTCGCATTTTTTCTTTCCGTTCTGCGTTGATCTAGCTTTTCTTTATCAACATCGGATTGTTTGTTGTATTTAGGCAATATTAATAACTGATACGCATTCACTGCGAGAAGCGGAAATAAAAGAATAGTTACCCATTCATCTTTGTTACCTGAAGTAACCATTAGTGCCGGTAACCATTCAAGCGTCGTGATCACAATCATGAAGAATAATGCTGAAATTAATGCATGTTTTTTTGTCCACTGTGCTTTAAAGTACGCTGTCACTACTGATACTGCAATTAACGTGATGAGTAAGAAAATATACAAAAATGTACGACTTGTATCTTCTTTCGTTAATTGAAAACGGAAAAAGACTAAATCAAACAGTACTACTACTATGATCAGCATTTGCACCCAATTCCATAATGTTAGCGTACGGAACATATTCACGCCGAACTGATGGACGGTTAAGTAGGCGAAGAAGCCCATCTGCGCAATCACACTCATTGTAAATCCTAAGAAAATCATCCATAAAAAAGCACCAAGAAATTGCCATATCTCGCCTGCCTGTAAGTATCCATAGAAAAAGTCCCAACGTACAATTAGACCGACAACCGCTGTAATTGCTCCGCCAATTGCCATTGCGCGTAAGAAAAATTTAACCCAATTTCGTATTGTCACAGTACTGTTCCCCTTTTTATCATGTCCATCCTAGTGTATCAACGATCGACAAAAAAATCTATTTCATTGAACGATTCATGCATATTCCTTCTTATATTGTGAACAATAAATGAAAATACAAGTGGAAGGTTGAGTGGAATGAAAAAATTTGCAGTTCTATTTCTATTCCTTCTATTCCTTACGGGTTGCAGCGGAGGTCATCAGGCGGCGCCAAGCTATGATGAGATGAAAAAGATGATGACGGATGCAATCCAAACGGAAGACGGAAAAAAAGCACTCCGTAAATTGATGACTGATCCTGAGTTCAGGGAGTTATTAGTACTTGAACAGCCCGAAGTCAAGCAGAGCATTGAGAATGTATTACTTTCTAAAGAAGGAGAACTTTTTTGGAAAACAACTTTTGAAGATCCTAAATTCACTGAATCCATCGCAAAAAGCATGAAAAAGCAACAAGCGGATATTATGAAAGATTTGATGGGAGATGCTTCTTTTCAAAAAGAATTGGAGAAGTTTTTTGGTCAACCAGACATGATGAAGCAAATGGAGAATATCGTGAATTCAGCAACGCTCAAGAAGGAAATGGAGAAGGCCATAGAGGATACAATCAATAGTCCTCTCATGCAAGCAAAGTGGCAAGAACTGATTATGAAGGCAGGAAAAGGTGCTGGTGAGGAATCCGCAAAGGGTGACGCTAAAGAAGAAAAAACAGACGAAGAAGGAAAATAATCCTTTCTTCGTCTGTTACATTTTACTTTTCTGTTTTTTTAATTACTGTATCGGCAACGTCTAAATAGATTTTTCCTATCGGATGATCTTCTGCGTAGACGGAAGGTGCAAAATCCGTTTCGTTCCAGTCAGGTTGGCCGAGAGGAATTTGTCCTAATAATTCCGTACGAAGTTCTTCAGAAAGACGAACACCGCCGCCTTGTCCAAAGACATACTCTTTCTCGCCTGTTGCTTGCGATGAGAACCAAGACATGTTTTCAATCACACCGAGTAATTCATGTTCAGTCTGTAATGCCATCGCCCCTGCACGTGCTGCAACGAATGCTGCAGTTGGGTGTGGAGTAGTAACGACAATTTCTTTAGATGCTGGAATCATTTGGTGAATATCAAGTGCTACGTCACCTGTTCCTGGTGGTAAGTCGAGCAACAAGTAATCCAACTCGCCCCAGTCCACGTCGCGGAAGAATTGATCCAACACTTTCCCAAGCATAGGTCCACGCCATACGACAGGTGCGTTGTCTTCAACAAAGAAGCCCATTGAGATCACTTTGACACCAAAACGTTCTACTGGCATGATACGATCTTCCCGGACTTCAGGCATAGCTGTAATACCCATCATATCCGGAACACTGAATCCATAAATATCTGCATCGATCAAACCAACTTTTTTGCCGCGTCTAGCTAAAGCTACTGCTAAGTTGACAGAGACTGTAGATTTTCCTACACCGCCTTTACCAGATGCAATCGAGATAAACTCGATATTAGATAAAGGGGATAAGATATCTTGTGTTTCCGCTTCCGTAACTGTACCACGGAATTGCTCTAACACTTCTTTAGGCAGCTCTTCGAATCGAATGCCCACCGAGTCGGCTCCTGCTTCTTTCAACATTTCAACTATTTTTGATTGTAGCGTCAATTGCTCTCCGGTATTCACTTTCGCAATCGCGATTTTAACACTGACGTGTTCTTTTTCAGGTTTAATGGTTACACCCACAACACCATTCGTTTCTGCCAATGTTTTATGTAAAAACGGATCTTCCAATGCGCCAATCAGTTCACGGACTTGTTGCTCATTAATCACATTCAACACTCCTTACTGAATTCATTCACTCCCTTTCAGTATATCATATTCCCTATTCACTAAAACGTCATATGCTTCATTGTTCTTCAGCAAGTTGGTATTTCACAATTCCATCCACAATCGCTGCAGCCACTTTTTTCTGATATGATTTATTTGCCAATAGTTTTCTTTCCTCTGGATTGGACAGGAAGCCTGTTTCTACCAATACAGCTGGCACCGGTACTTTTTTCAATAAGTAGACCCCTGTAATTTTCATGGCTTCTCGCTCTGTGTTTTTCAACTGATCACGCAATTCGTTTTGGATCGACGTCGCTAGTTGCTTACCCTCTGGATGGCCGCCTGGATGATAAAATACTTGTGCCCCTCTCCAGCGCTCTTCTGGAATTGCGTTAACGTGTACGCTGATAAACATGTCGGGCTTCGAATCGACGGCCATGCTTTCACGTAGTTTCAGGTCTGCGAACTTTCTACTTCTCAACGAGGTAAACTTCTCGGATGGTGCATGTTCCGCGACCGCATCGCCACTTTTCTCCCTCGTCATTTCTACAGTTGCCCCTTTTTTCTTTAATAGTTTACTCACTTCATGGGAGATGTTTAAAGTAATATCTTTTTCAATGAGTTCACCTGCTGAAGCACCCCCATCTTCCCCACCATGCCCAGGATCAATGAGGATGCTTACCCCACCAAGTTCTGAGGGCAGAAAGAAGCCACGATCAGATGCTTTGACGCCGTATAACACTCCACCTAACGAGAAAATTATTAGCAACCCTGCTACAAGCCACTTTTTCATACAGACACCGCCTTTTTCTTTCACTATACGCTTGGACTTTTGAGGTTATGTCTACGTAGTATATGAGAAGCTGTTTAGAGTAGAAGATAGTGAAGTGTACCATGGGCTTATGCTATGGATTTGTAAGAGTGAAGACACCGTTGCACTAAAGGTGCACGCACACTACGTAACTAGGTAGAAATGCGACACTCTACGGTGGAACGCATACATAAAAAAGCTGTCGCAAGAAGTTTTTCACTTCTTACGACAGCTTTGGTTTCGCTTATTATTTTGTTTCGCCTTCCCATGCTAACATGCCGCCCACCATGTTTGTTACATCGAATCCTTCGTCTGCCATAAGCTCCTGCGCACGGCCACTTCTGCCGCCTGAACGGCATACGAGAATGTAAGGTGTTTCAGCATTTAAGTCATGCATTACAACGGGTAGGTTGCCAAGTGCGATGTGTTGTGCACCCGGAATGATGCCTTCTGCTACTTCGTCATCTTCACGTACATCGATGATATTGAGATCTTTACCGCTTTCTAGTTGCTCTTGCACTTCTTTTGCAGTTAATTCTTTTAAAGTCATGAATGATATCCTCCAAAGTGTTTAATGTACCCTTATTCTATCTTGCTGAGTTAAGCATTGTCTATTGAAATGAACTAATTAGTGTTGTTGTAACTCTTTCATAGTATGCCCTCGGTTTTCCCATAATCTGGTCGCATCCGCCAATTCAACAATCGCAGGGATATAGCGCTCGGATTCTTTAATAGGCAGTTCCAGTCCCGATACAAATAATGAAAGTTCCATCATGAAGTCGCCGCCACTTACTTGCAAATTATATACTAGTTCAGAGACTTCTTCCTCTACATTCAATTGATCACCGAAGTCTTCTCTTAACATATTCTTTACTATTACCTGCTCTGGCGTTTCTTGAAAGTACTCTTCATCAATGAATCGCAGTAATTCTTCTTTTCCAGGTATGTAATATGGCTTTCCAGCTGCATTTCGTTTTAGGTTTTCCTTTTCATCCTCTTCGCTAGTCGCTTCTGCTACAAATTCGTTTGATTGAATATAAACGAAGCTCTCCTCTAGTTTTTCTTTCACTTGCTCTGATTGCAAAAATCTTTCCACTTCATCCAATGAAATCTCTTCTTTGTTTTGATTTTTGTAGATCTCAACCACTTTTTCAACAGGCACAATCCCATATAGATTTGTGCACGCCACGATATACTTCATTACCAATTCTTCATTCATTATATACACGCCTTTCACTTATCCGGATAAATTCCCTATGTACTCTTTCTGTATTGTATCAAAACTATTGTCTATTGTTCAGAACGAGAACTATTTTGATCATTCAAGACGATGTCATAATATACTATACCAACTAGAAAAATCAGGAGGAATAGTATGGGTGCTATAAACGGCGAGGAGTTTGTACGTAGAATGAATGAGCAAAACGCTGAGATTTGGCTAGATGGGCAACAATTGAAAGGACCTATCTCTGAACATCCCGCTTTTAAAGGGCTTATAGAAACGAAGGCTTCTCTATATGATTTACAACTGTCACCTGCACACAGATCTCTCATGACATACGCTTCGCCAGTCACAAATGAGCGAATTGGTATTTCTTACTTACAACCTAAAACCAAAACAGATTTGCAGAATCGCAGAGTCATGACAGAAGAATGGGCAAGACTTTCTTGCGGCTTACTTGGCAGAAGTCCCGATTACCTCAATACGGTGATCATGAGCTTTGCCTCTTCTTCGCCTCACTTGCTCGGCAAGGAAAACTGCTTTCCCGAACATATTCAAGCGCTGTATGAACGAGCACGAGAAGAGGACCTGTCTTTTACTCACACCTTCATTACACCGCAGATTAATCGATCTCAAAGTGCCTTTAATATGTCAGATGAACCGGTCTCCGCGAAGATTGTAGGTCAGACATCGGAAGGACTCATCATTAAAGGAGCTAAGCTACTTGCAACACAGGGCGGCGTGACAGATGAGGTATTGGTATTTAGCACGCCTTCATTTCTTGGGGATCCTGATGAAGCTTTCGCCTTTTCCATTCCCTCTGGAACAGAAGGTTTGCGTTTTCTTTGTAGAGAATCATTTGTAGGAGGGAGTTCCACATTTAATTACCCACTGAGTTCAAGGTTTGAAGAGATGGATGCTGTAGTGGTTTTCGATAATGTTCTCGTCCCATGGGAGCGTGTATTCTTTCATCACAATGCCGAAGTAGCTTCAGAGTTTTTTTCCATGAGTTCGTTCCATCCATTCGCCACACATCAAGTCATTACGAGACAGATTGTCAAAACGGAGTTCATGCTGAATTTAGCAGAGCAGCTCGTCCAAACGATTAATATAGCGGAATATCTCCACATACAAGAAAAACTGTCTGAAATAATTATTGGACTCGAAACAATGAAAGCACTGCGAGATAAATCTGAAGCCGATGCGGCACTCGATCAATGGGGGTATATGTGTCCAAGTGCAATACCACTTCAAGTAGCCAGCAATGTTTTCCCGAAAGTCTACCCGCGTTTCAGTGAGATCATTCAGCTAATCGGAGCAAGTGGAATGATTGCGTTACCCACCGATAAGGATTTCCATTCGGCTATTCAACCTGATCTCGCAAAGTACCTGCAAGGAGCGACAAAAACCGCGGTAGAACGTGTACAACTGTTTCGTTTGGCTTGGGATTTGACGATGAGTTCGTTCGGCACAAGACAAACACAATATGAACGGTATTTTTTCGGAGATCCGGTTCGCCTATCAGGTCATCTATACCGATCCTACCCGAAAGACGCGGGGCAAGAAATGATATATCGTTTACTTAGGATTAAATAAGAAGTCTGCAATTCACCTAAACTATTCGGATGCATGTCTATACAAGTGGTTCACCAACGACATCAATTCTTACATTTTCTTTTATCAAAAAGCTCCCGAATAAAACAACTCCCCTAAGCCATGTTATATGGCATAGGGGTGTTGTTTTAATTAATAGGTATTTCTTGAAAATCGATGCGAATAAATTTACCCGTTTCTGCTGAATAGGTGACAGTCACTAGCACACCGAATTCTCGTTCCTCCTCTTTTAACCAAAGCTGGAACTTTTCCGTGTTTGTAACTTTCTTTGAGTCAGTTGCGATATGCAAATAATCCTTGATATCTGCATGAGGATACTTGAGCATCGTTTGCTTGATAGCAAGCCTTGACCATTTGGCGTATGCCGGTACTTCCACTTTACTAAGTGCAGCAACTGGCGCATCACTAGTGCCCGACCCACTTGTCAATAAAACTCCAAGTGCCAAGCCTATTTTCGCAAAGATGGCGCACACCTCCTTTTAAGAATAGCATGCGCTGATTATAACCATTCAATTCTAAATAAAAAAACATCCAACTAAAATAGTTAGATGTCTCTTGTATATTAAATTTTTATTGTCTGTTCTTCCTTCACACCAGGCCACATTTGTTTCGTATACGCCATGTCCCAGAACATATACTCATAACGAGTCGTATTAAGGAAAATCTCCTCTAACCTCGCTAATTCCGATTCAGGCTTACCTTTTGCTGTTTCATCCATTAAGTCTAAGCACCAAGTAGCCAACTCCCCGAAGTCTTCCGATGAATACATGCGAATCCAGTCACCGTACAACGGATGATCCAACGCACCTGGCAACTCAGAAAGCTCTTTGCCGATCTCCCAGTAGCTCCACGCACACGGCAATAATGCAGCGACTACTTCCGCTAAAGAACCGTTTTGACTAACATGCAACATATAGTGCGTATACGCTAGGACAATGGGTGACGGCTTGGCATTCTCTAGCTCTTCTTCTGTAATACCAAAGCGAGCTGCATACTTACGATGTAGATCCATTTCCGTGTTTAGTGTACCGTTAAGTAACGCTGCAAATTTCCCCATCATCTCTACATCGGTAGCCTTCATCGTGCCTACAGCAAACACTTTTGCGTAGTCGATTAAATACAAATAGTCTTGCACCATATAAAATCGAAACTTCTCCTCATCCAACGTACCATTTCCAATTTCTTGGACAAATGGATGACTATGATTCTGTCTCCAAATCGGTAATGTCTTCTCTAATAAGCGCTCAGTGAACTTCATGTATACTCTCCCCTTTTTCGTAGTAAATGAAAAAACCACTTCTTGACCAGAAGTGGCGGAGAGACGTCACAGAGCCAGAAATAAGCTACGTAACATCTGCACCACTTCCTTACGCCGGTATGAACCGGTTCAAGTTAAAGGGTTAAAGCAATATGCTTCTCTCAGCTCCACAGAGCACCCCTAGCGGTAACAACTATTTCATTTGTATATCCATTATAGGCATATCTTGTCAGAAAAGTCAAACGAATTGAGATTATAAACTGCCTAACATACAACACAGTGAATGGTAACAGTCCTCAAGTTGATGGCATTTATTCGAATAAGTTTATTAGTTTATTTTTAGTGAGAGTCACGCAGTTTCAAATCTTTATTCTAGATGTTCTTTGAGCTTTTTCTGAACATCTTCTTCTATTTTTTTCACGCGCTCTTCTTTTAGTTTACGTCTTGGTTTAGGATGAAACCATTCGATTTCACCGTTAATAAATGTTCCTTTAAACTCTTCACCCTGAATCTTTAATTTAAATAACTGAAGTGGCCGAGTTTGATTTCTGCTAATCGAACGTTCGATTTCAATATCATCTGCTTCATTTCGAATCCCTTGCTCAGATAACAATTCCAACACTTTATTCTCTATGGCAATTACTTCTTCTTCACCGACGTCTTGCTTCGGATGTGGATGAAGCCATTGGATTTCACCATCATGATAGTCCCCCTTATAATTACGACCTTCTATGATGAGCTTAAACTGAATTCGCTCGTACTGCCTGTCCTCAAAAACTTTTTCCGCTTCAAAGTCGTCTACCACAGGAAACACCTCCAAAAATAGTAACAAGTCTCTTTTTTATAGAATAATTCATCTTACTTCATCCATCACTACTAATTCAAGCTATTTAGCACAAAGTTAGATTTTCCCACCGTTCAAGTTTACTTATAAAGATCCTCTTCAAATAAAAACCAAATATATCTCAGCAATAGGTTGTTGTCAAACCAATCACTGTTCTAAGGCACTTGTTATAAACGCAAAATTCAGTGGGAAAATGGTGGTCACGGCCAGTTCAAAAGCCGTTCAGTCTATTGCGCCTTTGCTCATTACAAGTCAGCATGCCAAATTCACACTTGGGTAACGGTCTTTTTAAAGCCATTCATAATAAGCATGAATGTTGAGCCTATACACCTAAAACACCTATAATTCCACTTGGATTGACGTCTGGTTCCAACTTATAAAGTGTTATTACTCATATGTTTAATGATACCCTAATTTCTGTGTTTCAATCATTTGAAATGACACTCTAACTATTTTATTGGACTGGTATCTAAGCTGTTCGAACACACTCCAATGCGCGAACTACTAGTCATATAATAATTTATATATAAACAGCAAAATTAACAGGAAAAGCCCAACAACTCTTTAGAATTGTCGGGCCCTGTCTAGTACTTCCTTAAAAAACTTGGTTTCGTTTGATACCATTCGTCGCTAATCACGTGATGGCACACTGAAATAATTCGTTCTATGACCTGTGTATAGTTTGCTAATATACGGATGGTGAAGCCAGGAACAGCAAGCTTGGATAATCCAAATGTAAATTCTCCAGCCTCTTGTTGAATTGTTTCATACAATCGATCTAATAAAGCATCGCTTGTCTTTTCTCCAACGACAATTAAGGAACCTAAATGTGTGTATCCTTCCATAAAACCTAACTCATTCATATGCTGAGATGCTGGATGAAGTTTAATATGGTCAAAGGCAACAAGTTGATTTTCCATATAAATCTCCGTTTTCAAACGGAGCATATCGTAGCTGAACTTTTCTCCTTCCGGTGACCAGCCGGGAGTCAGTATATCGGAATATAGCAATGTTGCGCCTTTTTCCATGTATATACTGTTTTTTTGATAACAACTGGCATCTTTGTATGCAATAAGTGCATCCGGCAAGTACTCTAGATAACTGTCTTTTTTCATATAAAAGATCGTCTCTTGGTACACTGGCTTGGTGGGCGTTCTATATACTTTCGTCGACGACTGGGTCGTCAACGTCAGCATCGCTCGTTCACCAAGCGTGACTTTCATTTGATACCGATCTCCATCTAAATAGCCACCGCCAGGATTTAATAAATAATAGCATGGATAACTATTCTTATTGAAATAGACAGGGCGCATCACTTTAAATGCACCCTGGAAGTAGACACTTTTTGCCACGGAGCGTCCTAAGCGGTTTTCCATGACAAGGTCAAGAACGCCTGTCCATTCAGACATCTTGTCCTAGTCCTTTTAACAAAGCATGTTTCTTGACCCACTCTACTACTTCATCTAGCCCTTGATCGTCTTTTAAATTAGTGAAAAAGAAAGGCTTATTTCCTCGGAATACTTTTGTGTCAGATTCCATGACTTCAAGACTTGCCCCGACATATGGCGCCAAATCTGTTTTGTTTATAATAAACAAGTCAGATTTAATCATTCCTTGTCCGCCTTTGCGCGGGATTTTTTCACCCTGCGCTACGTCAATTATATAAATGGAAAAGTCTACGAGTTCCGGACTGAATGTAGCCGCTAGATTATCTCCGCCACTCTCTACAAAAATTAACTCTACGTCGGGATGCTTTTCCTGCAATTCATTAATCGCTGCAAAGTTCATCGATGCATCTTCTCGAATTGCCGTGTGTGGACAGCCTCCTGTTTCCACCCCGACAATGCGGTCTTCTGGAAGAATACCGTTCGCAACTAAAAATTTGGCATCTTCTTTCGTATATATATCATTTGTAATGACAGCCATACTTACTTCGCCCTCTAAAGCGCGTGTAATCTTTTCGACCAGCATAGTTTTTCCTGCACCAACTGGTCCGCCAACACCTATTTTAATTGGTCCCATTCTAAGCACATCCTTATTCTCAATTTCATTGTGTTCATTACGAACTAAAGATACGTATCCCAACACGTTCGTGTTGCATTTGTGAAAGATCGAGTCCTGGCGATACGACTCCAAACTCTTCTTGATCTAATTCCATAATTTTGTCTGTTGTTTGCTGAAGTTGTTGTTGAAACGTATAAATAATCTTCTGTCCCGCAGTTTGTCCAAGCGGGATGGCCCGCACGGCATTTTGTACGAGACTAACAACCGTCGAATATAAATAATATAAAATCGTTGTAGTCTTTTCTACTTGAAGGTGATATCCGATCATCGTAAAAACAATAGCCGGATGTCCGAAAGCTTGTTTGTCACGAATTTTCTGCGCGTAGATAGATAACACTGGTATTTTGTAAATGGATTCGGCAATGTCTAACATTCTGTCACCCATACGTTGTGTACCATCACGTGATTCACGGGCAAGATTCTGTACAGTCAATAAGCGATCCAATTCCCAAATCTTATCAAGATCATCCACATCAAGTGCATCATAAACGAGTCTTACGGCCAAGCCATCTGCATAAGCAAGCTGTTCATGCAGATAGACATTCAACCACTCAGAAAACGTATTGGCATCGGTGACCTTGTCGTTCTGGATATATGTTTCCAGTCCAAATGACTGGCTAAAAGAGCCGATCGGAAAACTTGAATCGCATAGCTGTAACAAGGACAGTGCGTTATTAGTCATGGCTATGTCCGATATGACGGAAAGCCTTCGCAACTTTTCGTTCTTCACGCTTGAACGGAATACCCATTTCTTTTAGCAATTCCTCGACTAAATAATCATACTGAACGAGCATGTCCTCATCCTCAAACTGCGCAGGTAAATGACGATTTCCAAGCTGATGAGCAATCGTTCCCATTTCAAGCATCGTGCGCGGGCTAATAATAATTAAATCGTCAGAAAGTACATCAATCAAAATAACATTCTTATCATCCATAAAAAGAATGTCTCCCGCTTCCAAATCACGCGGTTTTTTTAATCGAATTCCAATTTCACGTCCGTGATCGGTTTCCACACGTTGGATTCTTTTCATTAAATGCGCACTTTCTAAGTACACTTTCTCTTTATGAAGGCTTTCATACTTACTTGGATCTAAATCCCTAACGTTCATTAAGACTTCTTCTACAATCATTTTCTTCACCTCAGAATAAGAAATAGCGTTGACCCATAGGTACTACGTCAATCGGATCACATGTTATAAGTTTTCCGTCAATTTTCACTTCATACGTTTGTGGATCCACATCAATATGGGGTGTAGCTGTATTTAATTTCATATCTTTTTTCGTGAGACTGCGTATATTACGGACAGGCAGTACTACTTTTTCAAGTCCAAGCTTTTCTTTTATTCCTTGATCATATGCAATTTGGGAAACAAATGTAATAGAACTTTGCGACAATGCCTTACCGAGTGTTGCATACATCGGACGATAAATCATTGGTTGTGGCGTCGGGATCGTCGCATTGGCATCTCCCATTAAGCTAAAGACTGCCATTCCATTTTTCAATATCATTTCGGGTTTAACGCCAAAGAATTTTGGATCCCATAGGACAAGGTCGGCCATTTTCCCGACTTCAATTGAACCGATATACTCCGATACGCCATGAGCAATAGCAGGATTAATCGTATATTTAGCGACATAGCGCTTTACCCGATTATTATCCGAATACTCACTATCGCCCTCCATAACTCCAAGCTGTTTTTTCATTTTGTGAGCTACTTGCCATGTACGAAGTGCAACTTCTCCGATACGGCCCATCGCCTGAGAATCGGAGCTTGTCATACTAAAGACACCTAGGTCTTGTAAAATATCTTCCGCTGCAATCGTTTCATTGCGAATACGTGAATCTGCAAATGCGATATCTTCTGGCACGGAAGGATTTAAGTTATGCGCTACCATCACCATATCCAAATGCTCATCAATCGTATTAATTGTATACGGCAATGTCGGATTGGTAGAAGCCGGCAACACATTCATCATGCCTGCAGATTTAATCAAATCCGGAGCATGCCCTCCCCCCGCGCCTTCTGTATGGTACATATGGATACCACGGCCGTCAATGGCTTTGATCGTATCCTCAAAAAATCCGGATTCGTTTAATGTATCCGCGTGAAGGGCGACTTGCACATCATATTCATCGGCAATGCGTAATGCATGATCGAGAACAGACGGTGTCGCGCCCCAGTCTTCATGAACTTTCAAACCAATCGCACCGGCAATTATTTGTTCAGCTAAAGGGCCTCCCGCTGCTGCATGCCCTTTTCCTGTTAAACCGATATTGATCGGTTGTCCATCCAAAGCCTTCAGCATGGAATGAAGATGCCAAGCACCCGGTGTGGCAGTCGTAGCTCTAGAACCATCTCCTGGTCCAGCTCCACCACCGATTAGTGTTGTCGTTCCCGCAGTAAGTGCGACATCTACTTGTGCCGGATTAATGAAGTGCACGTGCGTATCAATTGCACCGGCAGTAATGATTTTACCTTCTCCCGAAATAACTTCAGTGGATGTTCCAATAATAATATCCACTTTGTCTTGCACAAGCGGATTACCTGCTTTGCCGATACCCGAAATTTTGCCGTCTCGAATTGCTAGATCCGCTTTATATATTCCTGTATAGTCCAGCACGACAACATTTGTAATGACTGTATCTGGTACGCGTTCATCTTCTTCGCGCGTTATGTATGGGTGTTGTCCCATTCCATCGCGAATGACTTTCCCGCCACCGAACACAACTTCTTCTCCATATTTCGTGTAGTCTTTTTCAATTTGGATAAATAAATCTGTATCTGCTAGTCGGACAGAGTCTCCGGTTGTCGGTCCGTACATTTGAGCATATTGCTCTCTATCCATTTTAAAACTCATTTTGTATTCCCGCCTTCCAATGCTCCGTCTACTTTATTGTGAAATCCGTACACTTCTCTTTCTCCAGCATAGTCAATTAGCTGTACTTCTTTTTCATCGCCCGGCTCAAAACGAACAGCAGCGCCTGCAGGAATATTTAAACGTTTACCGTACGTAACATCCCGATCAAACTTTAATGCAAGATTCACTTCATAAAAATGATAATGGGAACCAATTTGGATGGGTCTGTCCCCATGATTAATAACTTGTACATGTATATTTTCTGCACCTTCATTACAAATGATTGGTTCATCTTTTAAAATGTATTCGCCTGGTATCATCGTTACGTCTCCCTTCTATTCATAAACAATCTATCTTATCGGGTTATGCACTGTGACTAACTTCGTCCCATCAGGGAATGTTGCTTCTACTTGAATGTCATCAATCATTTCAGGAATCCCATCCATTACATCTTCACGAGTTAAAATCGTCGCACCATAAGCCATAAGTTCCGCAACTGTTTTCCCGTCTCTGGCACCTTCCATCACCTCATATGTAATAAGAGCCATTGCTTCAGGGTGATTCAATTTAAGCCCTCGTTCCCTCCGTCTTCTGGCAACGTCTGCAGCAACAACGATCATTAATTTATCAATTTCACGCGGTAGTAATCGCATTGTTCAACCTCCTAAAATAAATAATATATTGCAGTAATACACTTCTCCAATTAAAAATGTAATATTCTATAAAGTATAAAAATTATATTGACTTGCTATCCTCTTTTAATTGCCTTACACATTTTGATTCATTCATATAATTCCATTGATAAAGCGTGTGTGTATAGAGAGGTCCAACTTGTCACAGTTTACCCAAATGCAAGTTAACATAAACGTTGTCCACATAACACTTCGCCGACAAATAAACTATTGTTAGCGGCCAAAATAGTATTTCGGTCAAGTTGTCTCTAAATTCGAATCATATGATTAGGTAACGAGTTGTTTAATACATGGTCTAGTCGCAGTTGATTCGTTAAAGACTCATAATATCAGGGGGGGTGATCCGTGAGCCTCTCAACTAGCTAAAACAACTGGGAATGAAGGGTGGTTTACTTTCTTTTTAGAAAGTGAATTGGAGTTACTGCTACTAATTTATTGTACAGTTTCTCGGCGAAGATTCAAGTGTTCCCGCTTACATAAGGAGCTGGCGAGATATCTACTTAGAAAAGTACTGCTCAAGCTAAACACAAAAAAGCCCTCCTCATTAAATAATGAGAAGAACTTTTGAAAAAACAAATTAACGCTTTGAGAACTGAGGTGCACGACGAGCGCCGCGAAGACCGTATTTCTTACGTTCCTTCATACGTGGATCACGTGTTAGGAATCCTGCTGATTTAAGTGCTGCACGGAAATCAGGATCTACAGTAAGCAATGCACGAGCAACGCCGTGACGGATTGCGCCTGCTTGACCTGTGTAACCTCCACCGTGAACGTTAACGTGGATATCGTAGCTTCCAAGTGTTTCCGTTGTAACTAGTGGTTGTTTAATGATTTCACGAAGTGTTTCGAATGGTACGTAGTCTTCTACGTCACGATTATTGACGACAATTTTGCCTTCGCCAGGAATTAGACGTACACGAGCTACTGAACTTTTACGACGGCCAGTGCCGATATATTGTACTTGTGCCAAGTGGGTTTCCTCCTCTTAATTAACCGCGAAGCTCGAAAGCTTCTGGTTTTTGTGCTGCATGCTGATGCTCTGGACCAGCAAATACGTGTAATTTCTTGATTGTTTGACGACCTAGAGGACCGTTTGGAAGCATTCCTTTAATCGCAAGTTCAAGCATTTTTACAGGGTAGTTCGTACGCATTTCAAGAGCAGTACGTGACTTGATGCTACCTGTGTAACCAGAGTGACGGTAGTACATTTTATCTTTCAACTTGTTACCAGTCAATTGGATTTTTTCAGCGTTGATGATGATGACGTGATCGCCTGTATCAACATGTGGTGTAAACGTTGGTTTATGTTTACCGCGTAAAAGAGTTGCAACTTCTGAAGCAAGACGACCAAGCGTTTGTCCTTCAGCGTCGACAACTAGCCATTTACGTTCGACTTCGTGACCTTTAGCCATGAATGTTGTGCGCATATTGTATTTCCTCCTAAAATATCAAATCTGTTCCCTTGTTTTCTCTATCCCTAAACACAAATAAACTTCCGGGGCTTGTTTGTGGGGTTATTGAAATACCATTTATCATGTTATCCTTTATTGCCGATAAAGTCAAGCGTTTTTATGTATACGCCAGGATTAGTTGCCATGACTTCAATAAGTGACTTCTAGCAAGTACAAACCGTGTGCCGCCGCAGTTTTCCCTGCTCTTTGGCGATCTTTTGCCTCGAGTATTTTTTGGATATCTTCGGGCTCGTCCCAACCAATGCCAACTTCCAGCAAAGCACCGGCAATCGTACGAACCATATTGTAAAGAAATCCATCTCCTTCCACTTCAAGAATCAGTTCGTCCTGATGCCGTTCAAGTGTAAGTTTCCGGATCGTACGGACTTTATTCGAGGTAGCGGTCTTCGCCGAACAGAAGCTTGTAAAATCATGTGTGCCGATTAAATAGGCAGCACCTGCATTCATTCGTTCTACATCTGGATTCCACCTACCTAAATGAACAGCAAAATTACGCTCGAATGGACTTTGCAATTCTCCATAGGACCATTTATATCGATACGTTTTACCTGTTGCACCGTAACGGGCGTGAAAATCTTTAGACACCTGTTCAATCGCAGTTATACGGATGTCCTTAGGCAGCAGCACATTCAATGCCATCAGCCAGCGATCACCTAAATCTAGAGGTGTGTCAAAATGGATGACCTGACCTAACGCATGGACACCAGCATCGGTTCGTCCGCTTGCTACCGCGTGTGATGTCGGGTCTTTATGCAATTTAACAAGCGCCTTATCTATCTCCGCTTGAACTGTCCGCATGGTTGGCTGGGACTGATATCCGGCAAAATGCGTCCCGTCATACGAAACAGTCGCTTTCATTCGTTTCAATTTATTCACTTCCTCACCCACAGCAATACACCTACCAATAGCACAAAAGTAATCAGAACAGCAGTATCCCTCATGTGCCAAGACAACTGACGGAACCTTGTGCGACCTTCTCCACCACGGTAGCCACGCACTTCCATAGCGATTGCTAAATCTTCTGCACGTTTAAACGCACTGACAAATAGCGGTACAAGCAACGGAATGACTGCTTGCACCCGCTCTTTGATGGAACCGGTACTTAAATCAGATCCTCTTGCTAGTTGTGCTTTTAAAATTTTATCCGTCTCATCCATTAAAGTTGGAATAAAACGAAGAGATATCGACATCATCAATGCCAACTCATGTACTGGCAATTTCAGCTTTTTAAAAGGATTGAGCAACGTTTCCAATCCATCCGTAATCGAGATTGGTGAAGTTGTTAATGTCAATACTGTCGTAATCAAAACGAGAACCAAAAATCGGATGGATATAAATATACCCATTCGCAAACCCTCTTCATAAATTTTGATAAACTTCCATTCAAATATAACGGGTCCTTCACGTGTAAAGAAGATATGTAATAGAAGAGTAAAAATGATCAGAAAGATGACCGGTTTTAACCCGTTGATCAAAAAGTATGGTCTAATTCGAGCGAGTGCAATGACAAACGCTGTGAAGCCAAGCAAAATGGCATAAGACACAACGTTATTGGCCAAGAACACCGCTACTACAAACAGAAAGACAAAGAGCAACTTGGAACGGGGGTCCATACGATGCACAATGGAGGTACCTGGAATAAAACGGCCAATAATCATTTTTTCTAACATGGCCGCTCCCCTTTTCTCGCAATAGCTTTTGCTAACTCTTGTGCCAATGTATCTTCCGTAAGTGCAATGCGATCAAAACGCTGTCCACTCATCTTTTCGATCTCACGCTGAAAACGCACGGAACGCGGGACGCTGAGTCGAAATGAATGAAGCTGATCTTCCAAACTATATATTTCTTCAGGCGTCCCTTCCATCACAGCCGTCCCCTCATGCATCACCAGGATTCGATCACTGTAGCGTGCCGCATCTTCCATACTATGTGTCACAAGGATCGTCGTTAGACTCTCTGTCTTATGCAAATGATGGAATAACTCCATAATCTCTTTACGACCTTTAGGATCCAAGCCCGCTGTAGGCTCGTCAAGGACTAAGACAGATGGCTTGAATGCTAGGACACCCGCAATCGCAACACGCCGCATTTGACCTCCTGACAGTTCAAAAGGAGACTTCTGCAGCACATCCTCCGGCAGACCTAAAAGCTTCACTAATTCATGTGCGCGAGCTCTTGCTTCCTCTTTCGGCACACCAAAATTTATAGGTCCGAACATGATATCTTTTTCAACTGTTTCTTCAAATAACTGGTGTTCAGGAAACTGAAACACAATCCCTACTTGGTTTCGAACTTCCTTCATCTTCTTACCTTTAGTCTGGGCAGTAATCATCGTGTCACCTATTTGGACAATACCTTCAGACGGCTTTAGCAACCCATTCAAATGAAGCAATAAAGTCGATTTCCCTGAGCCCGTATGACCAATGATTGATGTATAAGAGCCTGAAGGGATCGTAGCTGTCACGTCCTGCAAAGCACGTTTCTCAAACGGTGAATCTTTAGCGTATAAGTATCCTACTTGCTGAAGTGAAATGTCCACAATTCATTCACCAACTCTTCTTCTGTCATATGATTACCTTGCAACTCTACGCCAGTGGCTCTTAATAACTCAGAAACACGTAAAGCAAATGGCAGATCAAGTCCTACTTTTTCAAGTTCAGTACCTTGTTGGAAAATTTCCTGCGGTGTACCTACCATCAATACTTGTCCTTCATTCATTACCAATATACGATCTGCCAATAATACTTCCTCTAAATCATGCGTAATGGATAACACAGTCAAGTTAATTTCAGATCGTAACTTCTTGACGATCTCGATTACTTCTTCACGTCCCTGGGGATCCAGCATGGAAGTGGCTTCATCCAAAATAAGTAGCTCAGGATGCATAGCTAACGCGCCTGCAATCGCTACACGCTGCTTCTGACCACCTGAGAGATGATGTGGCTCGTGATGAATGTAATCCATCATCTTCACCTGTTCCAAAGCCTCTTGAACACGTTTTACCATCATGTCGTATGGTACGCCGTTGTTTTCTAATGCAAAGGCTACATCATCTTGCACAGTAGATCCGACAAACTGATTATCCGGGTTTTGAAAGACAATGCCCATACGCGAACGTGTTTCCCAAAGATTCTCTTCTGATAGTCGTTCCGAGAAGAGATGTACTTCACCTGATGAAGGAAACATCAAACCAATCAACAGCTTTGCTAGCGTCGACTTACCAGAACCGTTATGCCCTACAACTGCCAGCCATTCTCCTTCATACAAAGTGAAAGACGCATTATTCAATGCCTTAGTTGACATAGGCGAAGATTCTTCTTCCTCCATATCGTAAGAAAACTCCACATGGTGCATCGACGCTATTTCCTTCATTTAGATTCCTCCTCTTAGGTGGTGTTATGGATCAATATAAACTCTATGTAATCAGTTATTCTTATGTATAAAAAAAAAGCGCGTACCTCATCTAAGGAATGCGCCTTTGAAAACGAAAATGCCGGGTGCTCATGCCGACATCTCAGATGAGGTACGTAGAGCTAGACCAGTCGATTACTCGCGGATCATAACACTCAGCTTTTATGTCGTATAAATCTCGTACTTGTAATAAGAGGGTGTGCTGTGCGTGACAGACACACCCTCGAAGTGTTGGAATTACACCAGTTCGATAATAACTACTGGTGCGCCATCGCCACGGCGAGGTCCCATTTTCATTATACGTGTATAACCGCCTTGGCGATCTGCATAACGTGGTGCTACTGTATCAAAAAGTTTTTGAAGTGCAAACACTGTTGCTTCTTCGCCTTCTCCGTTTTCAACAGTTACCTTTTCACGACGGATATATTCAGCCGCTTGACGACGTGCATGAAGATCTCCACGTTTTCCAAGAGTGATCATCTTTTCAACTACTTTACGTAATTCTTTCGCACGTGTTTCAGTTGTTTGGATGCGCTCATGAATGATAAGATCTGTCGTTAAGTCGCGAAGCATTGCTTTACGTTGTGAACTTGTGCGTCCAAGTTTTCTGTATCCCATTTGAAGTTACCCTCCTTCAATATATGTCAGTTATTCTTCAGAGCGTAACTCAAGGTTTAGCTCATCCAATTTAGCTTTCACTTCTTCAAGTGATTTACGGCCTAAGTTTCGCACTTTCATCATTTCGTCTTCAGACTTGTTAGCAAGCTCTAAAACCGTGTTGATGCCTGCACGCTTCAAGCAGTTATAAGATCGGACAGAAAGATCAAGTTCTTCAATCGTCATTTCCAAAACTTTTTCTTTTTGGTCTTCTTCTTTTTCTACCATGATTTCTGCAGTTTGTGCTTCGTCAGTCATACCAACGAATATATTCAAATGCTCTGTAAGAATTTTAGCTCCAAGTGATACTGCCTCTTTAGGACCAATGCTTCCATCTGTCCATACATCGAGTGTCAACTTATCAAAGTTGGTACTTTGTCCGACGCGGGTGTTTTCGACTTGGAAGTTAACGCGTGATACAGGAGTGTAAATCGAGTCGATTGGAATTACACCAATCGCTAGATCCTCACGTTTGTTTTGATCGGAAGGAACATATCCGCGCCCACGTACAGCATACATACGCATACGTAAATGTCCATTTTTACCGAGAGTAGCAATCGGGAGATCTGGATTTAATACTTCAACATCACTATCATGTGTGATGTCTGCAGCCGTCACGACGCCTTCACCTTTCACATCGATCTCAATAACTTTCTCATCGTCTGAGTAAATTTTGAGAGCTAGTTTCTTCACATTCAAAATAACTGTAGATACGTCTTCGACGACACCTTCAATTGTAGCGAATTCATGAAGTACACCATCGATTTGAATAGATGTCACAGCAGCTCCTGGTAATGAAGACAAGAGAATGCGGCGCAAGGAATTCCCTAAGGTGTTTCCATATCCACGCTCTAATGGTTCGATAATAAACTTACCGAACTGTGAATCTTCACCGATCGTTACTGTTTCAATCTTTGGTTTCTCAATCTCGATCATTAATTTACCCTCCTCAAAACGTCTCTATAATGGTTTAACCTTATTGAATTCACTGATAATAGATAGTCTATTTCAACAGTATTAACAAAAAATGTCTTTCTTAATCCAATAGATTCAAACCGATTATACGCGACGACGTTTTGGCGGGCGACAACCATTATGCGGAACCGGAGTTACGTCTCTGATTGCAGTAACTTCAAGACCAGCAGCTTGCAGTGAACGGATAGCCGCTTCACGACCAGCACCTGGGCCTTTAACTGTTACTTCCAATGATTTTAAACCGTGTTCCATTGCTGTTTTCGCTGCAGTTTCAGCAGCCATTTGTGCAGCAAACGGAGTGGATTTACGGGAACCTCTAAAGCCAAGTGCACCAGCGCTAGACCATGAAAGTGCATTACCGTGGCTATCCGTGATAGTTACGATAGTGTTATTGAACGTTGAACGGATATGTGCAATACCAGTCTCAATATTCTTTTTTACACGACGTTTACGAGTTTGTTGTTTACGTGCCATGTTGGAAAGAACCCTCCTTTACCTAATTATTTTTTCTTGTTAGCCATTGTGCGTTTAGGACCCTTACGCGTACGTGCATTGTTTTTCGTGTTTTGTCCACGAACAGGCAATCCACGACGGTGACGGATACCACGGTTACTACCGATTTCCATCAAACGCTTGATGTTTAGAGAAGTTTCACGACGAAGATCTCCTTCTACTTTCAAGCCGTCAATTTGTTCACGAATCTTATCAAGCTCAGCGTCAGTTAAATCACGAACGCGAGTTTCTTGAGAAACATCAGCTGCAGTTAAAATTGATTGTGCAGTTGTTTTACCAATACCAAATATATATGTCAATGAAATGACAACGCGCTTATCGCGCGGAACGTCTACACCAGCAATACGTGCCATATAAGTTGTGCACCTCCTTGTGTTTTAGCCTTGTCTTTGTTTGTGCTTTGGATTTTCACAGATTACCATTACTCGGCCGCGTCTACGAATAACTTTACATTTTTCGCAGATCGGTTTTACAGATGGTCTTACTTTCATCTTACCCAACCTCCTTCAGTATTTCGGGAGTGCAAAAGTTTATTTGAAACGGTATGTGATACGACCACGTGTTAAATCGTAAGGTGAAAGTTCTAATGTCACCTTGTCGCCTGGCAGAATACGAATAAAGTGCATACGAATTTTACCTGACACGTGTGCAAGCACAGTATGTCCGTTTTCTAACTCCACTTTAAACATCGCATTCGGCAACGTTTCAAGAACAGTTCCTTCTACCTCAATTACGTCGTCCTTCGCCATCAATCCTGTCTCCCTTCTATATCCAATAAAGGCTTTCACCATCGAGCGGCATCAGTTGCCTTCAAAAGGCTTCCTTCAACATATGTCCAGTTAGCATGAGTGATGTTCGAAAGACGTCTGCCACATTTCGCTGTTTCGCATAAATCACGAATGAGATCCTTTATTGCCCTCGTTGCAGTGCCAATTATATATTATACTGCCATTGGCAATAGAATGCATGTCGGAACTACCAAGGAATTAATGATAAACTCTCATTGATCTTATAACAGGAACCTAATGCTTTTGCAGTTCGATTTCATCCATTACCTTCCGAACAATGAAGAAGATGTGCCCGAAAAGGATTGATTACTTTTTACCTTGTTGCAAAACTGCATCTAAGTCCTTGAATACAAGATTAATATCCTGTTGGCCATTAATTTTAGTCAGTACACCTTTTTCGCCATAAAAGTCGAGTAAAGGAGCTGTCTGATTCATATTTACTTCCAGACGATTCATGACAGTATCCGGATTGTCATCTGCACGTTGGTAAAGTTCGCCGCCATCTTTATCACACACATCTTCTACCTTTGGCGGGTTGAAGATCAAGTGATACGATGTGCCACATACTTTACAAATTCGACGGCCAGATAACCTTGCCACTAATTCTTCCGTATCGACTTCGATATCCAATACGTACTCAATGCTTTTTCCTAAATCCTCAAGCAAAGCATCTAATGCTTCAGCTTGTGGGACCGTTCTAGGGAAACCATCAAGCAAGAATCCTTTGTCACAATCCGGTTTGCTTAAACGTTCACGCACGATACCAATGGTAACTTCATCAGGAACTAATGCTCCTTGATCCATGAACGATTTTGCTTTAACTCCAAGTTCCGTGCCATCTTTGATGGCAGCACGGAACATATCGCCTGTAGAAATATGAGGGATTCCGTATTTCTCGACAATTTTGTCTGCTTGTGTGCCTTTACCAGCACCAGGCAGACCCATTAATACGATATTCATACGTCCTTGCCCTCCATTTGTTTACAATAGGTCAGGCTATTGCTTTTTATTTCATAAAGCCTCTGTAATGTCTCTTCACTAATTGTGATTCTAATTGCTTCATTGATTCAAGGGCAACCCCTACTACGATGAGCAAGCTCGTTCCGCCGATTTGAGCGGATTGAGGTAAATTCGCCAAGTTGATGAAGAAGATCGGCATAACCGCTACGACAGCAAGGAAAATCGAGCCGACGAACGTCAGTCTATACAGAGTACTTGTTAAGTACTTTTGAGTGTTTGCTCCTGGACGAATTCCTGGAATGTATGCACCTTGTTTTTTCAGATTGTCTGCCATATTTTCTGGATTCACTTGAATGAATGCATAGAAATACGTAAACGCGATAATAAGTGTTACATACAAAATCATACCAATCGGATTCGTATAATCGAAGATCCGAATAATAGTTTTAGTTACACTGTTCTCACCGAAAAATGGAGCGATTTGTTGTGGCGTTATAAAGAATGCCACCGCAAAGATTACCGGGATAACTCCTGCAGCATTTAATTTCAAAGGTAAGTGTGTTTGTTGACTTGCAACAGACTGATTGCGTCCTGAGACACGTTTCGCATATTGAATCGGAATTTTCCTCAATGCTTCTTGGAAGTAAATAACCCCGACCACAATGGCTACGATCACGATCAGCAGTAAGACCATCGTTGCAATTCTAATAAATAGTGCATCTCCAGCGTCTTGAATTTGCGTTACATACAACTGGTTAACAGCATTTGGAATGCCGGCAACAATCCCCGCAAAGATAATGATGGAAATACCATTTCCAACACCTTTTGCAGTAATTTGTTCACCAAGCCATAGAAGGAAAGCAGTACCGGCAGTCAACACAATCGCAATTGTGATATACGTAGATACGCTATTGTCTTGAATCAGTGTACCGCCAAATGTTTGGTTGAAACCAAACGACATGGCAAGTGCTTGAATAAAGGCCAGAACGATCGTGAAATATCTTGTGAATTGTGCAAGTTTACGTCTTCCGACGTCACCTTGTTTTGACCACTCAGTAAACTTTGGAACAACATCCATCTGCAAGAGTTGTACAATGATGGATGCCGTGATATACGGCATAATCCCCATTGCAAAGATCGAGAAGTTGGATAGTGCTCCTCCACCAAATGTGTTCAAGAATCCGATAAACTGGTTATCTGATTGTTGTAAAGCAGTTGCATCAACGTTTGGAACCGGAACAAATGTCCCTAGTCTAAAAACGATGAGCACTAGGAGGGTGAAAATTATTTTAGACCGGATCTCCTTCACACGCATGAAATTAGAGATTGTCTGAAACATTATACCACCTCTGTTTGCCCGCCTGCTTTTTCAATTGCTTCTTTTGCAGAAGCGGAGAATTTGTTAGCACGTACTGTGATCTTCTTATCAAGTGTTCCGTTACCCAGAATCTTGATACCAGATTTAGCGTTGCTTATAACACCAGTTTCAATTAGCAATTCCGGCGTTACTTCCGTGCCTTCTTCGAAACGATTTAATGTGTCGAGGTTAACGATGGCATAATCTTTACGATTGATGTTCGTGAACCCGCGCTTAGGAAGTCGTTGGAAAAGAGGAATTTGTCCACCTTCGAAACCAAGACGTACACCGCCGCCTGAACGAGCGTTTTGGCCGTCATGACCTCTACCAGAAGTCTTACCTGTTCCAGATCCAATCCCACGACCAACACGTTTGCGGTTTCTGCGAGATCCCTCAGCTGGTTTTAGCTCATGTAATTTCATCTTATCGGCACCTCCTTATTGTAAAATAGTACTTAAATTTCTTTAACGGTTACCAAGTGGCTAACTTTTGTAATCATACCACGGATGGCATCGTTGCTTTGATGCTCAACTGTTTGATTTAACTTTCGAAGGCCTAGTGCTTCAATTGTTTTACGCTGTGTTGGCTTTGAACCAATAACACTTTTCGTAAGGGTGACTTCAAGTTTGTTCGTCATTGTATTTCCCCCCTTAACCTAACAGTTCTTCTACGGATTTACCACGCAATTTGGCAATGTCTTCTGCGCGTTTCAAATTCTGCAACCCTTCGATTGTTGCACGTACCATGTTGATCGGTGTGCTTGATCCAAGAGATTTAGAAAGTATATCCGTGACGCCTGCAAGTTCAAGTACCGCACGGACAGGTCCACCTGCGATAACACCAGTACCCGGAGCAGCTGGCTTGATGAGGATTTGTCCTGCACCAAAGCGTCCGATTACTTCATGTGGAGTTGTACCTTTGACCATTGGCACTACAATCAAGTTTTTCTTCGCATCTTCAATTGCTTTACGGATTGCATCTGGAACTTCTTGTGCTTTACCAGTACCAAAACCGACACGACCATTTTTATCTCCGACTACGACAAGTGCAGTGAAGCGGAAACGACGTCCACCTTTTACAACTTTCGCAACGCGGTTGATCGTTACTACGCGTTCTTCAAACTCACTTTTGTTCTGATCATTACGACGCATGAAATATGTCCCTCCCTCTTAATTAAAATTCCAGACCATTTTCGCGTGCAGCGTCAGCTAATGCTTTTACACGGCCGTGGAAAAGATATCCGCCGCGGTCGAATACAACCGCTTTAACGTCTTTTTCAACAGCTTTCTTTGCAATAAGCTCGCCGACTTTAGCTGCAGATTCAGTGTTACCAGTAGATCCAGCCTCAACATCGTTATCTCTTGTAGAAGCGCTAACGATTGTTACGCCATTCAAATCATCAATCAATTGTGCATAGATGTGTTTGTTTGAACGGTAGACGTTTAGACGTGGACGCTCTGCAGTTCCGCTGATTTTCGTACGCACACGTGCGTGACGCTTTTTACGGACAGCGTTTTTATCTTGTTTCGTGATCATCGGAGTCACTCCTTCCAAATACCTCAAGCGGTATTATTTACCTGTTTTACCTTCTTTACGACGAACGATTTCGCCTTCATAACGAATACCTTTGCCTTTATACGGCTCTGGCGGACGTACTTGACGGATGTTAGAAGCAAGAGCACCTACGTGTTCTTTGTTGTATCCGCGAACGATTACTTTCGTGTTCGCTGGAACTTCAACTTCTACACCTTCTTCTGGTGTGAACTCTACTGGGTGTGAGTAACCTACGTTCAATACAAGTTTCTTCCCTTGCATAGAAGCACGGTATCCAACCCCAACCAATTCAAGTGTGCGTTCAAATCCTGTAGATACTCCCACTACCATGTTGTTAAGAACAGAGCGTGTAGTACCGTGAATTGAACGGTGAGCTTTTGATTCAGAAGGACGAGTAAATGTAATTACATTGCCTTCTTGAGTGATCGTAATTTCTTTATCTAATTGTCTCGAAAGTTCACCTTTCGGACCTTTAACAGTAGCGAAGTTTGCATCTGAAATTGTTACAGTAACACTTTCAGGAACTTCGATCTGACGATTACCAATACGGGACATTCTATTGCACCTCCATTCAATTGTAGCTAATTACCAAACGTAAGCGACGACTTCTCCGCCGACTTGTTTAGCGCGGGCTTCTTTGTCTGTTAATACACCGTTTGATGTAGAAACTAGTGCAACACCTAAGCCGTTAAGTACTTTAGGTACTTCGTTTGATTTAGCATATACACGAAGTCCTGGTTTAGAAATACGTTTTAAGCCATTGATAACGCGTTCGTTATCCTGACCGTATTTTAGGAAAATGCGGATGATGCCTTGTTTGTTATCTTCCACGTATTCCACATCACGAACGAAACCTTCTCGTTTTAAGATCTCGGCGATTTCTTTCTTTACGTTTGAAGCAGGTACCTCAAGCTTCTCGTGGCGAACCATGTTCGCATTACGGATGCGTGTAAGCATATCTGCAATCGGATCACTCATTGTCATTTGAATTAACCTCCTTCCCTAATTAGGGGTTTACCAGCTGGCTTTTTTAACGCCAGGAAGTTGTCCCTTGTATGCAAGTTCGCGGAAACAAATACGGCAAAGTTTAAATTTGCGATATACTGAATGTGGACGACCACAACGTTCGCAGCGTGTATATTCTTGTACTTTGTACTTTGGCGTACGTTTCTGTTTAGCGATCATAGATTTCTTAGCCACGTTTTCGCCTCCCTATTATTTTACTTTTGGAATGGCATGCCACACTGTGCAAGCAACTCACGTGCTTCTTCATCAGTGTTAGCTGTCGTCACGATGACGATATCCATCCCTCGTACTTTTGATACTTTATCGAAGTCAATTTCAGGGAAAATAAGTTGCTCTTTCACACCAAGAGTATAGTTACCGCGACCGTCAAACGCTTTTTTAGAAACGCCACGGAAGTCACGTACACGTGGTAATGAGATTGAAACTAATTTATCGAGAAACTCATACATGCGCTCACCGCGAAGCGTTACTTTTGCTCCGATCGGCATACCTTCACGTAAACGGAATCCTGCGATAGATTTTTTCGCTTTAGTAATGACTGGTTTTTGACCTGAAATAGTTGCAAGATCCTCTACAGCTGCATCAAGTGCTTTTGTATTTTGGACAGCATCACCAACACCCATGTTGATAACGATTTTGTCTACTTTAGGAACCTGCATAACAGATGTATATTCAAACTTGCTCATTAGAGCAGGTGTGATTTCTTTAGAAAACTTCTCTTTCAAACGACTCATCAGTCGGACCTCCCTTCATGCAATACTTACTTATCCAGTGATTCACCGGATTTTTTTGCAATACGTACTTTTTTACCGTCTTCCATTTTATAACCTACACGAGTCGGCTCGCCTGTTTTAGGATCGATTACCATCACGTTTGAGACATGAATTGTAGACTCTTGGCTTACAATTCCGCCCTGTGGATTTTCTTGGTTCGGCTTTGTGTGTTTTTTGACGATATTAATACCTTCAACAAGCACACGGTCTTTTTTCGGATAAGCAGTTAGGATCACACCTGTTTTACCTTTATCTTTCCCAGAGATCACCATTACTTTGTCGCCTTTTTTAACGTGCATTTATCGCACCTCCTTGACTGGCTCTGTCATTAGAATTAAAGAACTTCTGGAGCAAGTGAAATAATTTTCATGAAGTTACTGTCGCGTAGTTCGCGAGCAACTGGTCCGAAAATACGTGTTCCACGTGGCCCTTTATCATCACGAATAATAACGCAAGCATTCTCATCGAATGTAATGTATGAACCGTCTTTACGACGAACACCACTTTTCGTACGAACAATGACGGCTTTAACGACGTCACCCTTCTTAACAACGCCACCTGGTGTTGCCTTCTTAACCGTAACAACAACTACGTCACCGATGTTAGCTACTTTACGACCTGATCCGCCTAGTACTTTAATTGTTAGTACTTCGCGTGCACCAGAGTTGTCAGCAACTTTCATTCTACTTTCCTGTTGAATCATCGAGGTTACCTCCTTCCGAAATCTGGGTTAAAAACCTATTAGATGATGATCGCTTTTTCAACGACTTCTAGAAGACGGAAACGCTTAGTTGCCGATAATGGACGAGTTTCCATAATACGAACAACATCGCCGATTTTCGCTTCGTTTAGCTCATCATGAACTTTAAGTTTCTTAGAGTACTTTACACGCTTACCGTATAAAGAATGTTTTTTGTATGTTTCTACCATTACCGTTACGGTTTTATCCATTTTATCGGAAACCACACGGCCTGTGTATACTTTGCGCTGGTTACGCTCAGTCATGGCTGCAACCTCCTTCATCAGTTATTTGCACTGATTTCTCTTTGTCGTATTACAGTTTTCATGCGCGCAATCGATTTGCGTACTTCACGGATGCGTGCAGTGTTTTCTAATTGACCTGTCGCTAACTGGAAGCGAAGGTTGAAAAGCTCTTCTTTAAGTGATTTCACTTTTTGCTCGATCTCTGCAGTTGTTAAGTCACGAATTTCATTAGCTTTCATTAGACTCACCACCAATTTCTTGTCGTTTTACAAACTTGCTTGTTACAGGAAGTTTGTGCGATGCAAGTCTAAGTGCCTCACGAGCAACCTCTTCTGAAACACCTGCAATTTCGAACATTACTCTACCAGGTTTCACAACTGCAACCCAGCCTTCTACAGCACCTTTACCGGAACCCATCCGGACTTCTAGAGGCTTTTTAGTATATGGTTTGTGCGGGAAAATATTGATCCATACTTTACCGCCACGTTTCATGTAACGAGTCATAGCAATACGAGCAGATTCAATCTGACGGTTTGTGATCCAACTTGCTTCTAGAGCTTGAAGACCATACTCACCAAATTGAACTGTAGCGCCACCTTTTGTTTCACCACGCATTTTCCCACGGAATACACGACGATGTTTTACACGTTTAGGCATTAACATATTATTTGCCTCCTTCCCCAGAGTTCTTCTTAACTTTTACTGGAAGGACTTCACCACGATAAATCCATACCTTTACGCCAAGCTTACCATAAGTAGTATCAGCTTCAGCATGTGCATAATCTATATCTGCACGTAATGTATGAAGAGGGACAGTTCCTTCACTGTAGTGTTCTGCACGAGCGATATCAGCACCGCCGAGACGACCAGACACTTGTGTTTTAATTCCTTTTGCGCCAGAACGAATAGTACGTTGAATTGCTTGTTTCTGTGCACGACGGAATGATACACGACTTTCTAATTGACGAGCGATTGATTCTGCGACTAATCTCGCATCCAAATCAGCGCGTTTGATTTCTACGATGTTGATGTGTACACGCTTGCCTGTGATTTCGTTAAGTTGCTTACGAAGTGTTTCTACTTCGGAACCACCTTTACCGATAACCATACCTGGCTTTGCAGTGTGGATTGTAATATTAACACGCTTAGCAGCACGCTCAATTTCAACTTTTGAAACTGATGCTTCGATAAGACGCTTTTCAATGTATTCACGGATCTTTAAGTCTTCATGTAGTAAGGACGCATAGTCTTTTTCCGCGTACCATTTTGAGTCCCAGTCACGGATGACGCCTACACGGAGTCCATTAGGATGTACTTTTTGGCCCACTAATTACCCCTCCTTCTTTTCAGATACCACTAATGTGATGTGGCTTGTACGTTTGTTAATCGCACTTGCACGACCTTGTGCGCGTGGACGGAAACGTTTCATTGTTGGTCCTTCATCTACGAATACTTCACTGACGATTAAGTTCTCAGTATCCATTTCGTAGTTATGTTCAGCGTTTGCAATTGCTGATTTCAATAATTTTTCCACGACTGGAGATGCCGCTTTAGGCGTAAGTCGTAGAATAGCCATAGCTTCACCTATATTCTTGCCGCGAATAAGATCAACGACCAAACGAACTTTGCGAGAAGCAATACGGACTGTGCGTACAGATGCTTTAGCTTGTTGCATCAGGATAACCTCCTCTCAAATTAGCGTTTTGTTTTCTTATCGTCGGCACCATGGCCTCTGTATGTGCGTGTAGGTACGAATTCACCTAGTTTGTGACCTACCATATCTTCCGTTACATAAACAGGAACGTGTTTACGCCCATCATATACTGCAATCGTTAATCCGATGAAAGTCGGGAAGATTGTTGAACGGCGTGACCATGTTTTAATAACCTGTTTCTTTTCTGAGTTTTTTTGTGCGTCAACCTTTTTTAGTAAATGGTCATCTGCAAAAGGTCCTTTTTTCAAGCTGCGGCCCATTCTGGAACCTCCTTCCGAGTATGTACTACGGTCCATCTACTGAACCGCAGTGCAATAACATTATTTTTTACGACGACGAACGATAAGTTTATCTGATTTATTGTTCTTCGTGCGTGTCTTGAATCCAAGAGTTGGTTTACCCCAAGGAGTAACAGGACTTGGACGACCGATTGGTGTACGTCCTTCACCACCACCGTGTGGGTGATCGTTAGGGTTCATTACAGATCCACGAACAGTTGGACGTTTGCCTAACCAACGTGAACGACCTGCTTTACCAATGTTGATCAATTCGTGTTGCTCGTTACCAACTTGACCGATTGTAGCACGGCAAGTAGCAAGAATCATACGAACTTCTCCTGATTGTAGACGAATGATGACGTATTTGCCTTCGCGTCCTAGTAATTGAGCTGAAGTTCCTGCTGAACGAACTAATTGTCCGCCTTTGCCTGGTTTCATTTCAATATTGTGAATCGTAGAACCCATAGGGATGTTCTCTAATGGTAGAGCATTTCCTACACGGATGTCCGCTTCAGGTCCTGAGATGATTGTGGAACCTACTGTCAATCCTTTAGGAGCAAGGATGTATTTCTTTTCACCATCTGCATAGTTGATTAATGCGATGTTTGCTGAACGGTTTGGATCATATTCGATCGTAGCAACGCGTCCTGGAATGCCGTCTTTCCGACGTTGGAAATCGATGACACGGTATTGGCGCTTATGTCCTCCACCTTGGTGACGAACTGTCATTCTACCTTGGTTGTTACGTCCGCCTTTACGCTTTACTGGTGCAAGCAATGATTTTTCTGGTTTGCTAGCTGTAATCTCAGCAAAGTCAGAAGAAGTCATGTTACGACGTCCGTTGGAGGTAGCTTTGTACTTCTTAATCGCCATTTTGTGTTCCCTCCTTCATTTAGTATGAGTTAATTACATTTCAAAAAGTTCGATATCTTTGGAATCAGTAGTTAATGTAACAATTGCCTTACGGCGTTTGTTTGTATAACCAGCATGTTTCCCCATACGCTTGAACTTACCTTTGTAGTTCATAACGTTAACTTTTTCAACTTTAACACCGAAGATTTCTTCAATAGCTTGTTTCACATGCGTTTTGTTCGCGCGTGTATCAACTTCGAATGTATATTTCCTTAAGTCTTCCATTTGTTCAGAAGAACGCTCGGTAATGACCGGACGTTTCAGAATATCACGTGCTTCCATTAACCAAGCACCTCCTCGACTTTTTCTATTGCTGCTTTTGTCATAACTAGCTGGTCATGTCCGACTAGGTCAAGAACATTAATACCATTGGCTGAAATGACGCTGATTCCTGGAATATTACTAGCAGACAATGCTACCGATTCTTCTAGATCAGCTGTAACAAATAATGCTTTCTTAGTGATTGAAAGGTCTTCAAGCACTTTAACAAAGCCTTTTGTTTTTGGTGCATCAAATGCTAAGTTTTCTAGAACGATTAGTTCTTCAGCTGCTACTTTCGTAGAAAGAGCGGATAGAAGTGCTAAACGTCGAACTTTCTTAGGCATTTTATAGCTGTAACTACGTGGTGATGGACCGAATACGATACCGCCTCCACGCCATTGTGGTGATCTGATTGAACCTTGACGAGCACGACCTGTACCCTTTTGACGCCACGGTTTACGACCGCCGCCTGCTACTTCCGCGCGAGTTTTAACCTTATGGTTACCTTGGCGTAAAGAGGCTTGTTGTTGAACAATTGCTTCGAATAATACTGCTTCATTCGGCTCGATTCCAAAAATCGCATCGTTTAGTTCGATGTCGCCGACAGCAGAACCTGTTTGACTTACTACAGATACTTTAGGCATTCCTGTTTCCTCCTTTCTGTTTTACTCAGTTTCCTTTGATAGCACTTTTCACTTGTACAAGTGATTTACGAGCTCCAGGAACGTTACCTTTTACTAATAACAAGTTGCGCTCAGCGTCAACTCGAACGATTTCAACGTTTTGGATCGTTACTGTTTTGCCACCAGTACGTCCAGGTAGTTTTTTTCCTTTGAATACGCGTTGTGCATCGACTGCTCCAAGTGAACCTGGCGCGCGATGGAAACGTGATCCGTGAGTCATTGGTCCACGTGAGTAACCGTGGCGCTTAATAACACCTTGGAATCCTTTACCTTTTGAAACTCCTGTAATGTCTACTACTTCGCCTTCTGCGAATGTATCGACTTTGACTTCCTGACCAACTTCGTATGCACTAACGTCAGCTCCGCGAACTTCGCGAATGAAGCGCTTAGGTGCAGTGTTAGCTTTTGCTACGTGGCCTTGTTCAGGCTTGTTTGAAAGCTTTTCACGTTTATCATCAAATCCTAGTTGGATTGACTCGTAGCCGTCTGTTTCTATTGTCTTCTTTTGAAGAACAACGTTTGGAGCAGCTTCAATCACTGTTACTGGGATTAGATCGCCGTTTTCAGCAAATACTTGCGTCATTCCGACTTTTCTTCCTAAGATTCCTTTGGTCATTAGTCACACCTCCTGTAATATTGTTTGATTTTATGTTTTATAGTTTAATTTCGATGTCGACGCCTGATGGTAAATCAAGCTTCATAAGTGCATCCACCGTTTGTGGCGTTGGATTCACGATATCAATTAAACGTTTGTGTGTACGCATTTCAAATTGCTCACGTGAATCTTTATATACGTGAACAGAACGCAATACCGTGTAAACTGATCTTTCAGTTGGCAACGGAATTGGACCTGAAACACTAGCTCCAGAACGTTTAGCCGTTTCAACAATCTTTTCAGCTGACTGATCGATCATTCTGTGATCGTAAGCTTTTAATCTAATACGAATCTTTTGTTTTGCCATTACTTTCCCTCCCTTTCGCCTATTTTATAGACAATTCTCCACGAAAATTTTCCTTACACGCGCCATGGCAAAGCGGCCGGGTGTATCGGTAACCTCTCGCTTCATCGCAGTCAAAGACCAACATTCAACATTATACATAATATAAGAGGATTGTGCAACCCTTTTGAAGAAATTAGTTTAACTTTTAATCCGTTTACTATCCTACCACCTTTCCTCGCGATTTGCACGTGATTTGAAGTCCACTTATAGAATCTTGTTCACAGTTCCCTATAAAACGGTTTAAAACACTTTTCGATATATGTCGTTAACTTTAGTCTCGCGAAAAACAAAAAATCCCGCCTCAAGGGCGGGATCCAAACAAATTATTTTGTGATTGTTGCTACAACGCCAGCTCCAACTGTACGTCCACCTTCACGGATTGAGAATTTAGTACCTTCTTCAATCGCGATAGGAGAAATAAGTTCAACTGTCATTTCAACGTTATCCCCAGGCATAACCATTTCTACGCCTTCAGGAAGTTGAATGATACCTGTTACGTCAGTTGTACGGAAGTAGAACTGAGGACGGTAGTTTGAGAAGAATGGAGTGTGACGTCCACCTTCTTCTTTTGATAGAACATAAACTTCAGATTTGAACTGAGTGTGTGGAGTGATTGTACCTGGCTTAGCAAGAACTTGTCCACGCTCGATATCTTCACGAGCTACACCACGAAGAAGAGCTCCGATGTTATCGCCAGCTTCTGCATAGTCAAGAAGCTTACGGAACATCTCTACACCTGTTACAGTTGTAGATTTTGGTTCTTCAGCAAGACCGATGATGTCAACAACATCTCCGACTTTAACTACTCCACGCTCAACACGTCCTGTTGCTACTGTACCACGGCCTGTGATTGAGAATACGTCCTCAACTGGCATCATGAATGGTTTTTCAGTATCGCGTGTTGGAGTTGGGATATAGTCATCTACAGCTTGCATAAGTTCGATGATTTTTTCTTCCCACTCAGGCTCGCCTTCAAGAGCTTTAAGAGCTGAACCTTTGATTACTGGAATATCATCACCAGGGAAGTCATACTCAGAAAGAAGTTCGCGGATTTCCATCTCTACTAATTCAAGTAGTTCTTCGTCATCTACCATGTCACATTTGTTCATGAAGACAACTAGGTAAGGAACACCTACTTGACGTGAAAGAAGGATGTGCTCACGAGTTTGTGGCATCGGGCCATCAGCAGCAGATACTACTAAGATTCCGCCGTCCATTTGTGCAGCACCAGTGATCATGTTTTTAACGTAGTCAGCGTGACCTGGGCAGTCAACGTGTGCGTAGTGACGCTTGTCAGTTTCGTACTCTACGTGTGAAGTACTGATTGTAATTCCACGCTCTTTTTCTTCAGGTGCGTTATCAACGTCAGCGTATGACTTTGCTTCTCCACCTTGTGCTTTAGAAAGAACTGTTGCGATTGCAGCAGTCAAAGTTGTTTTACCATGGTCAACGTGACCAATTGTTCCTACGTTTGCGTGCTCCTTGGAGCGGTCGAATTTTTCTTTAGCCATTTTAGAGGTCCTCCCTTAATTTGAACAAGTTTAGTTTTTTTAGTATGGAAGCCGAAAGCGCACCTTCGACTATCCATATCTTACAAGTATTATTTATAGGAAACAAGGATGAACTGTATTATTCACCTTTGTTTTTCTTGATTACTTCTTCAGCGATAGATTTTGGAAGTTCTTCATAGTGATCGAACACCATTGAGAACACTCCTCGTCCTTGAGTGTTTGAACGTAGAGACGTTGCATAACCGAACATTTCAGCAAGCGGAACCATCGCACGCACTACTTGTGCGTTACCACGAGCTTCCATACCTTCTACACGGCCACGGCGTGATGTAATGTCACCCATGATATCGCCCATGTATTCTTCCGGAATGATAACTTCTACTCTCATTGTCGGTTCAAGAATTACAGGATTACATTTAGATGCCGCGTTTTTCAATGCCATTGACGCAGCGACCTTAAATGCCATCTCGTTGGAGTCAACATCATGGTAAGATCCGTCAAATAGACGCGCTTTGACATCGATTAAAGGATATCCAGCCAAAATACCGTTATCTAATGAATCACGAACTCCTGCTTCTACTGCAGGGATGTATTCACGAGGAACAGATCCACCAACAATATTATTCACGAATTCGAAACCTTTTCCTTCTTCGTTTGGACCAAATTCGATCCATACGTGACCAAACTGTCCACGTCCACCTGATTGACGAACGAATTTACCTTCGACTTCAGCTGACTGACGGAATGTTTCGCGGTAAGAAACTTGTGGTGCACCCACGTTTGCTTCCACTTTAAATTCACGACGTAGACGGTCGACGATAATATCCAAGTGAAGTTCACCCATACCCGCGATGATTACTTCTCCTGTTTCTTGATCTGTATGTGCACGGAATGTTGGGTCTTCTTCTTGTAACTTACCAAGCGCTTGTCCCATTTTATCTTGGTCCGCTTTTGTTTTCGGTTCAATTGCTACAGAGATAACCGGCTCAGGGAATTCCATTGATTCAAGAATGATCAATTGTTTCTCATCACATAATGTATCTCCAGTAGTTGTATCTTTCAAACCAACAGCAGCAGCGATTTCACCCGCGTGTACTTCAGAAATCTCTTCACGGCTATTTGCGTGCATTTGTAGGATACGTCCTACGCGTTCACGCTTGCCTTTTGTAGAGTTTGTTACATAAGAACCCGCTTGAAGAATTCCTGAATAGATACGGAAGAATGTAAGCTTCCCTACGTAAGGATCCGTCATAACTTTAAATGCTAAAGCGGAGAATGGTGCTTCATCAGTTGACTCACGCACTTCATCTTCTTCAGTTTCGGGGTTAAAGCCCATCATTGGTGGTACATCAAGTGGTGATGGTAAGTAGTCTACTACCGCATCTAGCACTAGTTGTACACCTTTGTTTTTGAAAGCAGTACCACAAACAACAGGGTAGAATTCGACTGCCAACGTAGCTTTACGAATAGCTGTTGTAATTTCTTCTGTTGTAAGCTCTTCGCCGCCAAGATATTTTTCCATAAGATCTTCATCGAAATCTACAATAGCTTCAATTAGGCTCTCACGGTATTTATTAGCTAGTTCAAGATGTTCCGCAGGAATTTCTTCCACTGTAATATCTGTTCCTAGATCGTTTGGATACATAGTTGCCTTCATTTCGATTAAGTCGATAATTCCTGAGAAGTTATCTTCCGCACCAATCGGCAATTGAATAGGGTGTGCATTCGCTTGTAGGCGTTCACGTAGTGTTCCTACTGAATAAAGGAAATCAGCACCTGTCTTATCCATTTTGTTTACGAATACGAGACGTGGTACTTTGTAGTTTGTCGCCTGGCGCCAAACTGTCTCTGTTTGTGGTTCAACCCCTGATTGTGCATCAAGTACTGCTACAGCACCATCCAATACACGAAGTGAACGTTCAACTTCAACTGTGAAGTCTACGTGTCCAGGTGTATCGATGATGTTTACGCGGTGACCTTTCCATGCTGCTGTTGTAGCAGCAGAAGTAATCGTAATTCCGCGTTCTTGCTCTTGCTCCATCCAGTCCATTTGTGATGCACCTTCGTGCGTTTCACCAATCTTGTGGATTTTACCTGTGTAAAAAAGGATCCGCTCTGTTGTCGTTGTCTTACCAGCGTCAATGTGAGCCATGATACCAATGTTACGAGTATTCTCTAGTGAGAACTCTCTAGCCATTTTGTAATCTCCTTCCGTTTCGGATTACTGCTATTGTTTATCCGACCTTACCAGCGATAGTGAGCGAATGCTCTGTTGGCTTCAGCCATTTTATGCATTTCTTCACGGCGTTTAACAGAAGCACCTGTGTTGTTTGATGCATCAAGAATTTCGTTCGCTAGACGTTCTTCCATTGTTTTCTCTCCACGTGTACGTGAATAGTTTACAAGGTAACGAAGGCCTAGAGTAGAACGACGTTCAGGGCGTACTTCAACCGGTACTTGATAGTTAGCTCCACCTACACGGCGAGCGCGCACTTCAAGAACTGGCATTACATTATTTAAAGCTGCTTCGAATACTTCAATTGGCTCTTGTCCAGAACGTTCTTTAACAATTTCGAACGCTCCATAAAGAATCTTTTGAGAAGTACCTTTCTTACCGTCTACCATCATTTTGTTGATAAGGCGGCTTACAAGCTTGGAATTATAAATCGGATCAGGTAGTACATCACGTTTTGTTACAGGACCTTTACGAGGCATAATTAGTTCCTCCTTTCAATATTGTTAGTTTTGTATTACTTCTTAACTTTAGGCTTTTTAGCTCCATACATCGAACGGCTTTGCATACGGCCAGTAACTCCAGCTGTATCAAGTGCCCCACGTACGATATGGTAACGAACACCCGGTAAGTCTTTTACGCGTCCTCCGCGGATTAGTACCACACTGTGTTCTTGCAAGTTGTGGCCTTCACCTGGAATATATGCGTTTACTTCCAATGTATTAGTTAAACGAACACGAGCATACTTACGTAGTGCCGAGTTCGGCTTCTTAGGAGTCATAGTACCAACACGTGTACAAACACCTCTTTTTTGTGGTGAGTTCACGTTTGTCATAGACTTTTTAAAGCTGTTATAGCTTTTTCCTAGAGCCGGTGACTTAGAGTTTTCCGACTTCGATTTACGAGGTTTACGGACTAATTGATTAATTGTAGGCATCAGGTTGTTCCTCCTTCCGAGTTTTTTATAATACCACACACCCAGGTGGTTCATTTTTAAGTAAAAACAAAGTTCTTGTGCGTGCACACACAAAAACGGGTGACAGTAACTCCAGAGATCTCTGCTTACTGTAATTTTATAATGATGATTGCTTATCGCCTTGCACTTATTCAAAAGAACATATTTTCTTTCTGAAAAGTTAACGGTCAACAACTATCAACCTTTTGTATATTATCATCTCTACAATGACTTGTCAACAAATTTAAGAAATAAACGGGAACGATGTCCCGTTTATTTTTATTCTGCTGTAATAGTTTCTTCTACTTCATCATGTTGCATTGTAATTTGGCGGTATCTCTGCATTCCAGTACCTGCAGGGACCAATTTACCAATAATGACGTTTTCTTTCAGTCCTAGCAACTCATCTGTTTTACCTTTAATCGCTGCATCAGTAAGAACTCTTGTTGTTTCTTGGAACGATGCGGCCGACAAGAATGATTCAGTTTCAAGTGAAGCTTTCGTAATTCCGAGAATTACCGGACGTGAAGTAGCCGGGACTTTACCTGCTAACAATACTTTTGCGTTCGCTTCAGAGAATTGGTGGATATCCAGTAATGAACCTGGAAGAAGATCAGTATCTCCCGCTTCAATCACCCGGACTTTACGAAGCATTTGGCGTACCATTACTTCAACGTGCTTATCACCAATTTCTACACCTTGCATTCGGTAAACTTTTTGAACTTCTTTCAACAGATACTCTTGTACAGTGGAAACGTCTTTTATTACGATTAATTGTTTAGGGTCAATAGAACCTTCGGTAATCGTTTGTCCACGCTCAACCACATCGCCTACTTCTACGCTTAAACGCGCATTGTACAACGTAGGATATTTACGTGTTTCGACTTCACCTTCAATAGTAATCTCTTTCATGCCTTCGCGGATTTCATCAATTTCAATAACAGTACCTGCAATTTCAGAAATAACCGCTACACCTTTCGGATTCCGGGATTCGAAAATCTCCTGAATACGTGGAAGACCTTGTGTAATATCATCTCCGGCTACTCCACCTGTGTGGAATGTACGCATCGTTAACTGTGTTCCTGGTTCTCCGATAGATTGTGCTGCAATGATTCCCACTGCTTCTCCAACTTCTACCGTTTCTCCAGTAGCTAAGTTGATGCCGTAACATTTTTTACATACGCCGTGTTTCGTATTACATGTAAACGCAGAGCGAATCGTCACTTCTTCGATGCCGGCTTGAATTACTAAGTTCGCTATGTCCGCAGTAATTAAACCGTTTTTCGCCAGAATGACTTCACCTGTTTCCGGATGCTTAATCGTCTTCTTCGTATGACGACCTTCAATCCGCTCAAACAATGTTTCGATCATTTCATTTCCTTCAGTTAATGCAGTGATAGCTAGACCGCGGTCTGTTCCGCAATCTTCTTCACGAACAATAACGTCTTGCGCTACGTCTACGAGACGACGAGTCAAGTAACCTGAGTCGGCTGTCTTCAGTGCTGTATCGGCAAGACCTTTACGCGCACCGTGTGTCGAGATAAAGTACTCGAGTACCGTCAGTCCCTCACGGAAAGAAGACTTAATTGGAAGCTCGATAATCCGTCCAGCCGGGTTGGCCATTAGTCCACGCATACCAGCAAGTTGTGTAAAGTTTGATGCGTTACCACGTGCTCCAGAGTCACTCATCATGAAGATTGGGTTTTCAATATCCAATGAATCCATTAGCTTATTCTGGATGACGTCTTTCGCATGGCTCCAATAAGAGATGACACGATCATATCGCTCTTCTTCGGTAATCAAACCGCGTCGGAACTGTTGCGTGACTTTATCAACTTTTCCTTGCGCTTCATGAAGAATTTCTTCTTTATTTGGCAAGACCACAATATCTGAGATACCGATTGTGATTCCAGCGCGAGTAGAATATTTAAATCCTAGGTTTTTCATTCTATCCAACATTCTAGAAGTTTCTGTAATGTGGAAGCGACGGAAGATTTCCGCGATAATTTCCCCAAGGATTGCTTTTTTGAATGGTGTGATTAATTCCGCTTCTTGCAAGTGTTCCTTAACATTAACTGTACCGTCTATGAAATACTTCCCAGGCGTTTCCACTTGTAAGTTTTCATTCGTCGGTTCGTTAATGTACGGGAACGTTTCCGGTAAAATCTCGTTGAAAATGATTTTACCTACCGTCGTTAACAACAGCTGACTATTTTGCTTATCCGTAAACGTCGGATTGTTAATACTGCCAGCCTGAACCGCGATGCGGGAATGCAAGTGAACGTGCCCTGTTTGATAGGCGATTAACGCTTCATTCGGATCACTGAACACAGAACCTTCTCCAGCTGCGTTTTTACGCTCGACTGTTAAGTAATAGTTTCCAAGAACCATATCCTGTGAAGGAGTAACAACTGGTTTCCCGTCTTTCGGGTTCAAAATATTTTGAGCAGCTAGCATCAGTAGACGCGCTTCAGCTTGCGCTTCAGCAGATAGCGGTACGTGAACAGCCATTTGGTCACCATCGAAGTCAGCGTTATATGCTGTACATACGAGCGGGTGTAACGTAATAGCGCGTCCTTCAACCAATATCGGTTCGAACGCCTGGATTCCTAGACGGTGAAGTGTCGGTGCCCGGTTAAGAAGTACTGGGTGTTCTTTGATGACGTCTTCTAGTACATCCCATACTTCAGAATGAAGACGTTCAATCTTACGTTTCGCACTCTTAATGTTATGTGCCAAGTTGCGTTCTACTAATTCTTTCATAACGAACGGCTTAAATAGCTCGATCGCCATTTCCTTAGGCAGACCACATTGGTACATTTTCAAGTTAGGGCCTACTACGATAACCGAACGACCAGAATAGTCTACACGTTTACCAAGCAAGTTCTGACGGAAACGCCCTTGCTTACCTTTTAGCATATGAGAAAGGGATTTCAATGGACGGTTACCCGGACCCGTTACAGGTCTTCCGCGACGGCCATTGTCTACAAGTGCATCGACTGCCTCTTGAAGCATACGCTTCTCGTTCTGAACGATGATGCCAGGCGCTCCTAGATCCAATAGTCGCTTTAGGCGGTTGTTCCGGTTAATAACCCTACGATAAAGATCATTCAAATCAGATGTTGCAAAACGTCCACCATCTAGCTGTACCATTGGACGCAATTCAGGAGGAATGACAGGAAGCACTTCCAATACCATCCATTCCGGACGGTTTCCGGAGTTACGGAACGATTCCACAACTTCCAGACGTCGGATTGCGCGTGTACGACGCTGACCTTGTACTGTTTTCAACTCTTCTTTTAATGAATCTGTTTCTTTATCCAAGTCGATTGCACGAAGTAGTTGCTCGATTGCTTCCGCTCCCATTGCAGCTTGGAATTTGGAGCCGTACTTTTCACGGTATAGGCGGTATTCTTTTTCAGAAAGCAATTGCTTGCGCTCAAGTGGCGTATCTGCCGGTTCGACAACTACGTAAGACGCGAAGTAGATAATCTCTTCCAACGCACGTGGTGTCATGTCCAGAATCAAGCCCATACGGCTAGGAATTCCTTTGAAGTACCAAATATGCGTGACAGGTGCTGCAAGCTCGATGTGACCCATTCGTTCACGACGTACTTTTTGACGCGTTACTTCTACTCCACAACGATCACACACGACGCCCTTATAACGAACTCGCTTATATTTACCACAGTGACATTCCCAGTCTTTCGTTGGACCGAATATTCTCTCGCAGAACAATCCGTCTTTCTCCGGTTTTAGTGTACGGTAATTAATAGTTTCAGGTTTTTTCACTTCTCCATACGACCAAGAACGAATCTTGTCAGGTGAAGCAAGGCCAATTTTCATATACTCAAAATTATTAACATCTATCAAGGAGCCAACCTCCCTTTAGTCTAATCGCCATAACGGCTTATCAGTCAACTTAACTTGTAGTAGTGCATTCACGTAAGACGTTCGTCTTACTGAATAGAATAGAAGAGGGTGCTCGAAGCCCTCTTCTATTCATTTTTGTTTGTTTTTTTATATTTCAGATCAACGCTTTCGGCGACATCTAGCTACAAGCGCCAGCCTCTCGGGTCGTTTCAGGATACCTTCGAAAGGAAAGTGCTCCTTTCGCTGCTATCCTTCCAACGCCTGTCGAGGCTAAACGGCGCTTTTCGCTTTAAGTCACATCTAGCTACAAGCGCCAGCCTCTCGGGTCGTTTCAGGATACCTTCGAAAGGAAAGTGCCCCTTTCGCTGCTACCCTTCCAACGCCTGTCGAGGCTAAACGGCGCTTTTCGCTTTTAGTTTAGGCGATCGGTTGATCTTCTTTCATCAAGTTCAATGCGTCAGTTGGTTGCAAGTCTTCTTCATCATCTAGATCACGAAGCTCAATTTCCTCAAAGTCTTCCGTCAACATTTTCACGTCTAATCCTAAACTCTGAAGTTCTTTGATTAGTACTTTGAATGATTCCGGCACCCCTGGTTGAGGTACGCTATCGCCTTTGACAATCGCTTCATATGTTTTCACACGACCTACGACGTCATCAGATTTGACTGTTAAGATTTCTTGCAATGTATAAGCGGCACCATAAGCTTCTAGTGCCCATACTTCCATTTCCCCGAAACGCTGTCCACCGAACTGGGCTTTACCGCCAAGTGGCTGCTGTGTAACGAGTGAGTATGGTCCAGTAGAACGCGCGTGCAATTTATCATCTACCATGTGGGCAAGTTTGATCAAGTACATAACTCCGACTGATACGCGGTTATCAAATGGTTCACCTGAACGGCCATCGTATAGCATAGTTTTACCGTCACGGTTCATACCAGCTTCTTCCATTGTAGCCCAAACATCTTCCTCGTTCGCACCGTCAAATACAGGAGAAGCAGTGTGAATACCTAGACTACGTGCAGCCATGCCAAGGTGCATCTCAAGGACCTGTCCGATATTCATACGTGATGGAACACCAAGTGGATTCAACATGACGTCGATTGGTGTACCGTCTGGAAGGAACGGCATTTCTGACTCAGGTAAGATCCGGGAAATAACACCCTTGTTACCGTGGCGTCCTGCCATCTTATCTCCGACAGAGATTTTACGCTTCTGTACGATATATACCCGTACCAACTGGTTAACTCCTGGTGATAACTCATCGCCATCTTCACGGTTAAAGACTTTAACATCCAGAACGATTCCGCCTGCCCCGTGAGGTACACGTAATGATGTATCGCGAACTTCGCGTGCTTTTTCCCCAAAGATTGCGTGTAGAAGACGTTCTTCAGCAGTCAATTCTGTAACTCCCTTAGGCGTTACTTTACCGACCAAGATATCGCCATCGCGAACTTCTGCACCGATACGGATAATTCCTCTGTCGTCCAAGTTGCGCAATGCATCTTCTCCGACGTTTGGAATATCACGCGTGATTTCTTCTGGCCCAAGCTTTGTATCACGTGCTTCCGACTCATATTCTTCAATATGAACAGATGTGAATACATCATCTTTTACCAGACGCTCACTCATGATAATCGCATCTTCATAGTTATAGCCATCCCATGTCATGAATGCAGTTAGAACGTTACGGCCAAGCGCAAGTTCTCCCTGTTCCATCGACGGTCCGTCCGCAAGAATATCAAGCGGTTTTACACGATCGCCAACTTTTACAATCGGACGTTGGTTATAGCAAGTTCCCTGGTTCGAACGAATGAATTTGGACAAACGACAAACGACAAGGTCACCTTTGACTTCTTTTCCGCCCACTTCTTCAATACGGCGAATACGAATTTCCTTCGCTTCTACGTGTTCTACGATACCGTGGTATTTAGAAACAACAGCCGCTCCTGAATCACGTGCAGAAATATGTTCCATACCTGTACCAACAAGTGGTGCTTCAGGATTTAATAAAGGAACTGCTTGACGTTGCATGTTTGCACCCATCAACGCACGGTTAGAGTCATCATTTTCCAAGAATGGAATACATGCAGTAGCTGCTGACACAACTTGCTTAGGTGAGACGTCCATATAGTCCATTTGTTCGCGGCGGAATACAGTGTTATCCCCTTGGAAACGTCCTACCACGCCTTCATTAGTAAATGATCCGTCTTCTTCAAGCAGTGCGTTTGCTTGTGCCACTACATAGTTATCTTCAATATCTGCTGTTAGATAATCAATTTGCGAGGTAACGCGACCCGTTTCAGGATCTACTTTACGATATGGCGTCTCAATGAAACCAAATTTATTCACTTTTGCAAATGTAGACAACGAGTTAATCAGTCCAATGTTCGGCCCCTCTGGCGTTTCAATTGGACACATACGACCATAGTGAGAGTAGTGAACGTCACGAACTTCCATTCCTGCTCGTTCACGAGTCAAACCACCAGGTCCCAGTGCAGATAGACGACGCTTATGCGTCAATTCAGCCAGTGGATTTGTTTGGTCCATGAACTGAGAAAGCTGTGAACTTCCGAAAAACTCCTTAATTGATGCAATAACAGGACGGATATTGATCAATTGTTGAGGTACTATAGATTGCGTGTCATTGATGGACATTCTCTCTTTAACCACACGTTCCATACGGGAAAGACCGATACGGAATTGGTTTTGAAGTAATTCACCAACAGAACGCAAACGACGATTACCAAGATGGTCAATATCATCCGTGTTTCCTACACCATGCAAGAGGTTAAAGAAATAGCTGATAGATGCAACGATATCTGAAGGGGTAATATGCTTAATAGACTCGTCTACTTCAGCGTTGGAAATAACATTAATCACTTGTTTCTCTTCACTTTTCGGTGCGTAAATCTTTAGCGTCTGGATCACCATTGGTTCTTCCAATATAGACCCTACATGTTCGATCGACTCAGTATTGATACCTTGTGATAAAAACGGTAGTAATTTATCCAATGTACGTCGGTCGATTAGCTGATCTTTTTCCACTAAAATCTCGCCTGTTTCAGGGTCGACAAGTGTTTCAGCAGCTGTTTGATTGAACAGTCGATTTTGCAAGTGAAGCTTTTTATTCATTTTATAACGACCGACATTCGCTAGATCATAGCGCTTCGGATCGAAGAATCGTGAATACAAAAGACTTCTTGCGCTGTCTAGTGTTGGTGGCTCACCTGGACGAAGTCGCTCATAGATTTCAAGCATCGCTTTTTCTGAAGTCTCGGTATTATCTTTTTCTAATGAATTCCGTAAATATTCATTATCACCGATTAAATCGATAATTTCTTGATCAGTAGAGAAGCCTAATGCACGTAATAAAACAGTGATTGGCAACTTACGAGTACGGTCGATACGGACATGTACTACGTCTTTTGCATCTGTTTCATACTCCAGCCACGCTCCACGGTTCGGAATAACAGTAGCGCCAAATCCACGCTTACCGTTTTTGTCCGTCTTATCATTATAGTAAACACTTGGCGAACGAACGAGCTGTGAAACGATAACACGCTCCGCTCCGTTAATAATGAACGTTCCGTTTTCCGTCATAAGCGGGAAGTCTCCCATGAAAACGTCCTGTTCCTTGACATCGCCGGTTTCTTGATTATGAAGACGTACTTTTACACGAAGTGGTGCGGCATATGTCACATCGCGCTCTTTTGATTCGTCTACTGGATATTTTGGTTCACCCAGTTTGTAATCGATAAATTCCAAAGATAAGTTACCTGTGAAATCCTGGATAGGCGAAATATCCCGGAACATTTCACGTAACCCTTCTTCTAAGAACCACTCGTAAGATGCCGTTTGAATTTCAATCAAATTCGGCAGATCGAGTACTTCTTTGATTCGCGCGAAACTTCTACGCTGACGATGTTGACCATACTGAACTAAATGACCTGTCAACTCATTCACCCCTCATTAAGACAATATTAGTTTTTTGCAAAATCAGAAATTCCGCTGTGACTTCGAAAAAACAAAAAGAAAACGAGTTCCGACAAGAGCTCATTTTCGATTTCACAATCTTTATCCAAACATCAATATGCCTTTTTCTCTAACACATCACACAAAAGGGCATACAGCTGCAATATAAATATTTATGCATTTAATAATGCTACTACACGATGTAGTTCCTGTCAATCTTTTTTGGCCACCAAAATAAAGTAGCCTTTTTTCTTGGCAACCGTATCCACATTACCAAACAACTTCTTCAAGTGATCCACTGTAGACGGAGCTCCTTGCTTCTTTTGAATGACAACCCATAATTCCCCGCCTGAAGCCAATTTTGCATAAGCGCCGTCGTAGAACGAAAACACTGTACGCTTACCTGCTCTAATAGGAGGATTCGTTATAATTGCAGCAAAGTCATTTGACTGAACTTGATTGACTCCACTACTTTCATAAATTTGTACATTAGTGATCTTGTTTTGTTGGGCATTCGTTCTAGAAAGAGCCAACGCTCGCTCATTAACGTCCACCATATGGACAAGCCGTTCTGGGAAATCCGATGCAATAGACAACGCGATTGGCCCATAGCCGCAACCTATTTCCAACAAGTCTCCCCCGATGGTTGGCTCTTTAAACGTTTCAGCGAGTAATTTTGATCCTTCATCTATGCTACCTTTACTGAATACACCTGCATCTGTTGTGAAAGAAAATACTTTATTACGAATCTCAGCTCTCCATTGCTTGGGGGCACTTAAAGCTTGAGGACTTTTTGAATAATAATGCTCTCCCATACATACACCTCCTGCGTAGAGTTACAATATCTGTATATGAAGAAAAAAGCCCGTCAAATAGACGGGCTTTTCTCAGGGAAATAGAAATTACTTAATTTCTATAGATGCGCCAACTTCTTCAAGTTTAGCTTTCATTTCTTCTGCTTCTTCTTTAGATGCTGCTTCTTTAACAGCTTTAGGAGCTTCGTCTACAAGAGCTTTAGCTTCTTTCAAGCCTAGGCCAGTGATTTCACGAACAGCTTTGATAACTTTGATCTTTTGATCTCCAGCTGATGCAAGGATTACGTCGAATTCAGTTTGCTCTTCAGCTGCTTCTGCAACTGCTCCAGCTGCTGCAACTGGTGCTGCTGCTGTTACGCCGAATTCTTCTTCGATTGCTTTAACAAGGTCATTTAGTTCAAGAATTGTCATTTCTTTAATTGCGTCTAGAATTTGTGCATTAGTCATTTTAAGTTCCTCCTGGAATATTGTATTTAACCGGCTAACTTGTTCCGGTCACTGTCAAAATGCGAAATTAAGCACCTTGCTCTTCTTTTTGTTCTGCAACTGCTTTTGTAGCAAGTGCAAAGTTTCGTACTGGCGCTTGAAGAACGCTGAGTAGCATAGATAGTAGACCATCGCGAGACGGTAGAGTAGCCAATGCTTTCATTTCTTCAGCTGATGCAACGTTTCCTTCGATCACACCCGCTTTTATTTCAAGCTTTTCGTTCTTTTTAGCAAATTCATTTAAGATTTTTGCTGGCGCTATTGCATCTTCCGCGGAGAAAGCTATAGCGTTTGGACCTGTAAGGTTTTCGTTCAAGCTTTCTATTCCTGCAACTACCGTTGCACGACGCACCATAGAGTTTTTATAAACTTTGAACTCGATGCCTGCTTCACGAAGTTGTTTACGCAATTCTGTAACTTGTGCAACCGTAAGACCACGGTAATCGACAACTACTACAGATGCTGCTCCTTGTAACTTCTCAGCAACTTCTGAAACTACTGCTTGTTTGGCTTCTAAAATTTTGCTCATGTTGACACCTCCTGGTAATTAGGGTCACTTATACCGATATAAAAAGCCCTCAATGTCTAAGACATGAGGGCAGAAAAGTCGTCATCTTTAAAAAAGAGCGTCTTGTCCTCGGCAGGAGCATTAAGTGGCAAGCCACACCTGCTGTCTTCGGTACAAATGGTTATCATCATAACAAGCGTAATCTTAACAGATCACTTTGCGCTTGTCAATTATTTTTTAACAGTAACGCTTGACGGATCTACTTTAACAGCAGGACCCATAGTTGTCGTAACGTTTACTGATTTCATGAATGTTCCTTTTGATGATGCCGGTTTAGCTTTTTGAATCGTATCAAAGATAGTCAAGAAGTTTTCTTCCAACTTCTCGTTGTCAAAAGATACTTTCCCGATTGGCGCGTGGATAATTCCAGCTTTGTCCGCACGGTATTCAACTTTACCTGCTTTGATTTCTTCAACAGCTTTCGTTACGTCGAATGTTACTGTGCCTGTTTTCGGGTTCGGCATAAGACCTTTTGGTCCAAGAACGCGACCAATCTTACCAACCTCACCCATCATGTCAGGTGTAGCAACGATTACGTCGAAATCGAACCAACCTTGTTGAATTTTAGCAATTAGTTCTGCGTCGCCTACGTAGTCTGCGCCTGCAGCTTCTGCTTCTTTAACTTTATCACCTTTAGCGAATACTAATACGCGTTGAGTTTTACCAGTACCGTTTGGAAGCACTACCGCTCCACGGATTTGCTGATCGTTTTTACGTGTATCAATACCAAGACGGAAAGCCACTTCAACTGTTGCATCAAAATTAGTAGTAGTTGTCTTTTTAGCAAGTTCAATTGCTTCTTGCGCAGTGTATGTAGCTGTGCGATCTACAAGCTTCGCTGCATCTACGAATTTTTTACCTCTTTTAGCCATCAGAATTTTCCTCCTCATTTGTGGTTTTAACGGATTAAACCTCCCACTTAATGAAGGCTGCGAATCTCAATCGACCGCAGCCTTCACCTTCAAACAATTGCTTTATTATGAAAAAACAAAATCAGTCTTCGATTTTGAATCCCATACTGCGAGCAGTACCTTCGACCATTGCCATCGCCGCTTCAACTGACGCCGCGTTTAAGTCTGGCATCTTTTGTTCTGCGATTTCTCTAACTTTATCACGCTTAACTGTAGCAACTTTGTTTTTATTAGGCTCACCTGAACCCTTTTGAACGTTTGCTGCAACCTTCAGCAATACTGCTGCTGGCGGAGTTTTTGTGATGAATGTAAATGAACGGTCCTCGAATACTGAGATTTCAACTGGAATAATTAGACCAGCTTGATCTGCTGTACGAGCGTTAAATTCTTTACAGAATCCCATAATGTTAACACCTGCTTGACCTAATGCCGGCCCTACCGGTGGTGCTGGATTTGCTTTACCAGCTGGAATTTGCAATTTCACTACTTTAGTAACTTTTTTAGCCACGAGACACACCTCCTTAAGTCCGTGATGTGGTCATTGGGTTGCCCCTCCCACTCAAATATGTGCCTGCCGACAATGTCGGTAGAATTGGTTAATCCGTACAGACTAAGTCTGACCTTTGAAATGATACCACCATTACACAGATTTGGCAAGTGGAAAATCCCCATTATCCATCAATCCATTTTTTCTACTTGGTCGAACGAAAGCTCCATCTTCGTTTCGCGTCCGAACATGTCGACGCTTACGACAACTTTACCTTTGTCCATTTCAATCTCTTCCACCTTACCTTCAAAGTGAGCAAACGGCCCTTCAAGCACCGTCACACTTTCGCCTACTCCGAAATCGATATCTACGCGCTGTTCTTTTACACCCATTTGTTTTAGGATGAATTCTACTTCTTCCGGCAATAATGGAGTAGGTTTCGCTCCACCACCCGAAGAACCAATAAACCCAGTAACACCCGGCGTATTGCGCACAACGTACCAAGAGTCATCCGTCATGATCAATTCTACCAAGACATAGCCTGGAAACGTTTTACGCATAACTGTTTTCTTTTTACCATCTTTAATATCCGTCTCTTCTTCTTCCGGAATGACGACACGGAATATTTTATCTGACATGCCCATTGTCTCGACACGCTTTTCAAGATTAGCCTTTACTTTGTTCTCATACCCTGAGTACGTGTGCACAACGTACCAATTTTTATCCATTTCCATGACATTGAGGACTATGCGTCCGTCCCTCCCTTAAATTAAAGCTGAAAAAACCCGTTCATTCATCAAAACGGGATATTCTCACGCTATTCATACTTTATTTATTACAGATTAGTGTACCATTTCATTACTCCGGAGATACCTAGATCCACTACGAAGAAATAAACCGCCATGAAAATAACCGTCGAAATAACGACTACGGTATACTTCGTTAATTCTTTACGTTTCGGCCAGCTAACTTTCCGCATTTCCGAAACGACTTTTTTCAAAAAATCCGTAATCTTGCCCATTCTTCTCCAACCCTTCCGAATGACATAGCGTTCTGACTCAAACTCTATGTAACTGGTCAAGTGGTTTGCTTATGCAATGTATGCGCATTGCAATGACTGCAAAACTTCTTTATACTCATTCTTCCCTCGCGACCATTGTTGCCAGCGGGTAAAGAATAGTTTCGCGAACCACATATCTCACAGCTTAAAGTTATTTTTTTCATCATTTAATTCACCTAATCCAAGACAATAGTCTTGCTAAAGAGTACCATTTAACCAACGACATGTCAATTTACATTCGATTTGTTTAACGTACCAGATCCATCGCCATCGAGTGTTCCAGTTTGCGTTTGATCCGTTGTAAAGCATTATCAATTGATTTCACTTGACGATTCAACACTTCAGAAATTTCGCGATAGGATTGACCTTCTAAGTACAATGTTAATACTTCTCTTTCCAATCCACTCAACACTTTATTCATCTCTTTTTCCATGAATGTGAAGTTTTCTTTATGGATTATCAAATCTTCAGGATCATCTAATGTAGAGCCCGCTATGATATCGAGCAACGTTCGCTCTTGATCTTCATCATACATTGGCTTGTCCAACGAAATAGACGTATTAAGCGGAATATGTTTTTGACGCGTGGCAGTTTTAATAGCTGTAATAATTTGTCGCGTAATACACAGCTCAGCAAAGACTTTAAAAGAGCTTAATCTATCAGGACGGAAATCACGTATCGCTTTATAGAGTCCGATCATTCCTTCTTGCATGATATCTTCACGATCTCCACCAATAATGAAATATGTTCTTGCTTTCATCCGGACAATAGGCTGAAATTTGGTAATTAAAAAATCCAATACATCCGAATTCCCCAGATGGATCAACTCCACCATTTCTTCATCAGATAGTTTAGAAAACCTATTTTTACTCTTCACTTTTTCCATGTCCCGCACCAACCTCTCCACCCCAGAGTACTAATTGGATTTATATGCCAGTATAGACGTGGTATTTTTTCACGTCAACTACTCATTTTCCACCACGTCTCATTTTTTCAAATTCCGCTGCCACTTCATCCGTCAGAGGAATCTTTGATAGAGGCCTTTGTTCTAATGAATCTTTTAACCTTTGCGCAATTACACGATCTACTTCTTTCATGGCAATTTCCAACTCTCGTGCAGAGATGCGAAGTGCACCTTGGGCAAACACTACCCATTGTTCCACAAGATCGGAAGTAGCTACATGAATTTGCGTCAAGCGAGTGGATAATTGGGATACCAATTTTTCAATCCGTTCATCCGCCGTTTCGTTCTCTCTTGTAAAGACAACTTCCACACGGTATTGTTTTTTCCGTTTTTCGATACCCGGTACTAGGTGCGCATCGAATATCACGATGACACGCCATCCCCGGTTAGCCTGGAATTCCGCCATCCTCTCAATAAGTCGATCACGCGCTTGCGCAAAATCTTCCTGTTTCAGTTGTTGCAGTTCAGGCCACGCACCGATGATGTTGTATCCATCAACGAGCAGCACATCTTTCTTCATGATGTAGCCTGAGCGGATTGACGCTTTCGTAGAACTTCATACATCAACAATGCCGCCGCTACCGAAGCATTTAAAGACGTAACTTTTCCAACCATCGGTAAACTATAAAGGAAATCGCATCTCTCTCGTAAAATGCGTGACATTCCTTTTCCTTCACTGCCTATAATGACAGCTAAAGGCAACGTGGCATCCATATGGCGATAATCCGTGGAGTTGGAAGCATCTGTTCCCGCAATCCAAACCCCTTGCTTCTTGAGCTCGTCCACAGTTTGAGATAAATTATTCACTCGCACAACCGGTATATGTTCAATCGCACCTGTTGACGCTTTCGCCACCACACCTGTCAACCCAACAGCGCGTCTCTTCGGAATGATGATGCCATGAACACCCGAAGCATCCGCTGTTCGTAAGATAGAACCCAAATTATGCGGATCTTCTAACTCATCCAGAATGATGAAGAACGGATCTTCCTGCCTCTCTTTAGCGATTGTGAATAAGTCTTCCAACTCCGCGTAATCATAAGCAGCAACCGAAGCAAGAATTCCTTGGTGACTCAGATCCGTCATACCATCTAATTTCTGCTTCGGCGCTGTCTGCACAACTACTCCTGCTTCTTTAGCAAGCTTCATTATTTCACCGATACTTTTCTTATTGACGCCTTCTGCTACCCAGATTTTATTCAGCTGTCTGCCCGAACGTAGTGCTTCCACAACAGGGTTTCTTCCACCAATCATTTCAATCTCTAGCTCCGTCATGCTTTCTCCTCCTCAGGATGCTCCACTAGTCGAATCGCCGTTTCTATCAGTTCAGCCAGACGTTCTTGCCGATCCAATAAATGTACATACCCGAGAACTGCTTCGAATGCAGAGCTATAATTATACGTAGTAACATCAGTGTTTTTAGGGACGGATCCCGCTTTCGCATTGCGACCACGACGCATCACCGCTAATTCTTCTTCTGTGAGAATTTGCCGATCTCTCATCGTTAAGATGATTCGCGCCTGTGCCTTTGCAGAAACAAAGCGCGTAGCTTCCTTATGCAAGATTTGCGGTTTCACACGTCCGTGGCGTAGTAAATGCTCTCTGATCGCCGTTTCATATACGGCATCGCCCATATAAGCAAGAGCAAGTGCATTGAGTTGTTTAACGTCTATTTCACGTAAATTCTCCACACTGTTACCCTCTTTTCCAGCGAGTGCCTTGCGCTGTATCTTCTAAAATGATTCCCTGTGCTTTTAGTTCATCACGAATTTCATCCGCCCGTGCAAAATCACGATTCTTCCGAGCATCAAGACGTTCCTGGATCAAAGCATCTACTTCGTCATCCACTAATTCATCCGCATTATCAAATGGCAATCCAAGTACGCCCATTAATTGATCCAACGCATCGATGAATTGCTGAAGTACGTGACGGTCTGTATTTTTCTCGAGCAAGTATACGTTCGCCTGTTTGGATAGTTCAAAAATGGACGCAATCGCATTAGCCGTATTGAAGTCATCGTCCATCGATTTTTCAAATGCGTTAATTTGTTCGTTAATCTTATCTAACCACGGCTCTGGATTTTCTGCTAGATCCGCCGAAATCGTTACACGATGCTGCAAGTTGCTGTACGCAGTCTGAATACGCTCCAATCCATTCGACGCGCTTTCTACAAGATCCTGTGCAAAGTTGACTGGATGACGATAGTGTACAGAAAGCATGAAGAAACGCAGTACCTTCGGGTCTATTTGCTTACGAATATCATGTACCAAAATAAAATTCCCTAAGGATTTCGACATTTTTTCGTTATCAATATTGATATAACCGTTATGCATCCAGTAGTTGGCGAAAGTTTTGCCGGTAGCCGCTTCAGACTGCGCGATTTCATTCTCATGATGCGGGAATGTTAAGTCTTGCCCACCTGCATGAATATCGATCGTGTCCCCAAGAAGCTGTTTGGCCATTACCGAACATTCGATATGCCAGCCAGGACGACCTTTGCCCCAAGGACTATCCCACGAGACTTCCCCCTCTTTCGCTGATTTCCAAAGCGCAAAGTCGAGAGGATCTGTTTTGATTGCATTTTCTTCCACCCGCGCACCTACTTTTAACTCATCGATGGATTGGTGTGAGAGTTTCCCGTAGCCTTCGAATTTACGTGTACGGAAATAGACATCCCCACGAGATTCGTAAGCAAATCCTTTGGCAATGAGAACCTGGATAAATTCCACAATGTCATCAATGTGCTCAGTTACTCTAGGATGCGCTGTCGCTACTTCACAGCCGAGAGCACTGACATCTTCGTGATAGGCCGCAATGAAACGTTCGGTTAAATTTCCGACTTCTTCGTTTAATTCATTTGCCGCTTTAATGATTTTATCGTCTACGTCCGTAAAGTTTGAGACGTAATTGACTTCATAGCCACGATATTCCAAGTAGCGACGAATCGTATCAAATGCAATCACAGGACGGGCGTTTCCGATATGAATATAGTTATAAACGGTTGGTCCACAGACATACATTTTGACCTTTCCTTCTTCTATTGGAACAAACTTTTCTTTCTTACGTGTCAATGTATTATAAAGTTGAATGCTCATGTAAATCTCCCTTTTTTTCATTCACGGTTTCCAACTGCTCAGTACGCAGCTTCAACTCCTGAATTTGCTTTTCTAATCGTTTGATTTCATCCGCAATCGGATCTTGCGTGGAATGATCTAGTTTATTCTTTACACGTATACCATTTGAAATAACGATTTTCCCTGGTATACCAACTACTGTAGAGTTTGGCGGCACTTCTTTTAAGATGACCGAACCCGCACCTACTTTACTGTTCTCCCCAATCGTAATGGAACCAAGTACTTTGGCACCCGACGCAACCAATACATTATCACAGAGCGTCGGATGTCGCTTACCGCCTTCTTTTCCTGTTCCACCCAATGTAACTCCTTGATACAGTGTTACGTCATCGCCAATTTCACATGTTTCCCCTATGACTACACCCATCCCATGATCAATGAAAAGACGTCTGCCTATTACAGCTCCAGGGTGAATTTCAATACCCGTGAAAAACCTGCTAACTTGCGACACTACACGAGCCAAAAACCGAAGATTACGCTTATAAAACACATGCGCAATACGGTGCATCCAAATTGCATGCAACCCCGAATACGTTAAAATCACTTCAACCGTGCTGCGGGCTGCCGGGTCTTGATCGAAAATACATCGAATATCCTCTTTCATACGCTTGAACAATGAACTTCCCCCTTTTTCTTCTTTCACATGACGGCGATTTCCACTATAGAAAAATTTCTCAAGATAAAAAAAGCGCCCCTGTCACTCATGATGACAGAGACGCAATTAATGCGTGGTTCCACTCCGCTTGAGAACGTAATTGTCCCCCGCTTAATGTCTTTAACGCAGACTATACGTATGGCCTACTAATAATTTCGGCTCATCGCTCAAAGGTGCATTTCGATAGTGAACGACTCAGGTCATTTCCAGCCTAGATGACCCTCTCTATAGAGCATCCACTACGTACTTTCCTTTTCGACGCTTTTCATATGACAAATGTATATTAGGTTCATTTTACAGAAATTCACCGAAATGTCAATATTGTTTATTTTGCAAATCTTTCAACACGTTGAATAATCTTTTCTTTACCAATTAGCGCAATAGCATCCGGTAGTTCAGGACCTGATGTCTGACCAGTTGCCACGACACGCACAGGCATGAATAAGTTCTTACCTTTATGTCCTGTTTCTTTTTGGACTGCCTTAATTGCCGCTTTAATAGACGGTGCATCGAATGTTTCCAATTCTTCTAGTTGCTTCTTAAGTGACGTCATCACTTCAGGTACTTGTTCACTCGCCAAAATTTCAGATGCTGTTTCATCATATTCCAATGTGTCATGGAAGAACTGGGCGGATAACTCGACGATTTCAGCACCAAAGCTCAATTGACCGTGGTACAGCGCGATCAAATCGTGAACCCATGATTTTTCTTCAGCAGACATATTTTCTGAAACCAATCCTGCTGCTTGTAGATGTGGCAACGTTAATTCAATTACTTCTTCTAAAGACAGCTTTTTTATATATTGGTTATTCATCCACGTTAGCTTATCCGTATCGAACATGGAAGGTGACTTCGACAAACGAGACTCATCAAATTGTTCTACGAGTTCGTCATGAGAGAAAATCTCTTCTTCTCCGACAGGCGACCAACCAAGCAAAGAGAAGAAATTAAACATTGCTTCCGGCAAATAGCCTAAATCTTTATATTGCGCAATGAATTGAATGATTGATTCATCACGTTTTGAAAGCTTTTTGCGTTCTTCATTGACAATCAGCGTCATATGACCAAATCGTGGGTGGTCCCAACCGAATACGTCAAATACCATTAGTTGCTTTGGTGTATTCGTCAAATGCTCTTCTCCACGGAAAACATGGGAGATTTTCATCAAATGATCGTCGACTACTACAGCAAAGTTATACGTCGGAATACCATTCGTCTTAACCATAACCCAGTCACCGATGTCTTTTGATTCGAATGTTACTTCACCGCGCACAAGGTCATCGATCGCATACGTAGTATTTTCAGGAACGCGCATACGAATATTGTATGACTTCCCTGCAGCTTCATTTTCCGCTACTTGTTCTGCTGTTAAATGACGACAAGTACCATCATACATAGGTGCTGCGATTCCCGCTTCTTTCTGAGCGTCACGCTTTGCTTCTAGCTCTTCAGGTGTACAGAAACATTTGTAGGCATGCCCATTTTCAAGCATTTCGTCTGCATACTTTTTATACAAGTCCAGACGTTCCATTTGACGGTATGGGCCGTATTCTCCGCCAATATCAATGGATTCGTCATGATGGATACCGAGCCACGTCAGGTTTTCAAGTTGGGAAAGTTCACCACTCTCAATATTTCGCGCTGTATCCGTATCTTCAATACGAACAATAAATTTCCCATCATAGTGACGAGCAAACAAATAGTTGAATAACGCGGTCCGCGCGCCCCCAATATGTAGTTGGCCTGTTGGACTCGGTGCATAACGCACACGTACTTCTTGTGTCATAATAGTTACCTCTCCGTTTCGAATTGATTACATTCTTATATAATTTCCTATCTATTTTAGCACTCTAAAGGACGTTTTGAAAGTTACTGGTTTTTCATCAGTAAAATCGTTGCCATTGCTGCGATTCCTTCTTCACGCCCAGGGAAGCCTAGACGTTCCGTAGTCGTAGCTTTCACATTCACTTGCGACAGATCTGCTTCGAGCAATTCCGCCACGCGTTCACGGATGTCTCCAATATACGGTGCCATTTTTGGACGTTGCGCAATAATCGTACAATCAATATTACCTAAACGGTAGCCTTCTTCTTTTACCATCGCCCATACATTCTCCAATAAAATAGCAGAATCAGCGTCTTTAAACGCGTCGTCCGTATCAGGGAAATGTGTACCAATATCCACTTTTCCAATCGCACCTAGTGCAGCATCTGTTACTGTGTGTAGTAGCACATCCGCATCGGAGTGACCAATCAACCCTTTTGAGTGCGGAATGGTGATACCACCAATAATGAGTGGTCTACCTTCTTCAAATGCATGTACATCAAAACCTTGTCCAATTCGAAACATGTAATTATTCCTCCTACTTTCTTCTAGCCAGTAAGATTTCACCTATAGCAAGATCTTCCTGAGTCGTCATTTTTACATTATCATATGAACTTTCCACCACTTGGACTTCGTGGCCAAGTCGTTCCACTAACATGGATTCATCCGTGCCAAGGAAACCTTCTGCAATAGCCGAGTCCGATGCTTCTTTCAACAATTCATATTGAAATGCCTGAGGCGTTTGCACGAGCCACAGCTTTTCACGAGCCAAAGTTTCTTTGACAGTACCATCTTCCGCGTACTTAATTGTATCCTTCGCCTTAACTGCTGCTATAGCTGCACCCTTTTCATTAGCAGTACGCACCAGTTCCGTAATAATTGACGAATTCAAGAAAGGTCTAGCCGCGTCATGGACGAGAACAATACCTTTCCCTTTGTAAGCAGAGATACAAGCTGCAACACTGTTTTGACGCTCACCACCACCCTTTACAAATGTGATAGGTTTCACGTGTTGATCCTGTTTGAGAATCTCTTCAATTTCAACTTGCTCTTCCGGCTTCACAGCCATAATGACTTCTTCACAATTAGGGTCTTCTTGAAACACACTGACTGTATGATACAAAATTGAATGCTCTCCAATTTTCAGGAAGAGCTTATTTTGTCCAGCACCCATTCGTTTGCCGCTTCCCGCGGCAGGAATCATCACTGTATATTTCACGTTTGTCACTCTGCTTTCTATGCTGGTTATCGACCTTTGGGTTTCGCAAAAATCATTCGTCCTGCAGAAGTTTGCAATACACTTGTTACTACAACGTCAATGGCATCTCCGATATGAGACCGACCATCTTCAATGACAATCATTGTGCCATCATCCAAATATGCAACACCTTGATTATGCTCTTTACCGTCTTTGATTACGACTACATGCATTTCTTCACCTGGAATGACTACCGGTTTTACTGCATTAGCGAGATCATTTATATTCAATACTGCGACACCATGCAAATCCGAGACTTTATTTAAGTTAAAATCATTTGTTACAACCAATCCATCCATTTTCTTCGCCAGTTTAACTAACTTTAAATCCACTTCGGCTACATTCGGAATATCTTCGTCCGTAATGAGCACTTGAGGACCGTCATCATTTTGTAAACGCTTTAGAATATCGAGGCCACGTCTACCTTTTGTCCGCTTCAACGTATCAGATGAATCGGCTATATGCTGTAGTTCGGTTAGTACAAACTGAGGTACAACTAAAATTCCCTGTAAAAATCCTGTCGCCACTATATCCGCAATGCGCCCATCGATAATGACGCTTGTATCTAGTAACTTATATACATCTTTTTGTGGTGGAGTGACAACGGGTTCTGTCGATTCTTTCTTTTTTGCAGTTGTCATGCGTAAATTAGAAAATGCATTAATAAACTCTTCCCACTTTTTAAAACCTACTTGGAAACCTAAATAGCCGAGAAGAATAGACAATAAGACAGGCACAACAGAAGACACTACCGGAAAACCAATTGCACTTAGTCCGAAACTGAATAAAAAAGCTACGATTAACCCTACGACTAATCCGATTGTACCGAATAATAAATCCATGATCGGCGCTTTCAGAAGTCTTTCTTCAATCCATTTAATGAAATTTACAATCGGTTCAGTTAAAAATAAGCTTAATAAAAATAGAATGATTGCTCCTATAATTGCCTCCACATAAGGGTTTTCTATGATCGGGCGTGATGTAAACTCAAACATAGCGAATAAGTACGGTAAAAATAAAACACCGAGAGTTCCTCCAATTAATAAGAATGAAACTTGGACTACTCTTTTCAACATATTCTTCCACCTCCTTTTCCTTCCTAATAGTATACAACGAATCATGGTTAGCTGCTTAGGTTAAGTGAGGAATTTCTGAAAATTCCTCACTCCTCCTACTAGGACTATCTCAACAGCAGGAAAGTTTCTTGCTATTCTACTCATCCCGTCATATAAAATAGATGTTATCTGAATGCCATTCCTAACGCTTCCGTAATAGTTTCAACGCCTACCACTTCAATCCCATTCGGAATATCCCAACCGCCCAAATTAGACGACGGAATGATAATGCGATCAAAACCAAGTTTCGCCGCTTCCGTGACGCGTTGTTCTATTCTAGATACCCTTCTAACCTCACCTGTTAACCCTACTTCACCAACAAAACAATCGCGCGCCCCTACAGCCGTGTCGCGATAGCTAGAAACAATACTTAGCAAGACGGCTAAATCAATGGCCGGCTCATCCAACTTAACGCCGCCCGCAACCTTAATATACGCATCTTGTGTCTGTAATAGCATCCCTGCACGTTTTTCCAATACCGCCATTAATAGCTGCACACGGTTTTGATCCAATCCAGTCGCCATGCGCTTCGGATAATTGAAACTTGATGCCGTCATCAGTGCCTGAATTTCAACAAGTATTGGCCGTGTGCCTTCCATAGAAGCGACAATGGTAGAGCCCGCTCCACCTTGCGATCGCTCACGCAAGAACATTTCAGAAGGATTTAAGACTTCCTTTAATCCAGCCTGCAACATTTCAAAAATGGCAATTTCATTAGTAGAACCAAAACGATTTTTAACACTTCGTAAAATACGGTATGTGTGGTGACGTTCACCTTCAAAATACAGCACCGTATCCACCATATGCTCAAGCAATCGTGGTCCAGCAATTTGTCCTTCTTTTGTTACGTGACCTACGAGGAATATGGCAATGTTTTGCGTCTTTGCTATACGCATTAGTTCTGCGGTACATTCACGCACTTGCGATACACTTCCTGGCGCCGATGATACTTCAGGATGATGAACAGTCTGAATCGAGTCCACAACCACAAACTTCGGCTTCACTTCATCCACAGTTTCATTGATCATTGCGAGATCGGTTTCGGCATAAATATATAACTCATCTGACTTCACGCCTAATCGTTCTGCACGTAACTTAGTTTGCTTGATCGATTCTTCTCCTGAAATATACAGTACGCGCTGTTGTTGATTCGCAAGTAACGATGAGACTTGTAGCAACAATGTAGACTTCCCGATTCCTGGATCCCCGCCGATTAATATGAGCGAGCCCGGTACAATCCCACCACCGAGTACGCGGTTTAATTCTTCTAATTCCGTTTTAACACGTGGCTCTTCAGCCATTTCCACCTGACTGATAGGCAAAGCTTTGTGCTTCACTCTTTCACCATGCTGAAATGCAGCACGCGGTCCCTTTTGAACAATCTCCACTTCTTCATCCATCGTGTTCCATTCTCCACAACCAGGACAACGCCCCATCCACTTAGCGGACTCATATCCACAAGAACGGCACATGAACTTCGACTTTCGCTTAGCCATACACTCTCTCCTTATTTGAAAAGTACGAAAAGGACAGCCCGCTGCGCTTTTTAAAAACTAAGCGAGCGAGCTATCCCGTTGATTATATTATTATTTTTCTACTGCTACTGTGTGTTTCTCCGTGCGTACGATAAACTGATTATCCTCTACATCAATGATTACTTTTTCACCCATCAGAACTTTACCTTCAAGTAACTCTTCAGACAAACGATCTTCTACATGTTTCTGTAATGCACGACGTAATGGACGAGCACCGTATTCCGGATCATATCCCTCTTCCGTGATTTTATCTTTAGCTGAATCCGTCAACACCAATTCGATGTCTTGTTCAGCCAAGCGCTTAGAAAGTTCATCACTCATCAAGCTGACAATTTCACGCAAGTGTTCTTTCTCCAATGAATGGAAGACAATCATGTCATCCACACGGTTCAAGAACTCCGGTCGGAATGTTTTCTTCAATTCTGCAAGCATTTTTTCCTTCATGTCATCGTAGTCGGATTCGCCGTCTTGAATATTAAAGCCAACGTAGCGGTTTTTCTTCAATTCAGTTGCTCCAACGTTTGAAGTCATGATAATTACTGTGTTGCGGAAATCAACTGTACGTCCTTTAGAATCCGTTAAACGTCCGTCTTCTAATACTTGCAATAAGATATTGAAAACATCTGGATGTGCTTTTTCAATCTCATCAAGTAGTACAACTGAGTACGGCTTACGGCGAACTTTCTCCGTTAATTGGCCGCCTTCATCATACCCTACATAGCCTGGAGGTGATCCGACTAGACGAGATGTAGAATGCTTCTCCATATACTCGGACATATCGATACGAATCATCGCATCTTCATCGCCGAACATCACTTCCGCCAACGCACGGCCTAGTTCAGTTTTACCTACACCAGTCGGGCCCAAGAAAATGAATGAACCAATAGGACGTTTCGGATCTTTCAATCCTGCACGTGCTCGACGGATGGCTTTCGAAATAGATAACACTGCTTCTTTTTGACCAATGACACGTTGATGCAAAATTTCTTCCATGTTCAGCAATTTAGCCGACTCTGTCTCTGCAATCTTGTCAACAGGAATTCCTGTCCACATCGCCACAACTGACGCGATATCATTCACTGTCACTTCGGATTCAGTCTGCCCTTGTTTCTCTTTCCAAGCTGCTTTCGTTGTTTCCAACTCTTCCTTCATCTTCTGCTCTTTATCACGATAAGAAGCAGCTTTCTCAAATTCTTGGCTTTGCACAGCTGCGTTCTTCTCAGAACGAATTGCTTCAAGCTTCACCTCGAGCTCCTTCAAGTTAGGAGGAGTTGTATATGAACGCAAACGCACTTTCGATCCAGCTTCGTCAATTAAGTCAATCGCTTTATCCGGTAAGAAACGGTCCGAGATATAACGATCAGACATCTTCGCTGCCGCTTCAACCGCTTCATCCGTAATCTTCACACGGTGATGCGCTTCGTAACGGTCGCGCAAGCCTTTAATGATCTGAATCGTTTCCTCTACAGATGGCTCATCAACTTGGATTGGTTGGAAACGTCGTTCAAGCGCTGCGTCTTTTTCAATATATTTACGGTATTCGTCAAGTGTAGTAGCACCGATACACTGTAGTTCACCACGTGCAAGAGATGGCTTCAAGATATTGGATGCATCGATAGCACCTTCTGCTCCACCTGCACCGATCAACGTGTGTAATTCATCGATGAATAAGATAATGTTACCCGCTTGACGGATTTCTTCCATTACCTTCTTCATTCTATCTTCGAATTCACCGCGGTATTTTGTGCCTGCGACGACTGTACCCATATCTAGTGTCATAACGCGTTTGTCACGCAAGATTTCAGGCACTTCATTACTTACGACTTGCTGTGCCAAACCTTCTGCAATCGCTGTTTTACCTACACCCGGTTCCCCAATCAATACTGGGTTGTTTTTCGTACGACGTGCCAATACTTCAATAACACGTGTAATTTCTTTGCTTCGTCCAATTACTGGATCCAGCGTGCCCTCACGTGCGATTTCAGTTAAATCACGCGCCAAGCCATCCAATGTTGGTGTTGCTGCCGATGCAGAATTCGCTGGGTTGCCAACAGAACTTTCATCATTGCCAAGCAACTGAAGTACTTGCTGGCGAGCTTTGTTCAAGCTAACACCTGCATTATTCAGAACGCGTGCAGCCACGCCTTCTCCTTCTCGAATCAAAGCCAATAAAATGTGCTCTGTGCCGATATAAGAATGTCCTAATTTACGAGACTCATCAACGGATAATTCAATAACTCGTTTGGCGCGAGGAGTATAATGAACGATCGGACCCACATCTTTAGAGCCTACACCTACTAGAATTTCTACTTCTCGTTCAATAGTATCCGCATTCACACTAATTGCTTCAAGAGCTTTTGCTGCGATGCCGCCACCTTCTCGAATCAATCCAAGCAGGATATGCTCAGTACCAATAGATTCATGTTTTAAACGAATAGCCTCTTCTTGAGCCAGTTGTAAAACTTTTTGTGCACGTTGTGTAAATCGATTAAACATCATATTCATTCCCCTCTTCCTTCATCAGTGGACTATATTCTATGTTATGCAAAATAACACATCAATGCTTTGTTTCCTATAACTATATATATTCATGTCAATTCGCGATACAACCTAATTCGCATATTGACTTTGACTATCTTTGATTAATTATAAATGCTATAAGACTTTCTTGCAAAAACTTTGCTCACAACGAATCACTGTCTTTTTCTTGTGCAGCAGATCGCTCTACTCCTAGCCGATCACGGAATAATTGTGCACGAAGGATATCTCGTTCATCAGATGTTAATTCTGCCTTCGCGTATTGTTGCAGAAAACCTGGTTGCATGAAAATCATCAATTCATTCAAAATTGTCATATCAATATTTTCAATGATACCTAAATCTATACCCAAACGGACGTCAGACAAACATTTTGCCGCTTCTGCTGACGGCAAGATTCGCGAATGAGTCAGTGTCCCGAGCGCCCTGAATAATCTATTTTCCAAGTGAACTTCCGACTTAGCCAATAATAATTCACGTGATTTCTTTTCATGTGCAATCAAGCGTTTTGAAATACTCTCTAAGTCTTTCAAGATTTCCTCTTCTGATTTGCCGAGTGTGATTTGATTGGAAACCTGATAAATGTTACCGAGTGCTTCACTGCCCTCTCCATAACTTCCACGTACGACCATTCCAAGCCTTGATATCGCGGGTATAATTCGCTCGATTTGCTTAGTGATGGTTAATGCAGGTAAATGCATCATGACTGACGCGCGCATTCCCGTACCGGTGTTAGATGGACAACTTGTCAAATAGCCGAATGTTTCATCGAAAGCATAGTTCAAATTCACTTCAAGTTCGCTATCTACTCGATCAGCGTGTTCATATGCCTGATCTATTTGAAAACCCGGATAAATACATTGAATGCGAATATGATCTTCTTCATTCACCATAATACTAATTGTTTCGTCTTCGGACAGCAAAACGGATCCATGTTTTTTAGGATTGATCAACTGTGGACTGACTAAATGCTTCTCGACTAAAATCTGGCGTTCAAGCGGAGACAAATCTTCCATTGTGATGCCTGTAAAATGATGGTCCTCCATCGTCTCGACTGCCTGATTCAATGCTTCGCTTACGTCGTTCGCATCTTCCTGCGAGGCACTTATCGGAAAAGAATAATCTTGTAAATTGCGAGCTAACCTGATTCTTGTGGACAAGACGATGTCAGCATGCTCACCTTCCGCAACCATCCAACCTGTCAGTTCCTGTTTGATGAATTTTTTAAATGACATGTTGATCATCACCTCCATCGGACAGTTGCTGTTTCACTTGGTTCGCCTCATCACGCAAAGTTGCCGCTTCTTCAAAATGTTCGTTTTCTACAGCTTCCCGCATTTTCATACGGATATCTTCAAGCTTCTTCTTTAAAGCAAAACGTTCATTAAGTGATACGGGAATCTTTCCACGGTGTTGGGTATGCCCATTATGCAGTTTGGCAAACACTCTTGGCAGTTGCCCCCTGAATGTTTCATAACATACAGCGCAACCAAACTTCCCGATATCGAGGAAACGATGGAAGGTCAAATCGCAATTCGGACATTTCGGACCATCCGGTAATCTTTCATCGGCTTTTTGTTCCGGAAATAACTCTGAACCACCTAACCAATGTGCTAAAAATTGTTGAATTGATAACGGTTCCTGATCCGGACTGAAAGAAAATGTTTGTGAGTAAAATGCACATTTATCACATAAATGACGCTCTATTACATCATTTGATGTTTCCTGTTTAAACACTACAGTAGCTGGTCGTTCTTTACAGTTTTCACAAAGCATTGAAATTCACCTCATTCTATCTCTTCATAAATTAATGTAACTAACATAGCGCGAAGAATACGTGAACGTAACGCATCCCGCTCTGGCAACATATAACGCAGAGTAGCACGGCCTACTGCAGCAAGCATCAGTTTAGCTTCACGTTCTGTAATGACTTCTTCTTCAATTAAACGGATAATGACATCTTCCGCCATAGTAGATGACGCTTCACTCTCTAAAATCTCTAACGCTTGTTCAAGTAAGTCCTTGCGGGAGTTGGTACGTACCCTGTAAATCCGGATGTAGCCTCCTCCTCCTCGCTTAGACTCAACAGCGTAACCTCTCTCGACGGTAAACCGGGTTTTGATTACGTAATTAATCTGTGATGGTACACATTGGAATTTCTCAGCAATCTCATTTCGTTTGATTTCAATAGAAGCGCTATCTTCCTCTTCTATAATCGACTTCAAATATCCTTCTATAATGTCAGAAATATTACGCATCTCGTCACCTCTTTTCGCTCGTTCATCTAGTTGACTTTGACTATCTTTGACTTGATTGTATCGCAAGAATTAGGCGGGATGCAATTCATTTGTTTGTATGTATACATGATTACGTTAAAAGAAAACTTGTTGCTAGGTTGTCACAACAGGCTATTAATTATTCAATTAGTCACCGAATTAAAACAAGACGAATACTTTTCACTTACGGCCAACTACTGCAATCCTCCTAAATAGAATTCTGAATGAATAGAAAAAACTGAAGAGCAGATCCACATAGCGGATTGTCTTCAGCACAAGGTATACGTATATTTACTCATTCTCTATTTATATAATGATAGGTTCTTTGCGCAACGGTTCGAGATCGACTACGAAGCCCATGTCTTCAAGCATTTTTTGATCTTGATCATTTTCCTGACCGGCTGTTGTGAGATAGTCACCGATGAAGATAGAGTTTGCAGCGTAGAGGCCTAGTGGCTGCAGGCTTCGCAAGTTGACTTCACGTCCACCCGAAATGCGGATTTCTTTGCTAGGGTTGATGTAGCGGAATAGGCACAGGACTTTTATGCAGTAGCGTGGATCCAGTTCTGATGTCCCTTCTAATGGTGTTCCATCAACTGCATGCAGAAAGTTCACAGGTATTGAGTCAGCGTCCAGTTCGCGTAGGCTACGCGCCATGGAGATGATATCTTGCTTTGTTTCCCGCATGCCAACGATGACGCCTGAACATGGAGATATGCCTGCTTCTTTAGCCAACCCTACAGTGTTTACACGATCATCGTATGTATGCGATGTAGTTATACTTTCGTGATGCTCTGCGGATGTGTTCAAGTTGTGGTTGTAGCGATCTACGCCCGCCTCTTTCAAACGGGTTGCTTGGCCTGGCTTCAAAATACCTAGGCAAGCACATACCGTCATTCCTTTGTGTTTTTCTTTTATCTGCTTAACAGAATCAATGACTATGTCCAGTTCACTGTCACGCGGTCCCCGTCCACTTGCTACGATGCAATAGGTGCCCGCTTTATTAGCGGCAGCACGTTCTGCACCTTCTAGTATCTCTTCCGATTTCATCATCGCATACTTTTCGACAGGTGCTTTTGAAATGATGGATTGTGCGCAATAACCACAGTTCTCCGGACATAATCCTGATTTCGTATTGATGATCATATTCAGCTTTACCTTATTTCCGAAGTAATGTGATCGAATCGAGTACGTCGCGTGCAGTAATAATAGCAAATCTTCATCTGGGCTATTCAATATTGCGAGTGATTCCTCGTCAGTTAATACATGCCCTTCCAGTACTTGAGTAGCCAGCCTTTGGTAGTTCATTATAGCGTACGCCTCACTTTCAAGTGTTTTGAGATTCTAAACGCGAATATGCCTGACAGTACAGCCAGAATTAGATCTTTTGGCAAAGGAGGCATCATCCATAGCCATGCGATCTTGTAGGTAAACACGTCTGGTGCAGCAGCCCACATCTTGTACGCAAAATACATCCAGCTTGTGCCTACTATATAGTTGATTGCCGTAGCGACCAGTGCCGCGGTAATATATGCAGGCATGGTCTGACTTCGCTCGACAATCTTCCCGGCTACATAAGCTATTAAAATGAAGGTAAGAATAAAGCCAAACGTTGGACTCAAGATTTGACCGAAGCCGCCTGAAAATTTAGCGAAGACCGGTGCACCTGCTAATCCTATTAACATATATACCGTCATAGATAACGCACCTAGACGGCTGCCAAGTAATAGTCCTGATAAAATTGCGAAAAACGTTTGTAATGTAATAGGTACTCCACCAACTACTAAAAACGGCACGAAGGATGTGATGTTTGCTCCAATCATCATTAATGACGCGAACATTCCACTGTATACAATGGTTAGTGCACTGAACCTACTTACCGGTTGCCTCTCCGTTGCTGTTGCCATCATGTCACCTCTTTTATATTAGTTACCATAAAAACAATAATAGTTAACGCATAATATGTCAACACATTTTATTTTATAGTTAACCCATAAAAAACAAATAAAAAAGACTGCAGCAAAATGCTGACAGCCTACTTCTTCTCATCAATCTGTTCTTCTTTTTCTTTACGAAACAAAACGCTTGAGATCAATCCACTGAATATAGCAGCCCCAATTGTAATGTACACACGCATATCATAAGCAACTTCTTCGTAACTGCTACCTATCATAATCCAAGCAATTGTACCTACAAGAACAGCGATTGGAAATGAATATTTAAAGAACCGCATAATTCCTCACCTTTTCGAGTTGTTTCATTGATTTTAGCATATATATCGCAATTTCTCTATGCTCTAACTCCGCACTTCGAACTTCACCAAACATTCACTTGACGATATCCAACAAAGCCGCTATGATGTGGTTAGAATAATCTAAATAATTGAATAAGAAACATATCTTATCAAGAGAAGCTGAGGGACTGGCCCGTCGACGCTTCAGCAACCAGCCATATAGGCAAGGTGCTACTTCCAGCAGTCTGTCAAATTGACACTCTGAAAAGATGAGAGGGAACTAGTCATTGAGATTACAAAGCCTTCTAATATACTTGAAGGCTTTTTTTGATTAGAAAAAGCAAAGGGGAGATGGAATTATGTCATTGCTAGATAAACTACAAACAAACGTCTTAACGGCAGATGGTGCAATGGGGACGATTTTATATTCTTACGGAATTGATTACTGTTATGAAGAACTAAACGTAGAAAAGCCTGAAATTATAGAGCAGATTCACCAAGACTACATCGCAGCCGGCGCAGATATTATACAGACGAACACTTACAGTGCAAATGCGAACAAATTAGCTCGCTACGGCTTAGAAAGTCATGTAACAGAATTCAATAAAGCGGCCATTCAAATTGCAAAACGCGCAGCAGCACCTGGGGGACAATTTGTACTCGGTACAATTGGCGGCCTGCGTGGCATACGTAAAAGCGATGCTACATTGGATGAAATAGAAAAAGTCGTACTAGAACAAGCGAGTGCATTATTGGCAGGCGATCCGGATGGTCTTCTATTGGAAACATATTACGACTTTGAAGAGTTATCATCTGTTGTGACAACGTTAAAGAAAATCACGGATGTTCCATTGATCGCACAAGTTTCTATGCATGATCCCGGCGTATTACAGAACGGACTCTCATTAAATGATGCACTTCATCAACTTGAATCTCTTGGTGCAGATATCGTAGGCGTCAACTGTCGCTTAGGCCCTTACCACACGATTCAAGCATTCGATAATGTTACATTACCGGAACAAGCATTTTTATCCGCATATCCAAACGCCAGTCTATTAGATGTGGAAGATGGACGTATTGTCTATGAATCTGAAGCAGAATACTTCGGACGCGCTGCCGTATTACTTCGTGATCAAGGCGTTCGGTTGATCGGTGGATGTTGTGGCACAACACCTAAGCATATTAAAGCAGCGAAAACACAGTTAACGCGACTTGCACCTATCACAGAAAAGGTCGTACATCCGGAAAAGCCTATCGTGATTCATGAAGCGGGACCTACAAAACATCAACCTCTTCATGAAAAAGCGAAAACAGAGCGTACGGTAATTGTAGAACTAGATACACCGCGCCACTTGGAAACAGAAGATTATATCAAGGGTGCAAATGTGTTATATGACGCAGGAGTTGATGCTATAACAATGGCAGATAATTCACTTGCTTCCCCTCGCATCAGCAACATGGCGATGGGTTCAATCGTTAAGATGAAACATAATATCCGCCCGCTTGTACATTTAACGTGCCGTGATCACAATCTTATCGGCTTACAATCACATTTGATGGGACTCGATGCATTAGGCATTCACGATATCCTAGCTGTAACAGGCGATCCGACAAAAGTTGGCGACTTCCCCGGTGCAACAAGCGTCTACGATGTATCTAGCATGGAGTTATTGCAGTTAATTAAGAAATTGAATGAAGGGATTTCGTTCTCCGGTAAGCCATTGCGCAAGAAAGCAAACTTCTCTATTTCAGCAGCTTTCAATCCGAACGTACGCGTAATTGATCGAGCTGTACAACGACTCGAGAAGAAAATTGAAGCGGGTGCAGACTATTTCATCACGCAGCCGGTATACACGAAAGAAAAGATTATCGATGTATACGAAGCCACAAAACACTTGGATACACCGATCTTCATTGGCATCATGCCATTGACAAATATACGAAATGCAGAGTTCCTGCATCACGAAGTACCGGGTATCAAGCTTTCAGAAGATGTGTTGGAAAGAATGCGTGAATGTGGAGATGACCGTGAAAAATCAACTGAAACAGGTCTTGAAATCGCAAAAGAATTGATTGATACAGCAGCGCAGTATTTTAATGGGCTGTATATCATCACACCATTCCTCCGTTACGATATGACATTAGAGTTGTATGAGTATATTAAGGAAATAGACCAGAAGAAGAAGGAGAGGGAATTAACACATGCAGAGACATCCTATTGAAGAGCAACTAGACAAACGAATCCTGATCATTGATGGTGCGATGGGGACGATGCTGCAAGCGGAAGATTTCTCAACGGAAGACTTCGGCGGAGAAGAATATGATGGATGTAACGAATACCTAAGTGTGTTACGCCCCGATGTTTTAGAGAAAATTCACGATGAATATTTAGATGCTGGTGCTGATATCATTTGTACAAATACATTTGGTGGTACTCCCCTTGTCTTGAATGAATTTTCACTTGGTCATCGTGCAGATGAAATTAATGCAAAATCTGTGGAAATCGCGAAAAAGAGTGCAGCGAAGTTTTCTACACCAGAATGGCCACGTTTTGTCGCAGGTGCGATCGGACCTACAACAAAGACGCTTTCGGTTACGGGCGGCATTACGTTCGATGAACTATCCAATGATTTCTATGTGCAGGCAAAAGCCCTTGTAGAAGCAGGCAGCGACTTGATACTGATGGAAACGAGTCAGGATATGCTAAACGTGAAGGCCGGAACGATTGGTATTAAAAAGGCGTTCGAAGAGCTTGGACGCGAAATTCCTATCATGATTTCAGGGACGATCGAGCCGATGGGTACAACACTTGCTGGACAAAGTATTGAAGCTTTCTATATTTCCATTGAACATGTCCACCCACTTTCGGTCGGCTTAAACTGTGCGACAGGTCCTGAATTCATGACGGACCATTTGCGTTCATTATCTGACTTAGCGACAAGCTATGTAACTTGTTATCCAAATGCGGGATTGCCAGATGAAGAAGGACATTATCATGAGTCCCCTGATTCTCTATCGAAAAAGCTGGAAGGCTTCGCTGAAAAAGGCTGGTTGAACATGGTTGGTGGTTGCTGCGGTACAACGCCTGATCACATTCGCGCAATTCGTGAGGTAGTAAAAGATAAGGCTCCACGCAAGATGCCGGAAAATCCTCATGGTCATGCCATTTCAGGGATCGAACCTTTGCTTTACGACGATACATTGCGTCCATTATTAATCGGTGAACGTACAAACGTTATCGGTTCACGTAAATTCAAACAATTAATTGTAGAAGAAAAGTTTGAAGAAGCTGCTGAAATCGCACGTGCACAAGTAAAACGTGGTGCTCACGTATTGGATATTTGTCTTGCGAACCCTGACCGTGATGAATTGTACGATATGACTCGCTTCATGAAAGAAGTCGTGAAAAAAGTCAAAGTTCCTCTCGTCATTGACTCTACAGATGAAAATGTCATTGCAGAAGCATTGAAATTCTCGCAAGGTAAAGCAATTATCAACTCTATTAACTTAGAAGATGGTGAAGAACGCTTTGACGCTGTACTTCCTTTAGTAAAAAAATATGGAGCAGCTGTCGTTGTCGGAACGATTGATGAAATTGGAATGGCGGTCACGAGGGAACGTAAGCTGGAAGTTGCGTTGCGTTCTTATGATTTACTCGTCAACAAATGGGAGATTCCGCCCGAAGATATCATTTTTGACCCACTCGTCTTCCCTGTTGGTACAGGTGATGCGCAATACATCGGATCAGCCGTAGAAACAATTGAAGGAATTCGATTAATTAAAGAAAAACTTCCACGCACCTTAACGACTCTCGGTGTCAGCAACGTATCCTTCGGGTTACCGCCTGTTGGCCGTGAAGTGTTGAACGCTGTGTACTTGTATCACTGTACACAAGCAGGTCTCGATTATGCGATTGTCAATACAGAAAAACTTGAGCGCTTTGCTTCGATTCCAGAAGCTGAAATCAAGTTGGCGAACGACTTGCTGTTTACTACAACAGATGAAACACTAGCTGATTTCACGGATTTCTATCGTGGTAAGAAAAAAGAGAAGTCCGAAGATGATATTCCGAAAACTGTGCCTGATCGTCTCGCGTACTATGTAGTAGAAGGTACGAAAGAAGGTTTAATTCTTGACCTGGAAACAGCTTTGAAAACATACGATGCACCACTTGATATCATCAATGGGCCTTTAATGAAGGGAATGGCTGAAGTTGGACGTTTATTTAATGACAACCAGCTGATCGTAGCGGAAGTTCTTCAAAGTGCTGAAGTCATGAAAGCTTCTGTTTCCTACCTTGAGCAGTTCATGGATAAGAATGAAGACGATAGCGGAAAAGGTAAGATTATCCTGGCGACAGTAAAAGGTGACGTACACGATATCGGGAAAAACCTCGTAGAGATTATCTTAAGTAATAACGGATTTAAAGTAATAGACATCGGAATCAAAGTTACTCCAGCTTCATTAATTGAAGTGATCCGTAAAGAAAAACCAGACATTGTTGGCCTATCAGGTCTTCTCGTAAAGTCTGCACAGCAGATGGTGTTGACGGCACAGGACTTTAAAGCAGCAGGAATCGATACGCCAGTAATGGTTGGCGGTGCCGCTTTAACGAGACGCTTTACTGAAACGAAAATCGCACCCGAGTATGATGGCCCGGTTATTTTTGCAAAAGACGCGATGCAAGGTCTTGATTTAGCAAACCGTCTTCAAAGTACTGACAAAGGAGCGTTACTCGAAGAATTAGCGAATAGTATTGAGAAACGCGAAGCGAATGATGCGATTAAAGCAACTCGGGGTTCTACAGCAGTCGCAGTAAAGCCACGTCCTGTGAAAACGGTACGCACCGATGTGCCTGTATTTACTCCAACTGACTTACGTAGACGGGTCGTGAAAGATTACTCTGTTGCCCACCTACATCCTTATGTAAATATGCGTACTCTAATCGGTCACCACTTAGGTCTACGAGGAAATGTTGATAAAATGCTTGAAAGAAATGAAGAACGTGCAGTACAACTTCACGAGATGGTAACTGGGTTCTTGAAGTCCGATAAAATGACAGCTTCCGGTATTTATCAATTCTTCCCTGCTCAGGCAGACGGCGACGACGTAATCATTTACGATCCGGAAGATTCAACAACTGAAATTGAACGATTTACGTTCCCCCGTCAAGAAAAAGAACCGTTCCTATGCTTGGCTGATTACTTGAAAACAGTGCAAAGTGGTGAAATGGACTACGTTGCATTCATGCAAGTGACCGCTGGTAAAGGCGTTCGTGATTATGCTAATAAACTAAAGGAAGAAGGGAAATTCCTTGAAAGCCACGCATTCCAAGCAACTGCTTTAGAATTAGCAGAAGGCTTTGCTGAACGGATTCACCAAGAAATCCGTGACCAATGGGGATTCCCTGATCCAACAGACTTTACAATGCTTGAACGTTTCGCCGCCAAATATCAAGGCCAGCGATTCTCATTCGGCTACCCAGCTTGTCCAAATCTAGAAGACCAAGCTAAACTCTTCCGACTCATCAAACCGGAAGACCACGGCGTCATCCTAACCGAAGAATTCATGATGGAACCAGAAGCATCCGTATCAGCCATCGTCTTCGCGCATCCTGACGCACGATACTTTAACGCATGATTCAAATGCTGAAAGCGCCGGGTAGACTCGACAGGCGTTGGAGGAAATAAACAAAATCCGCTATCTCTAGTATTTCAGAGATAGCGGATTTTTCATAATGAAAACGGATTAACGGCATCTTCTGCGGCGGTGACAGCCTCCTCCACCCCACATGCCTCCCTGGCCTGGTCCAAATCCTGGTCCCATTCCCGGTCCTCTTCCTGGCATAATAGTAGAGCCCATAACGTTTTCAGTAGTTTCTGTATAGTAGTGCTGTGGCACACCGACTACGTGGTGTCGATTCACATTCACGATCGGATGAATAAATGGCATTTCCTGTTTAGTGAAGCAATCGTTAAAGCGGTACTGTGGCGGGCAAAACACGGGTTGGAAACCTTGTTGCTGTCCGCTTGGCATACCTTGCTGACCATGCATTCCATGATGATGTTGTTGGTGTCCCCACCCTTGCTGATGATGTCCGCCTGACATTCCACAATGTCCTTGATTCATTTCTCCACCTCCTTATACCCTATTACATGCGAGCTAACCAATTTGTTACGGGCTACCGCCATAGGATAGTAAAAAATAAAAAGCAATGTTCCTTATCCACTTAGATAAAGAACATTGCTGTATTTATGATAGTCTAGTTATAATTCACAACGTCTAGGTATAGAAGGCTTCTAATACCCTAGACTATTTTCAATCGATTCCAGCTTCCTTACAATACTTTCACACTCAGTTAATGCGTCGTGGACCGGCGCACCTTCGCCTACCATATTCTCAGAGCGTAAAAAGTCAGAGACACGACGCAACTCAGCTCAGCTGGATGAATGTATTGACGTTCCATCCTTTTTCACCCTTTTTTCTTAATATAATACACAAGACTGAACCACCTAATCACCTTCTATTTTATACGGATTACTGAATCAATTAAATTATTCTGTTTATTGAGGATGAGTGAAGTTAACGCTATGTGGGTATAGTACGATATCACCTATTTTCGAAGGAGAGAATAAATATGGAACGAAATAGAATTATACTATTTGATGGCGAATGTAATTTCTGTGACGCAAGCGTACAATTTATTATTAAACGTGACCCGTACAAACACTTTTCATTCGCTTCCTTACAAGATGATGTGGGTAGAAAATTTCGTAAAGACTATCAAATTCCCGATAACGTAGATAGCTTAGTATTGATAGAAAATGAAAAAGCCTATACAAAGTCAGGCGCAGCTTTACGTATCGCAAAAAAACTGGATGGTTTATGGCACTTAGCATTTCTATTCGTAATCATCCCACCAGCAATCCGCGATATCGCCTACGACTATATTGCAAAGAACCGATATAAATGGTTTGGCAAAAAGGAGTTATCCTGCATGTTACCTTCACCTGAAGAACGTAAACGTTTTATCTCGTAAAAATTTTAACTATATATCCAAGTATACTAAAAAGACTGAAAACAAGCCCCGATGTTTCTGGAGCTGCTTTCAGTCCCAGCCTCCCTATTTACGGAAGGCTTTTTTCATGAAGTTAATTCCTTATATTCTTCGTCAGTGAAAGCACGGGATCTGGTTAAGAAACGTTTCCCTTCCACTCCTTCGAGCGAAAACATTCCACCACGTCCATCTACCACGTCAATAATTAACTGCGTGTGCTTCCAATACTCAAACTGACTTTTCATCATATAGAACGGCATGCCGCCGATATGCCCAAGCAATACATCTTGATTGCCAATAATTAGATCTCCATCTTCGTAACACATCGGAGAAGATCCATCACAACAACCGCCGGACTGATGAAACATCAAAAGACCGTGCTTATCTTTTAACAACTCTATAAGGGCCAACGCTTCTTCTGTTGCGACTACTCGATCTGGCATAGGAATTCCTCCATTCACTTCGGATCCTCCAGACAGATTCGATCAAAAGAATCCTAGTTTGCTTTCGTCATAGCTAACTAGCATGTTCTTTGTCTGCTGATAATGTGCCAGCATTTGCAAGTGGTTTTCACGACCGATGCCCGAAGCTTTGTAGCCGCCGAAAGCAGAATGTGCAGGATATGCATGATAGCAGTTCGTCCATACACGCCCTGCCTGAATTCCGCGACCGAAGCGGTACGCCGTATTCATATCACGCGTCCATACACCTGAACCCAGCCCATATAATGTGTCGTTCGCAATTTCTAGCGCTTCTTTCTTATCTTTGAATGTCGTTACTGCCACTACAGGACCAAAGATCTCTTCCTGGAAGATACGCATTTTATTATGTCCTTTAAATACCGTCGGCTTCACGTAATAGCCCTCCGCAAGATCGCCTTCAAGTTTGTTCTGCTCTCCACCCGTCAGACACTCTGCGCCTTCTTGTTTTCCGATATCCAAGTAGGAAAGAATTTTCTCTAGTTGCTCAGTAGATGCCTGAGCACCCATCATGACCGTTGGGTCCAATGGATTTCCTGTCTTGATTGCTTTAACACGCTCCAGTGCGCGTTCCATGAACTTATCGTAAATGGATTCCTGAATTAATGCACGGGACGGACATGTACAGACTTCCCCTTGATTCAATGCAAACATAACAAAACCTTCAACTGCTTTATCAAGGAATGCATCGTCTTCTGCCATCACATCTTCAAAGAAAATATTCGGAGATTTCCCGCCCAGTTCCAATGTAACCGGAATCAAGTTTTGAGAAGCATACTGCATGATCAGACGACCTGTTGTCGTCTCCCCTGTGAAGGCAATCTTATTAATGCGCGGATTGGATGCTAGTGGTTTTCCTGCTTCCAGTCCGAAACCGTTGACTACGTTAAGAACACCTGCTGGCAGTAAGTCTTCGATCAATTCAACCAATACCAAAATAGATGCAGGTGTTTGCTCAGCTGGTTTTAATACGATACAGTTTCCTGCGGCCAATGCCGGAGCAAGTTTCCATACTGCCATCAGTATCGGGAAATTCCAAGGAATAATCTGACCTACAACCCCTAATGGTTCATGGAAGTGGTAGGCTACTGTGTCGTTATCGATTTGGCTAACTCCGCCTTCTTGCGCACGAATTGCAGAAGCAAAGTATCTGAAATGATCTACTGCAAGCGGAAGATCGGCGTTCAATGTTTCACGGACAGCTTTACCATTATCCCACGTTTCAGCTACAGCTAGCATTTCTAAATTCTCTTCAATACGATCGGCAATCTTCAGCAAAATATTCGAACGTTCAGTGACTGATGTTTTTCCCCATGCATCTTTTGCTGCATGAGCTGCATCCAGAGCCAATTCTATGTCTTCTTCCGTAGATCTCGCCACCTGGGTAAATACCTTACCTGTAACTGGCGTTGAATTATCGAAATACTGGCCTTTTACTGGTGCCGTCCACTTACCACCGATGAAGTTATCATAGCGTTCTTTGAACTGAACCTTGGAACCTTCTGTATTTGGATTTGCGTAAACTAGATTTTCTGAAGCTTGTACCATACTGCGTCACACTCCCTGTTCTCATTATTTTGCTTGTATCTCAGCGCAATCATTATGCACGCAAAGCTATTATACGAAACATAGTTTCACTTTATTCCTGACGTGTACGCTTTCATAAGCTACCTTTTATTCTAAACTAATTAGTAAGCGCTTTCAACCAAATACTATCATAAATCAAGCGAGTCATAGAGTCCGATATTACCGTTCTACTTTTATTCATTACAAAGACTATTAAACTGCACATTTTAGGCAATGCTAAGAGAAAGTACTTTAGTGGAAAGGGGTTCTTATGAATCAAAAGAGCTCTATCAGCGTTCTGCATGTCATACTCTTATCTATGACGGTTATTGGACTGAAACTTCATGTAACAATTATTTCTTCACTGCTGGAGGATGCTCGAAGAGATGGTTGGATATCAGTCATAATTGCGTTTCTTGCTTTATTCCCCTTTATCTTTCTCTTTATCTATATACAAAAAATTCCGAACGGAAACATTTGATAGAAAGGAATTGAGGACATGGAAGAAATATGAACAAGATGGAGAAATTGAACTAACAGAGGAATCGTTCGGGAAATTGAACGTACGAGTCACAAAACTAAATTCAGACCAAAAGAGTTTTCAAGAAACGATCAAATAGAACGGCATAGTTAAATGAACAGCCGCAATCTACTATGGATTGCGGCCGTTCATTGTTAATTACACGTCATATAACGCCAATAATTATCTCCGAGCACACCCGACAAATATGCCAACCCTTCACTTTCAGTACGATGCACCGAGCGCCAATCCTCGTCATCAAGTGCTAAATAAATTTCATGGTGAGGCGCATCATTATGATAGCCAACCAGGTCTAGATTCCCTTGCTGATCCAAATGGGCTTTCACTTCATAATGAATAGGCGGTGAAGCGGTTAGTGGATTGCCCACGTCATGGTTGATTGCAAAATGTACTTCGGTCGAGCTTCCTTCCAACCTCTCGATTTCTATACCGTCTACAGAAGCATGGTCATGACGTTTATACCGTTTCATATAATTCAATCCAATAGAGGGTCCAGTTGCTTTCGTAAATTGCAGTGCGCTGTCTCCTCCAATAAACTTTCCTTCTATATCGACACGGGTGCGGAAGCTTTTTCCTTCTGGATTGAAGTCCCGATCATCCCCTGTAAAGTATGGGATCGGTGAAAAGAGATTCGGATTTTTTATGATATCTTCCTTTAAAAATGTTGTATAGCGGAACTTCCATTGCTTCACTTCATTTATTTTTTCCCTGTCAGCCACCGGTTTTAGTAATCGATCCCGTTGCTTAACACGGACGGAAAAAGTATAAACTTCTTCTGTTGGTTTATTATCAGGATCTGGGGGCATAATCACTTCATACACTTTAGATGCAATTGATTTACTGACATTCATTTTCTGATTGCTGTCAATCAACGGACGCGTTGCCGAAACACTGTATACCACCGGCTCCGAAGAATTCGTCTGGCGATCAATAAAACGATTATCAGTAATTGTCTCGAGGTATTGACCGTTACGGTAAATATCGAACTTCTCCACATCCTTAATCCACTCCCATGACAATGCAATTTGCGATGGAGCAGCCATCGTTGTAATTACTAAGCGTTGTAAAGGATGTTCATCTTTCTGTACTTCTGTCAGGGCTGATGTTTGGATAACAATTACATTTTTAACCCGTCCTTCTTCCACTCGTTCCACTGTATATTGGAAGGGATGTGACGGATCCAGCTCCCCGTCCGTAAACTTCGGGGCTGTCCCTTCGTATACTTGCCGATCATCTTTATAGACACGGTAATAACCACCTATATCACTCCATGTAAACGTTATATCACCCAACGAATGATCCATCTGTTGAATTTCAAATAATTTCTCCATTTGCGATCTGCTCCCTTTTATCTATTTCATCTGAAACAGTTATACGCCTTCAGATAATTATGTAACATTCAGCTTATAGTTATACCTGTTCTTCTATGCGCAATCACTCATTTTCACTTACTTCCACCTCGTTATACCAGTATTATTTCAACCTTTTTCATGTATATGATATAATGAGCTCGTCTGATACATTCCACCACTAGGGGTGCCTTCTTTTTGGCTGAGATGCAATTATGCAAACCCTTTGAACCTGATCTAGTACATACTAGCGGAGGAAAGTGGGTAGTTTTTATACCCAACCGCCCATCTATGCATGGGCTTTTTGTATATATACCTTTAATGGGAGGAAGAGAAACATGCAACTTATTCAACAACTTCGTCAAAGGCAACCGCTCGTTCATTGCATCACAAATTTTGTAGTTGCGAATTTCCAAGCAAATGGTTTACTTGCACTAGGTGCTTCTCCCGTTATGGCGGATGCAGTAGAAGAAGCAGAAGATATCGCAAGAATTGCAGATTGTAGTATTTTAAATATCGGTACGTTAAAACAACAGACAGTGGATGCAATGATTTTAGCGGGAAACAGTGCCCGCGCAGCAGGAAAACCTGTCGTACTAGACCCTGTTGGTGCAGGTGCCACACCTTTTCGTAAAGCTAGCGTCCTAAAAGTACTGGACGAAGTAGATATCACACTGATTCGCTGTAATACAGGCGAACTAGCTGCGATTGCAGATATACCCTGGGCCGCGAAGGGTGTCGATGCAGGAGAAGGTTCAGCAGACATCGAGGATATAGCAAAAAAGACTGCACGCAAGTACAACTGTCTGGTAGCAGTTTCAGGTGAAGTCGATATTGTTACGGACGGACATTCTACACTATCTATTACAGGCGGTCACCCCATGATGACTACCATTACAGGTATGGGATGTTTACTCAGCTCTGTTACAGGTGCTTTTCTTGCCGTAGGAATGGAACGTCCGCTAGAAGCTGTGGCAGACGCACTTTCATTTTATAAACGAGCTGGTGAACAAACAGCAAAAACTTCAAGTGGCCCCGGAGACTTTGCTGTGAACTTCTTAAATACATTACATACATTGGATCGCGAATCAAAAACATTTTTGGCATAATAGACAGGAGGTTTTTTAATTGACAGTACAAGTAGCATTGACCATTGCTGGTTCGGATAGCGGAGGAGGTGCAGGAATTCAGGCTGACTTAAAGACGTTTCAGGAGCTAGGCGTATTCGGAACTTCTGCACTAACTGCAGTGACTGCTCAGAACACGCACGGTGTTCACGGTGTTTATCCAATACAGACCGACGGGGTCATAACACAAATACGGGCTGTGCTTGATGATTTTGATGTAAAAGCATGTAAAACCGGAATGCTGTTTTCGGCTGATATTATTACTGAAGTAGCTGCGCTATTAAAAGAATACCCCCCAATTCCTTTAGTCATCGACCCTGTCATGATTGCAAAGGGTGGACAATCTTTATTGCAACAACAGGCGATTCAAGCACTAAAAGAACATTTACTACCGCTAGCTACAATTGTGACACCAAATATTCCTGAAGCGGAAGTGCTGACCGGAATGAAAATACAGACAGACGAAGACATTCAGCAAGCTGCAACTGCTTTTATTAAGATGGGAGCGAAAGCTGTCGTGATGAAAGGCGGTCACCGTAGCGATGTACTGGATGCAAAGGATTATTATGCCGATGCAGAAGGTCAGTCATTCACCGTGACAGCACCTTGGATCCAAACTAAAGACACACATGGAACTGGATGCACATTTGCGGCTGCACTGACCAGTTTCCTGGCAAAAGGCTATTCCATTCCGGATGCAGTTGCCGAAGCGAAGCAATTCATACAGGCTGCGATTGAAAACGGCTTGAAGATCGGTTCAGGACACGGACCGACAAATCACTGGGCATATGGTCAGCTGAAAAAGGAGATGCACTGATGCGAAATATGGAAGTAAAGAAAGCATTACGCTTATATTTTGTAATGGGCACGCCAAACTCAGGAAGTCAGGATCCATTAGCAATAGTAGAGGCAGCTCTTCGCGGTGGTATCACATGTTTTCAATTGCGTGAGAAAGGATCGAACGCACTTGAAGGCGACGCTTTGCTCGGATTCGCCAAAAAGTGTCAGGCGCTCTGCAGACTGTATCGCGTTCCTTTCATCATCAATGACGATGTGGATCTGGCATTAGCAATTAATGCAGACGGAGTTCATGTAGGACAAGATGACGAACAGGCAGACAGCGTGCGTCAGCGAATTGGTCCGGATAAATGGCTCGGAGTTTCGACTCACAACGCACAAGAAGTACAACTGGCACAATCAATTGGGGCGGATTATGTAGGACTGGGACCTATCTATCCGACTTCAACCAAACTGGATGCTTCAGCCGTTGTAGGTACCACTCTGGTAAAAGAAATTCACACTGCATTCACTGATATGCCAATAGTTGCTATAGGTGGTATTACACTGGCTACTACTGGCTCCATTATCCAAGCGGGAGCAGACGGTGTAGCCGTTGTTTCCGCTATCGCATCGGCTAAAGATCCACAGTATGCGGCAAGTGATTTATCAAAAACCATTCACTCCTTGTTGGAATGAAAGAGGTCCGTATGAATACACGTAAAATGATGTTCATGACAATGTTTGTCGCAATTGCAGTTGCCGGCTCTGCATTCGTTTCATTTCCTGCTGGTATCGCCAGAGCATACCCCATACAGCATGCTGTGAATGTCATAGTAGCGATTGTAATGGGTCCGGGCGCCGCCGTCATAGTAGCGTTTATGACAGGACTCGTACGTATACTAACAGGAACCGGCTCACTGCTCGCATTTCCAGGCGGGATGATCGGTGCATTTTTGGCCGGCGTATTCTATCAGCGTTTCAAAAGAAATTGGTGTGCAGGCATTGGGGAGATAATCGGTACCGGTTTGATAGCGCCTATGTTTGCAGTGCCTTATGCAAAAATTTTGATGGGCACGACCGTAACCGCTTTCTTCTTCCTTCCCCCTTTTCTTGTATCGACAGTGAGTGGGACAATTATTGGCCTATTATTGGCTCCGAGACTTTTGAAATTGAAGATTTTTAAAGATTTACAGTAAGACCATGATGTAAAATGATGTGGTGGGCATCCGTATTAAGGTCAGATTTGCACTCTGGAACGGCAATCAATGATGTCTTCCCACTTCCAAATCATATGCTCTAAAATGTAAAATCCGCAGAGATTATTCTCTACGGATCTTTTGTCGATTTCCCGGGAAATAGTGTGTATTATTTCCTCATATGATTATAATAGCCCTTCATTTCGTCTTCAGGCACCATATTTCCGCCCGTTCCCCATACGAGATGCGTCGCGTCTTTAAAGTCAACAAACGGCAATTTAGACTTAATTGCATGGACAGGCCCTATCATACCAGCAAGTGCTGAAGGTTCCAGCCAGATGTCCTCACTGTCCGCCAGCTCTTTCAATAGCGTGAATAATGTCTGATCTTCTACCGTATAGCATCCTGTCAGGAAAGGTTCCATCATTTTTCCGACAAATGCAGAAGCTGTACCGACTGCTAAACCATCAGCCGCAGTTTTATTATCCAGGCCAAAGTCTGCAACCGAGACTTGGTCATGCATACCTGTCATCATTCCAATCATCATGCACGGTGAGTGTGTCGGCTCAGCAAAGAAGCAATGTACATGATCGCCTAATGCCAGTTTTAATCCGAATGCCACGCCGCCTGGTCCGCCGCCTACGCCACAAGGTAAATAGACGAATAATGGATGCGCTTCATCGACAGTAATATTCTGCTCTTTCAATTGCGCTGCAACACGTTCCCCTGCCACTGCATACCCCATGAATAAATCCGTAGAGTTTTCATCGTCCACAAAATGACAAGACGGATCAGCTTCTGCCTGACGCCGGCCTTCTTCTACTGCCTTACTGTAATCATCGATATATTCCACTACATGTACGCCTTTTGAGCGCAGTAAACCCTTTTTCCATTGTTTGGCGTCAGCTGACATATGCACTGTTACATCGAAGCCAAGTTTCGCACTCATAATGCCAATACTCAATCCCAGATTCCCCGTCGAGCCTACTGCGATTTTGTGCTTCGCAAACAACTCACGGAATGCCGGTGTATCGAATTGACTGTAGTCTTTTGCGTAATCTAGCAATTGGTTATTTATCGCAAGTGTCTCTGCATGCTTCAACACTTCATAAATACCTCCGCGCGCTTTGATTGAACCGGAGATTGGTAACGCATTATCCTGTTTTAATAAAAGCCTGCCTGGAATATTGACAGCATACACTGTTTCAAGTTCTTGCTTCATCTTTGGAATCGGTGTCAATGGGGATTCTATGATACCTTTATCCGTGTCCGGAAAGACTTTCGCCAAATAGGGAGCGAATCTCTCCAGTCGATCGCTGGCGTCTGCTATATCGTCTTTTGATAGATTCGTCTTCAACAGGCCGGCTGCTACCGGTTCGACGAGAGGGTTACACCATATTACTTCCTTTTTCTTGATCACACTTTGTAATAAAGGTAGCTTTACAAGCCACTCACTTTGCATGATTTTATCCACTAATCAATCACTCCCCTGTTATGAATGTATGCCTGAGTAGATTTCATTCGAACCAGCCTTTTTCATTGAATAACGTAATAGCCTCAATACGATTACGCACACCAAGTTTATCCAGTATCGTGGAGACATAATTACGGACAGTACCTGGTGACAAAAACAGTTCAGCCGCAATCTGTTTCGTAGTCTTCCCTTCCGATACCAGTTTAAGTACCTGGACTTCCCGCTCAGTCAATGGATTCTTCTCTTCTTCTTTCATATCAAATGCCATGTCGATTAATTCTGGCGCATAAATTCGACGGCCTTCAATAATAGAATGAATCGATTTCACCAGCTCTTCGATCGGATTATCTTTCAGCAAATATCCACGTACACCTGCATTACGTGCTCGTTCGAAATAACCCGCTCTAGCAAACGTCGTTAAAATAATAATTCGGCATTCCATATCTTGTAATTCTTCCGCTGCATCCAAACCGGTTTTAATTGGCATTTCAATATCCATTATACAAATATCAGGCTGAAGACTTTTGACCAAATCCACGGCCTCCTGACCATTTTTGGCCATTCCTACTACTTCCATATCTTCTTCCAGGTTCAACAACGACCCTAGCGCACCGAGCAGCATTCCTTGATCTTCTGCAATTACAATGCGGATCATAAACGTTACCCCTCCTTTATTTGCTTTAGAACAGCAGGTACCACGATTTTCAGATGAGTCCCATTGTCACTTTTTATCGACAGTTTACCGTTGATAAACTCCAATCGTTCCTTCATACCATCGAGCCCGTTACCTGGTAAATTCACGCCATTTTGCGCGATACCAATTCCGTTGTCGTTTATTCTAATTACAAATGCTTTTTCTGTTTGTTCAAATTTGATACAGCACTGCTTTGCATAGCTGTGCCTCACTACGTTATTGATTGCTTCTTTCAAACACATGACGAGCACATTTTCTACAATGGGAGACACGTCGGGGAAATTCGGATTACCTTCTATATCCACTTCAATTTCAGCTGCCTTCAGCATTTGTTGGACGCGCACCATCTCATCTTTAAGCTTCACACGGCGCATACCACTGACGAGAACTCGTACTTCTTTTAATGCTGTCGTAGAGATTTGACGTATATCTTGAATCTCAGCTTTTGCCGACTCGATATCCCGATCCATCAATCGAGAAGCCAAGTCACTCTTTAAGCCAATCATGGATAACTTTTGCCCAAGCGTATCATGGAGATCTCGCGCAATACGCTCACGCTCTTGAATGATCATCAGTTCAGATATCCGTTCCCTTGCAATCTCCAACTGATCTTGAAGTAGGTCCCGTTTTTGACGATTGTACAAATTAAAAGGCAATAATACTACACCGATCACCGTGATAATAACAAAGTGGATTTGCGGTAAAAACAATTCAATTTCAAGAAAAAACCCTGAGACAATCGCTGCGATTAAGATCGCAATATGTAATCCATAAATAATAAAAAAGCCTACTGGTCTTCTGATATTTCCAATAGAGAACGCAATAAACAGTGACAGATAAACGTAACCAAATAACAATGTCATCACGACCGTAATGACAATTTCAAAACTGATCCACATATACATGAGACCGCTTTTGGACTTGGCGGAAAAATAATAAGAAAGGAAAAATAACACTAATAACATGATGCCTATTGCTAAATTAAATGGAGATGCACTTCGTAAAATAAAAAAGAAAGGTAAGATACAAAATACAACCCAAGCATAAATACTGAGCCATGGGCTTTTAGGGAAAATACTATACCAACTATACATCAGTTCTCATCGCCGTCCTTTTCATTCTATTGTAACAAACATTTTCTTTGCTAGCTCTTTAGAGACATATGGACAAAATAAAAAGGCGGAGAAGGATTGCTCCTTCTCTCGCCACTTTAAGATAAACGTGTACGTTTTGGTTTTAAATCAATTGACAACTTATCTTTAAATGAATATTGTTTTGCTTCTTTGAATGTGATGAACTTTTTATTAGTTGGATCATACAAGCGGTAACGTAATGATTCAAAACTAGTTTTCAATGTAATCGTTGTAGCTTTTTGCAATGGCGGAGTCAATTCATGCGCCATTTCCAAGTTATAGTTTGGTACACGTGGTGCCAAGTGGTGTACGTGGTGGAATCCGATATTACCTGTTGCCCATTGTAAAACACGTGGCAACTGATAGTATGAACTTCCTTCAACTGCTGCTTTAACATAATCCCAATCAGATTCTTCTTCAAAATAAGAGTCTTCGAATGTATGTTGGATGTAGAACAACCAAATACCAAGGGCACCAGCTGTGAACATCATAGTACCTTGGATTAGCAAGAACGCTTTCCAACCAATCGCTACGATTAATACTGTATATATAGCAACTAAAATAATGTTAATTAAATACGTATTCATACGCTCTTTCTTACGCGCGTCTTTACGGTTAAAACGACCTGAGATCAGTACCAAGTATAAAGGTCCAAATCCAAACAACACAATAGGATTACGGTAAACACGGTAGCTGAAACGCTCGAACTTCGAGGCATTTTTGTACTCTTCCACAGTCATGACCCAGATATCTCCAACACCGCGTTTGTCTAGGTTTGAACTAGTTGCGTGGTGAATCGAGTGCTCTCTTTTCCATTTTTCATATGGGAATAATGTCAAGACGCCAGTAATTGTTCCTACAATGCTATTCGCTTTTTTATTGCGGAAGAATGAACCGTGCGTACAGTCATGAAAGATGATGAATGTGCGAACTACGAAGAACGCCGCAGCGATTGACAACGCAACTGTTAATGTGACAGATACACTCAAGCTTTGGTAAGCCAGGAACCATAAGATGAATATTGGCGGTATTGTATTGATCATTTGAACGATACTCTTTTTCAAATCAGACTTCGCGAAAGGCGCGACGTCTTTATGCAGTTGCTTCGTTTGTTCTTTACTCATGTTTGAATTTCCCTCCTATTGGGTTTGCTAGTACATTAAGAATAACTTGTATTCGGTGGGAGGGGTAGACATAGATGTCATGACTTTGAGATGACAAATGTCATGTGTTTTGGGACAAGAAGTCATATTACAATATGCGTTGTAAGAGATACGTTGAATTAGGTCGGTGCTCGACTAGTTATTGTGGACCGAAGTTAGTGCGTGTCTGCTTTCTGGACCCGCACAGGCACTGGGGGATTGCCTACAGCCATGAGCCAGTTGTCTCCTGGCCACGGCCTACCCCGCAGTTGTGCCTGCGCTACTGAGTGGTATTTATTTTGGTTGTGGTTTTAAGCGGTAAAGCAAAACAAGAGATGGCGTACAGTACCCGACCTAGAGACGCGTTTGGCGGAGCGACTATGCGGCTACGAGTCTTTGGCATTTTTGGTTGGGATCGTTGCTCGACTGGTTGTTGGGGAATGAAGTTAGTGTGTGTCTGCTTTCTGGACCCGCACAGGCACGTGGGGGATTGCCTACAGCCAGGAGCCAGCTGGCAAAGTGCCGCCAGTTGTCTCATGGCCACGGCCTCCCCCGCAGTTGTGCCTGCGCTACTGAGTGAAAGTTATTTAAATTGTGGTTCTAAATGGCCTAACAAAATGATAATTAGCGTACATTACCCGACCTAGAGACGCGTTTCGCGTAGCGACTATGCGGCTACGAGTCTTTGGCATTTTTGGTTGGGATCGTTGCTCGACTGGTTGTTGGGTACTAAAGTTAGCGAGTGTTCGTTTTCTGGACCCGCACAGGCACGTGGGGGATTGCCTACAGCCAGGAGCCAGCTGGCAAAGTGCCGCCAGTTGTCTCATGGCCACGGCCTACCCCGCAGTTGTGCCTGCGCTACAAAGTGGTATTTATTCTAGTTGTGGTTCTAATAGGTAGAGGATCAGCAACATCGTAATATCTATCTTGTATCTCTAGCGAAAGAAGTATACGAACTGCCCTACACCCGATGCAACGAAGGCGACTGCTGTGGTAGGCGTAGCGATGAGACAGAGACAGGCGCACTTTCCTGTCTGTGGCTCCTCGCGAAAGCCATCCACCAGCGCCGTAGTGGGGACAATGAATTTGCCACTTAGATTAACAGCTAAACCACAACCACCTAATTGAACAAGGAAAAGAAAAGCACGTGCAAGAACCACAACCGCACGCCGCTTATTAGGCCTGCTAAATAGAAACGGAATACAAAAGCACTTTTACGATTAAAACACCTATATGAACTGCCCTACTCTCGATGCAACGAAGGCGACTGCTGTGGTAGGCGTAGCGATGAAACAGAGACAGGCGCACTTTCCTGTCTGTGGCTCATCGCGAAAGCCATCCACCAGCGCCGTAGTGGGGGCAATGAACTTGCCACTTACATTGCCAGCTAAACCACAACCCCCTGATTAAACAGGAACAGAAAAAGCACTTGCGAGAACCACAACCCCAAGCCGCTTCTTACTTACCATGAACTGTAGCGTACTCCGACAGGCACTCGTCACTCCTTTAGGAAAACTACTGTTCTGAAAATGTCCTATACCGCATCTAACAAAGGCACCTTCTACACACCACATAAAACTTCGACATTAACTGATACAAACCTCTACATTTCGCTGTACATTCATTTTACAATCGTTCAGAATATACAACTATAGAAAGGAATGTATACCATGCATAAACTATCACTTCGTTTATTAGCCGTTTGGATTATTTGTATTTTGTTTACCGGCTTTTTCGCCTACATTGCCAGATCGATTCATTTGCAAACGATTTCTAGTTTTGATGAACCTATAATTGACTTTGTGCAAAGCGCAGAATCTCCAGGGCTGACGTCTATTATGAAACTATTTACTACCATCGGTTCTACTACATCGGTTGTTCTGTTGGCCATACTGACACTTGGAGTGCTGTTATGGAAGAAACATCGTGCCCAAGCGGTACTATTCGCTATAGTACTAGCTGGGACAGGCATTCTTAATCAAGTACTTAAATTCATCTTCAAACGGGAACGTCCTGATTTTAATCGTCTAATCGACATTGGCGGGTATAGCTTTCCTAGTGGACACACGATGATGGCATTCAGCCTATATACGATACTTACCTATATCCTATGGAGGAATGTAAAGAATACAGGAAGCCAAGTTGTGATTATCATTCTTGCAGCTATGATGATTGTCATGATTGCGGTCAGTAGAATATACTTGGGTGTTCATTTCCCAAGCGATATAGTCGGCGGGGTGCTAGCTAGTTCAGTCTGGTTGTTCGCATCCATTGCATTCTATCAACGATTCCAACGACAAAGATCAGGTAATCTACAAACAAAGTAAAACACGATGAAGTTTATACAAGGAGGTTATTTCTATGTGGAAGGATTTTAAGGAGTTTGCGTTTAAAGGGAATATCTTTGATTTGGCAATCGGTGTTGTAATTGGTGCCGCTTTCGGAACGATTGTTTCTTCTTTAGTCGAAAACATTATGACACCACTGATTGGCATTTTATTAGGTGGTCTGAACTTTTCAGAATTGAGCTATACAATTGGTGATGCTGTAATCAAATATGGTCTATTCATTCAATCTATTATTGACTTCTTAATTGTCGCAGGTTCGATCTTCGTCTTCTTACGAGTACTTATGAAGTTGAAAATGAAGCCGGAAGAGGCAGTTGAAGAAGAACCTGAAGAAAAACCATTGGATATAAAAGAGGAATTACTTACTGAGATTCGTGATTTATTAAAAAGCGAACGATAAAATAGCGGCCACTCACTCTTGCAGTCGTACAGCCGTCACAGTTGTCTTACAAAGTCCATTGCAACGCGCCTGTCAAGGTGTTACAATGATAGGCAGGATACTGATCAAAGGAGTGGATATTCATGTGGTTCGTCTATATCATGTATGCATTGTTTGCATTTATTCTCGGTGGAACAGTACTTGGACTAGTCCGTACGTTCAGCAGTAATAACTAATACAATTTAACAGCAGTGAATGAACGGGCTATGGCCTATTCATCCACTGCTGTTTTTATATACACGATTATATAGGAAGTTTTCATAAAAACAGCGCAAGGCAGAAACGATTTCTCCATTTCTTCCTTGCGCTTTTATTAATGCTTCATCAATCTCCGCTGCTTACGAAGTTCACGTCGTGCAGGTGCGGTATCGAAAAGGCGTTTTTCTAATTCCGTTTCAGGATACACTTCCGCCACTGGAATCGGACGATTTGTGTCATCTACCGCAACCATCGTACAGAATGATTCTGTCGTCAACCTCACTTCACCTGTCACCAAGTTTTTGGAATGAACCGAAATAAAAACTTCCATAGATGTGCGACCAACGGAAGTGACTACCGCTTCAAGTTCAATGACATCACCCAGCAAGGCTGGAGAAACGAAATCGACAGAGTCTATTGAAGCGGTGATTGCTGCTCTAGTACCCGCGTGTTTCATAGCTGAAATAGCTGCAATTTCATCGATATAGGAGAGAACTTTTCCTCCAAAGATTGATTCAATATGGTTCGTGTCCGGCGGTAAGACCAGCTTACTTTGGATGGTTCTCGACTCGCTCATCGGCTTTTGTTCAGACATTACGACAACTCCCTTTTTAGTACGTTCTTTCAAGTATACATAAAAGAAGGGAGTCAGCGCCAATTCTTTCTTGATGTATTGCATATTCGATTAGATAATTCTTCGCACACTACAGACATTGTCGGCATAAGCAGACTTCTTCAGTTCAATTTGTTCAATTAATTTCCCGGTTGAAGGTGCGTGAAGAATTTTTCCGTTCCCTACATACATCGCCACATGATGAATACGTTGCTCTTCATTCTTGAAAAAGATTAAATCACCTTTTTGCCAATCTGCAGAGTCGAGCGAGATGGATCTGCCCTCTTCTGCCTGATCCACTGCATCACGCGGCAAGCAAATTCCACACGCTTTCCATATAGCTCGGGTGAATCCTGAGCAATCAAAGCCCCAGGCGGACATGCCCCCCCATAAATACGGCAAGCCAATAAAGCGTCTTCCCACTGTTAGCGGACGGTGAATTGATTCTTCTCCCACACGCTCGACATCAGATACATTTAGCAGTTTCCAGCCATGCGGTGTCCATACACGTATCTTCTTGCCGCGTCGTTCTGCGGATGGAAAGATTGTATTGAAAGAAATACGTAAAAAGAATGTACCTGATTCATCAAACAGAGCTGCCTTTGGAGAAGTCACTCTGACAAACTCTTCTGTCTGTATTCGTTTCTTCATGGAAAGTTGGACAAGTGGCACCCAGCCAGGATAGCCTCGCGGATCTTTGCGAGTTGGCTGGGAGTTCGCAATTATACGCGCCCAGTCGCCAACCACTTCTTCGACAATCACAGATTCACCGTATAATAATTGCGTCTGAATGTAATTTTTTTCACTTAGCGCTAGACGTTCCTCATAGGATAACTGGGAAAGCCATCTGTTGATTTGCACAGGATGATCCAAGGCAGGAAGATCAGCCACACGAGGAGAATCAGGATCCGTCCATACTGTCGCAACGCTTACCGCGCACATCCATTTCTCATTCACATGCATGCTCCTTCACCCATTGCATCATCCGCTTCGAATCAAATCCTAGTCCTGACTCCTTACTCAATTCCATACGCGATCCGTAATAGTGTAAGCCCCCTGCCGATAATTCATCTGCTAATAATAGTGGTGCATCTAAATCTACTCGCGTTATATTCGGCTGACTTGCTGCTATATGGGCAGCTGCCGTCACCCCAACTGCTGTCTCCATCATACTTCCGACCATACACTCTATGCCATGTACTTCAGCCAATGCATTGATTTTCAAGGCTTCGCGGATCCCCCCCGACTTCATCAATTTGATATTCAGTACATCCACTGCGCGCATCTCCAGCAATCTTTTTGCATCTCTCGCTGAAAATAATGATTCATCTGCCATGATCAGCGTGCTTGTCTGTCTTGTCACGTCTCTCAAGCCTTCTATATCATATGCGTTAACTGGCTGTTCTATTAATTCCAAATCAACTCCGTCATCTTCTAACTGGCGAATGAGGCGAATGGCTTCTTTAGATTTCCAACCTTGATTGGCGTCGAGGCGAATCGTGATATCTTGGCCAACGATTCGACGAATTGCGTGAATCCTTTCTCTTTCCTGTTGAAAGCAACCTGTACCAACTTTCACTTTTAGCGTATCGAAGCCTTTGGCAACATGTTCTGCCGCTTCCTTGGCCATTTCAGCAGGCTTCCCGACACTGACTGTCAAATCTGTTTTCAAGCTCTGATGGTAGCCGCCTAACACTTGGACTAAAGGTAAACCGCAAAGCTGTCCGAATAAATCATTCACTGCCATGTCAACTGCAGCTTTTGCACTCGTATTCCCCATAATTGCCCGTTGTATTCTTTCCATTATTACTTCTCGCTGTATGATATTTCCGCCAATCAATATAGGTGCAAGAACATCATGGATGACATAACGAATGCCACCGATGGAATCACCTGTTATGACATGCGTGGGCACCGCTTCCCCCCAGCCAATCAGACCGTCGTCAGTTGTTAGTTTGATGATGACCGATTGCACAGTATGAACAGTACGCAGCGCCGTGATAAACGGTTTACGTAATGAGGATGACACGAGGAATGTTTCCACCGTGCGAATTTGCAATTACTCCACTCCCGGTAAGATAGTCAGCGTCTTACTATTTGCATCCAAACGTCCTTTCACACCAAATGGAATCGCAATATTCGGTTCGCAATGACCGATACGGAATCCCTTTACGACAGGCTGATTTAGTTTGCCAAAATAATGTTCAAACACTTCATCCAATGCGAGTGAAGCATTGGGCTTCGTTGGTGTAGCTTTCGCGAAATCACCAATCACGATACCTGCTGCTTCGCGAAGCTTACCTGCGAGACGTAATTGATTAAGTAGACGATCCACTTTATAAGGCTCTTCACCCACATCCTCAAGTACAAGTAATCGATTATTCGTCTTAACCTCAAATTCACTGCCTAGACTGTTGACTAGTTGCGTCAAGTTACCACCGACCACTTCGCCTTCTGCAACACCGCCTACAATAGTTTCGAGTGGCGAGATGGCTTCAGAATAATGAACTTCTACAGGCGTAAATAATTGCCCAAACATTTTGCCCGACATTTCATGAAACTCGTCTTGCGCGACACATGATGCAAGCATTGGTCCGTGGAATGTAACGAGTCCTGCTCCCTGACGAATCGCGGTATGTAGATACGTAATATCACTGAACCCCCAAAACACTTTCGGATGGTCGTGGATCAAATCGAGATCCAGTTGTTCTGCGTAGCGTGCCGAGCCGTAACCACCACCCGCACAGAGAATTCCCTTCACTTCGGGATCTTTAAACATCTCATGCAAGTCAGCAAGCCGTTCCTCATCAGTCCCTGCCAAATAACCATTTTTCTTATACACGGACTGGCCTACTTTATAGCGCAGACCCAATCGCTCCAAAAATTGAAATGAACGCTCCAATACTTCACGTTCTACAGGGCTGGCAGGTGCCACAATCCCAATTACATCACCTTGTACTAAATGTGCTGGACGAATCATTCTACTCATCACCCTTTCTACGTCCTACTTTATCATATTCATGAAACTCCATCGTCATCACGAGATTTCTTAGACATTTACAATAGATTGTGAGTAATCTTTAAGTTATCCCCTTTATAAACAGCTAATCCCTAGATATTGTGCATACTTTATATAAAATTACTTAAATAACAGAAAAAGTTATTCACACTTTCTCTATTGTGGATAGTTTTATTTACAGTAAAAAACGGATAACTGAAATATATCAGTTATCCGCAAAATTATTAGCTATTGGTTAGTTGATTGTTCGATGCGTTAATTAACGTCCGAACCTTTTCGTAATCTCCTTCATGAAGAGCCGTTACGATCGCACTTCCTACGATGACGCCGTCAGCAAGTCCGCCAAGTGTGCGTACATGTTCCGGGGTAGAAATACCGAATCCCGCAAGAACCGGAACGGAACTTGCAGCCTTTAGACGCTCTAAGTGACCTTCGAGTCCTTCTGTAAATGATGAACGGACACCCGTGATGCCGTTTACTGTCACTGCGTAAATGAAACCTTCTGCTGCTTTCGCAATGGCTTCAATACGCTCAGCTGGACTGGTTAGAGAAACTAATTGAATTAATGCCACATCGCTATTTTTCAGCGCTTCTTTGAGTAAACCACTTTCTTCGAGCGGAAGATCTGGAACGATTAAACCGTAGACACCACTTGCTTCACAATCTGCCGCTATTGACTGTAAGCCATAGCTAAGAACAGGATTCAAGTACGTCATGATCACTAAGGGAATCTTGACCTCTTCTCTGAATGAAGCAAGTTCTTTCATAATCTTTCGTAATGTAATGCCTTCAGCTAATGCTCGCTCACCGGCTTGCTGGATTACATCACCGTCTGCTACCGGATCTGAAAATGGTATGCCCACTTCAATAGCAGTTGCACCCGCTTCTTGCAGGAATAATATCGTCTTCTTCAACGTCTGTAATCCGCCGTCACCCGCCATGATATAAGGTACAAACGCTTTGTTTCCCTGTTCATTACACTGCATAATCGCTTGTGTTACTAGTTTTTTTGTCATGTGGATTGACCTCCCAGCGCATCACGTACTGTTTGCATGTCTTTGTCGCCGCGCCCCGATAAACAGATCACGAGTAGCTCATCTTCTTTCATTTCTTTCGCTAACTGCACTGCATAATAAACAGCGTGAGCACTTTCAAGAGCCGGAATAATTCCTTCTACACGTGAAAGTACTTGCACCGCTTCAAGCGCTTGTTGATCCGTAACGGAGTCATACTGTACACGCTTGATATCAGCTAAATGGCAATGCTCAGGTCCTACCGCAGGATAATCGAGACCGGCGGAAATGGAGTGCGCCTCTTGAATAAATCCATCATCGTCTTGCAATACGTACATGTACGCACCGTGCAAAACGCCTTCTTGTTTACCCGCAATGGCTGCCGCATGTTTGCCTGTTGAAATGCCGCTGCCTGCCGCTTCTACACCGTACAACTTTACATCTTGATCATCGACGAATGGGTGGAACATACCAATCGCGTTACTACCGCCACCAATACAAGCTACGACTGCATCAGGGAGTCGTCCTTCATATTCCACGATTTGCTTACGTGTTTCATCACCGATCACTCGCTGAAAATCACGGACGATTTGTGGGAATGGATGCGGACCTAGAGCCGAACCTAAAATATAATGTGTGTCCTCTACATTGGAAACCCAGTAGCGCAATGCTTCATTGACCGCATCCTTCAAAGTACCTGAACCTTTATCAACGGAAACCACATTCGTACCCAGCAGTTCCATGCGAAAGACGTTCAGTTCTTGACGACGGATATCTTCTTTGCCCATGAATACAACGCATTCCAGACCGAGTAACGCACAAGCAGTAGCTGTTGCCACACCATGTTGTCCTGCTCCTGTTTCCGCTACGATTTTCTTCTTGCCCATACGAATCGCAAGCAATGCTTGGCCAAGAGAGTTATTAATCTTATGAGCACCTGTATGATTCAAATCTTCGCGCTTTAAATAAATTTTCGCGCCACCTGCATGCTTCGTCAAACGCTCTGCAAAAAACAAAGGGGTTTCACGACCTACAAACTCTTTCAAATAATAATCCAATTCCTTTGAAAACGCAGGATCTTGCTGTGCTTCTTCGTAAGCAGTTTCTAACTCCTGCAATGCAGTCATCAATGTTTCCGGAACGAACTGACCTCCGAATTTCCCGTAGCGTCCTTTAGTTTCTGTTGTCATGACAATCTCTCCTACCCTTCGCTGTATGAATAAACGTTTGAATGCGTTCCGTGTCTTTTTGCTTCTCTATCTCCACTCCACTTGATACATCCACCATATAGGGATTCACTTGCCTCAACGCTTCCTGCACATTGCCTGCATGCAGTCCACCAGCTAAGATAATTTGCTCTTTTGATACACCCGCATGTTCAAGTAACGACCAATCGAACGTATTACCACTACCGCCTTTGTATTCAACACCTGGTGTATCGAATAAATAATAATCCACCTCATATGTGGCAGCGAGTTTCACATCGTCTTCCGTTTCAATAGCAAGGGCTTTAATAGAAGGTAATCCCACTTGTTGAATGAAGGCGGGAGTCTCTTCTCCATGATATTGGATATAATCCAAGGGCACTTCTTTAAATATCTTGTGTAACTGCTCTTTTGCTTCATCCACAAAGACTCCGACTTTTAATACGGACGGTGGAATGAGTTTCGCCAGTTCATGTGCCCGCTCTACCGTCACTTCCCTGCGGCTTGGTGCAAATACAAACCCTATAGCATCAGCGCCTGCATCCACGGCTGCTTGTACGTGTTCTGGTTTCATCAGTCCACAAATCTTTACTTTTGTCATGGACGATCCACGTGCTTTTCTACTTGCAATGCTTGCAGAGCTTCTTTTACTGAATCACTGCGCATCAATGATTCTCCTACAAGTACTGCACTTGCTCCAGCTTTAGCTGCACGTTCTGCATCCTCAGGTCCCCAGATCCCGCTTTCACTGATGAACACACGCTCTTCATCAAACGGGAAGTGTGACGCGATCAGTTCTGTCTGTGCTAAGTCTACTTCAAATGTATGCAGATCGCGGTTATTGACACCGATAATTCTTGCATCGATTGACAACGCGCGTTGCAACTCTTCGACGTTATGCACTTCTACTAGCACATCCAAACCTTCTTCGTTGGCATACGTATATAGACTTCCAAGTGTTTCATCATCGAGTGCTGCCACAATCAGTAAAATGACGGATGCACCTGCGCTTTTCGCTTGGTCAATCTGAATTTTATGGATCATAAAATCTTTACACAACAATGCGATGGGCACAGCATCCGCTACTGCAGACAAGTCTTCAAATGATCCCTTGAAAAATTCTTTATCAGTCAATACTGAGATACACGCAGCACCTGCTTCATAATAAGCAGTTGCCTGTTTAACCGGATTGGCACCATCTGCAATTAATCCTTTAGAAGGTGATGCACGTTTCATTTCAGAGATGACTTGCAGTTGTTTCGCTTTCCTCAGCGTTTGATAGAGTGACGGACGTGTGATCTCCCGTTCCGGAAACGTCACGTTACTCGCTAGCAATTGATCTACTTCTATTTTCTTCTGTGCAATAATTTTTTCTAAAATCGTCATTGGATAACCGCCTTCTGCCGAATCTTTTCGCTAAATGCGACAACGGCATCTAGTTTTGCTAACGCCTTGCCTGACAAGATACTTTCAGTAGCTACTTTCACGCCTTCTTGAATTGTAGAAACATGCCCATTTGCAAATAAACCAATACCTGCATTCAACACGACTGTATCAAACTTTGGTCCACGTTCTCCACCTAAGATCGATCGAGTAGTCGCGGCATTTTCTATTGCGTCTCCACCTTTTATTGCGGATAACGGTGCATATTCAAGCCCCACGTCATCTGCAGTCAATGAAAATGGAATTAAATCACCATGATCGAGTAATACAAATTCATTCTGGCCTGCAAGAGACGCTTCATCCATTCCCCCTGCCCCACTCACAACAATCGCTCTTTCCCGCCCCAGCATTCTGAGTACTGATGCATATTCCATGATGAAATCTGGACGGTTAATACCGGTAAACTGTGTTTCAAGTGATACAGGATTCGTCAAGGGCCCAACTAAGTTGAAGATCGTCGTCTTACCAATTTTGTTCCGTATAGCGCCGATCCTCTTCATTTTAGGATGAATAGACGGGGCAAATAAGAATGCAATCCCTTGTTGTTCCAATAAGTTCTGCATATCAGGTATCTGGAAATCAGAATGAATGCCAAGTGCATCCAAAACATCCTGGCTACCCGATGCACTAGAGATTTTACGATTACCATGTTTCGCAACCTGGACCCCGGCACCCGCCAGCACGAATGCAGCTGTCGTACTAATATTGAATGTATTGACTCCATCTCCACCGGTTCCACAGTTATCTAGATAACGTGCCTCTGTAGGCGTCAGGTCGTTCGCATATGACTTCATAACAGCCGCTAATGCCGCTACTTCATGTGATGTTTCACCTTTTTTCGATAACGCGATCAAAAATTGTGTAATTAGATCTTCATCTGTCGCGTCATTGAACAATAGCTCGGCGGCTTCTCTCATCTCTTCGTACATAAGGTTGCGTTGCTTCTCTACTATGCTCAAAAACCTCTTCATACTCATCTCTCCCCTTCTCGTCTAGACGTTTACGCAATCTTTCAGCAAGGCTTAGCCTTGGCAATCACTTTGTCATTTCTGTTGCTTCTAGTAAGGAACGGGCTTTATTGGATGTCTCTTTATATTCTAATGAAGGAACAGAAGCTCCTACTATCCCCGCACCTGCCTGAACATACGCTTTGCCTTCTTTTACGAGCATTGTACGGATTGTCAATGCGAAGTCGATATTACCGTTAAGACCAATATATCCGATAGCGCCTCCGTAAATCCCACGATGTTGATCTTCCAGTTCATCAATCATGTCCATAGCGATTGGTTTCGGGGAACCCGTAACAGTTCCTGCTGGCATCGTCGCTTTCAGTGCATCCAGTGCATGCAAACCTGGAGCAAGGTCACCTGTCACTTCGGAAACTAAGTGCATAACATGTTCATAGCGAACTGTTTCCAAGTAATTTGCAACTTCAATCGTTTCGGGACGACAGATTTGTTGCAGTTCTTTCTTGCTTACTTCCACAAGCATATCGTGTTCGGCCAGCTCTTTCGGATCATTGCGTAATTCGATTTCAAGCGCTTCATCTTCCGCTTGATCTCGCCCTCTTCTGCGAGTGCCCGCAATTGGATTGGTTAATACTTTATCTCCGGTGACACGCACGAGACTTTCAGGTGACGTTCCGATGACTGTATGATCTTCAAACTCCATGTAGTACATATATGGAGATGGATTGCGGCGACGCAGTTTACGATACAACGCAAACGGATCACCTGTAATATCTGCTTCAAAGCGACGTGATAGAACGACTTGTTCCGCCTGCCCTTCTTTAATCGCATCAATAACAATCTGGACACGACGCTCAAACTCTTCTTTGGAAATGGCACAACGATAATCAGATAGAGAAACACTATCTTCTTTATCGACTGAACCATTAACAATCATATCCTCGATGGCGTCTAAATCAGGCGCTTCGTATACTGGATTGATTTCTGTATGCAGCAACGTCACTTCGTGCAATTGATGGTCATAGATCACGATGGTGTCGTAAATATTGAAGTAGACATCCGGCATCTGGAGGTCATCAGCTGTTCGTTGTTCACCATTTCTTGCTGCTCCATACCCTACATAACCAACCGCACCGCCTGTAAACGGGAACCCCGCATCTTCCGTAATACGCGGCATGAGACGCTTCAATAACGTATAGAGATCTCCTTCATGCGTATACGTCCTATTCGTTGAGTAGACGATCTCTTCTACTACACCATCCCGACCACGATACGCTTTTTGAGGATTCAGTCCAATAAATGAATAACGCCCAGACCCACCTGCTTGCGATGAGCTCTCCAACAGGAACTTATGATTCCCTTTCAATCTTCTAAATATCAAAATAGGAGTTAAGGAATCTCCTTCAATCTTTCTCGTCGTGACCCGTAAGTTCTTCTGCTCTGTCATCATAATCATTCTCCTCTGCTCTATGGACTGTCGTATAATTCTTATGATTAAATAGAAAAAGCCCTCTGCAAACAGAGCCAGTTAGCCTGTTGCAGAGGACGATTATATAACCGCGTTGCCACCTCAAATTGAAGTACCAAAGTACTCCCACTTTATGTGTTTTCACACTGCCCTTAACGCGGGCAAACGTCTGTTTTTCATCAAAACAGCTGCCATAAGTCCATTCACGAACAATGTGTATCAGTTTTCACCAGCCACTGACTCTCTAGAAAGCACATGCGATCGCTACTCTTCTTATTCATATCTTTTCGCTATTCTCTTCTCTGCTAACTCATCTCATCTACCGGGACGATTCCGCTATCGAAACCTTCTGTCCATCTAGTTATTATATTTATCTTAATATGCAGAATCTTTAATGTCAACAATTTCTTACGGGAAAAATGCTATAATTAGCTTATTGTAACAAGTGCGGAAGGAGAATCTTTATGCGGATTAATAAATTTTTAAGTAGTGCAGGTATTGTATCCAGACGGGGGGCAGATCAGTGGATTGCTGACGGTCGCGTGAAAATCAATGGTCAACTCGCGGAACTCGGCAGTAAAGTCGAATCAGGTGATCAAGTAGAAGTTGACGGCAAGCTAGTCGAACAAGAAGAACAGTTAGTATATATCGCGCTTAATAAACCAGTAGGAATCACTAGTACAACAGAACGCCATATAGAAGGTAATGTGGTGGACTTTGTCAATCACCCATTGCGAATCTTCCACATTGGACGTTTAGACAAAGATTCTGATGGCTTATTACTATTAACGAACGACGGTGACATCGTCAATGAAATCCTACGGGAAGAACATGGACATGAAAAGGAATACATCGTGACAGTGGATAGTCCCCTAACCGCTTCGTTTATTTCACAGATGGAAAAAGGGGTGAAGATTCTTGATACTGTCACAAAACCTTGTACGGTAACAAAACTCGGTCCTAAAACCTTTTCTATTATATTGACACAAGGTTTAAATCGACAAATCCGCAGAATGTGTGCAGCGCTCGGCTATCACATACGTCGCTTGCAGCGTGTTCGGATACTCACTATTGAACTGGGTGATCTTCCAATTGGTGAATGGCGAGAACTAACAGATGCAGAGCGTAATAAGCTATTCAAAACACTTCATTACAAACCGAAAAGATGAAAAGATCATGAAGGCTTTACAAAGCTTTCATGATCTTTTTTGTTATGTACTGCTCTCCTATTCCTACACTTCTAACAACCTATATATTTTTTCTTCAATAACTAGTTCAAAACTCTCTCATTCATGTTATAATCAGACAGATTAAATCTATTCTTCAATCTATTAGATATTATTATATAATTTCATAACTTTTATACTTGCAAAGCAAGGACTATTCTACTTCCCCATAACGATTTCTAAAGAAAGGATGTGCCTTTATGCCGTTATATGCTCCTAGTATTTCTTCACACCTATCTACACTACTTGATGAAAAGTTTTGCATATCACTTATAGACTTAAGCGGTCATTTCACCTATGTAAACCACAATTTTTGCGTGCTGACAGGTTATAGCGAAGATGAGTTACTAGGTAGAACATGGGGGAAGTTAAATAGAGAATTTTCTATTGAAGAGAGGCTTTATATACTTAAAAGGCATTTTGAACATGAAACCGTCTATCAAGAAGCCATACAAATTCACTCTAAGTCTGGCTCAGTACACTGGCTAGATATCGCCATTGTACCTATTTATGATACGATCGGAGACTTAACGGGTTATCTCTCACTCGACATTGATGTAACCGGCTCAAAAATGGTCTCAAACGAGTATGCCAAAACACGTATCGACCTGCAGAATTTTAAATATGCGCTGGATGAATCAGCAGTAGTTGTCATCACCAATCCAAAAGGCGTAATTACGTATGTCAATAATCGCTTCTGTACCCTTTCAGAGTATTCGCGTCAGGAACTGATCGGCAAGACACATCGGGTAGTCAACTCAGGTACACATCCTAAAAGTTTTTTCGCAGATATGTGGAGTACGATTCAGTCTGGTCAAGTATGGAGAGACGTGATCCGTAATAAGTCTAAGTCCGGAAATTTTTATTGGGTCCATACTACTATCGTTCCGTTTATCGGTTCAGATGGTAAGCCATTCCAATATATTTCCATACGACAGGATGTAACATCTCAGATGGAAGCGGAGAAATCATTAGAATTGGCATTAAAAAATGATTTTTCTACGACTGTGAAAAATCTCCAAAATGCTATTTTTAAATATTCCTTGGACGAAAACGATCAAATTCATATTACGTTACTAGAAGGAAAAGTTGCCGAACAACTTGGAATCACTGCGGATACACTTAATCAGCTCGCATCGAATAAAGGCTTCACTTTGTCTACATTTAAGCGACAGCTTCTTGGTGCACTACTTGGTCGTGTAGGACAGTTCGAAATTGACTATCAATCAAGAACTTTTCTAGTTTACCTCTCTCCTATTTTTGAAGGTGAAAATGTAGTCGAAGTTGTCGGTACCGCCAGTGATATTACAGATCGTAAAGAAGCTGAACGTTTAGTAGAACATATGGCATTTCACGACCATCTAACTGGATTGCCAAATAGAAGGTTACTGAAGCAGACAGTAGAAGACTTGATTGAGACCCGTTTAAACAACCGGGAACCTTTCGCTCTGCTTTATATGGATTTGGATCGTTTTAAAAATATTAATGATTCCATGGGTCATTATGTAGGTGATCAATTGCTTAAAGCGGTTGGTGCAAGATTACAAACGCTCGTTAGGCAAAATGACTTGGTTGGTCGACTTAGCGGAGACGAGTTTCTTATTCTGTGTTCTTCTACGACGAAACAAGGTGCACAAATGGTCGCCAAACGAATTGTCGATGAAGTATCAAAATCATTCCTCATCGATTACTTGGAAATATTTATCGCTCCAAGCATTGGCATCAGCATGTTCCCAGACGATGGTGCACAGTACGATACGCTTCTTCGTAATGCGGACTCTGCTATGTATTTAGCAAAACAATCAGGTAAAAGCACATATCAATTTTTCACTGAAGAACTTTATAAAGACTTAATGGAACGAACTTTAATTGAGATGGAATTGCGTCAAGTACTTCACAAAGAGGAATTATCTCTACATTACCAGCCGCAATATGAATTTAATACAGGAAATATGATTGGCGTAGAAGCTTTGGTACGCTGGCAACATCCTTCCCGAGGCATGATTCCACCCGGGCAATTCATACCGATAGCAGAAGAAACTGGAATGATACTTGCCATTGGTTTGTGGGTGCTAGAAACTGCTTGTAGACAGGCGAAAGAGTGGCAAGACTTGGGCCACACTTCACTATTAATGAGCGTCAACGTCTCCTTACGTCAGTTTAAAAGTATCAGTTTTGTGAACGATGTCAAAGAAACACTTCATAAAACCGGTCTGCTGCCACACTATTTAAATATCGAAATTACAGAAAGTATGACCTCTGACGTGGACTATTGCCAAAACATTTTACAAGAACTTCGTGAGATCGGCATTAAAATTAGTATCGATGATTTCGGAACAGGTTATTCCTCATTAAGTTATTTAACTAAGTTTCCTCTAACTCACCTTAAGATCGATCAATCTTTTGTTAGAGAACTGAATTCGAATTCGGTTATTGTCAAAGCTATTATTGACTTGGCTAAGAACTTACACTTACGAGTGATTGCTGAAGGGGTTGAGACTCACGAACAGGCCGAATTTCTCAAGAAGCTTGATTGTGACGAAGCACAAGGTTTTTTGTATTCTAGACCCGTGCCTCCCAACGAACTTTTACAGTTATTCACTACTATATAACTATACTAGGTAGCCAGCAGACGAACGTCTGCTGGCTATTACTATTATATGTGATTACTAATGAATTACTTTTTCATCGAGTTAATACTAGAAACATTATTCTTCCTATTAATTTTGTGCTATAGTTTTCTTTATATTTCAATTTTTTAGACATACATAGATAACTATTTACAGGGAGAGATGTGAATGGGCACTACACAAATGCGGTATTCAATTACAGCGTTAGCCGGATTTCAATGGCTATTCTTTATGTTCGCTAATACAGTTGTCATCCCTATTTCGGTCGGTACTGCTTTTGAGCTTGAGCAGATTGAAATCGTTTCAGCCATACAACGCTCATTTATCTTTACGGGAATCGCTTGTTTACTTCAAGGAGCACTTGGACACCGATTGGCATTAATGGAAGGTCAGTCAGGTTTGTGGTGGGGTGTTGTACTCAGCTTGGCCGGAACTGCGAGCGCGATGGGCTTAAGTTTAGCTACAGTTGGAGGCAGTATTGCAATAGGCGCCATGATTTCTGGTGTACTGGTTGCTACTCTCGGTATGCTCGGTATGGGCGAAATTCTTAAGAAGTGGTTTACACCTACTGTCATGTTCGTTTTTTTACTACTGTTGGCTAATCAGTTGATTACTATCTTTTTAAAGGGAATGATTGGTCTCAATGATGGTGAATTCATCAGTCTATCGAAGACTATATTTTCATTCGCTCTAGCGGGTCTGACGATTTTGGTTCATGTGAAAGGAAAAGGAATCATCAGCAGCTTGAACTTACTCATCGGTATGACAGTCGGATGGATTAGTGCTGTGCTGATTTTTCCGCAAGCAGCCACTGAAACAATTAAAACCACGCCATTTATCCAATGGTTTCCTTGGGGTGAGCCAACACTTGAAATCGGCATCGTGTTTACAGTCGTCATTACAGGTTTATTGAATACAACGAACACAATTGCTACTCTAAAAGGCGCGGAAGATATATATCAAAAAGAAACTACTAAAAGTCAGTATAAAACATCGTTCCTTATAACAGGGGGATTGAATGTCGGTGCAGGTGCGCTAGGCCTCGTTCCGTATGCACCTTATGCTTCATCTATCGGTTTTCTTCAGTCCAGCGGAATAAAGGACAGAGCTCCCTTCTTTATCGGTTCAATACTGTTCATAATCCTTGGGCTCGTACCGTCATTAAGTGCGTTTTTTTCCACTATTCCTCAAAGCGTCGGAAACACGGTATTATTTGTAGCCTATTTACAGTTATTCCGGTCTGCCTTGCGCAATGTGGAAGGATTAACTTTCGAACCTAAAACTATTTACCGAGTCGCATTACCTGCACTTCTCGGGTTATCGATTATGACTTTGCCAGCCACAGTATTTTCTTCACTCCCGGAGCTAGTTCAACCTCTATTATCAAGCGGGTTGTTAGTTGGGATCTTAGCTGCACTCTTGATGGAATTCATATTCTGGATAGGAAAGCGATTCAGTTATTCTGCATGAATATAAATACAGCCCTGATCTATAGGATCAGGGCTGTTTGTACGTATAGACTAAGAAGCGCTCTGCTTTGTCATGGATTTGCAAATGTGCAATCGGTATCTCCGCCACTTTCTCGAATAATGGGTGACGATGCAAGAAATAAACGTATTCATCAGTCGGATAATATAGAATGATTTCCAATGTGCGGGGGACGTTTTCTGCTGACTTTAGAATTCGTTGAACTACAGACCGAAAAATGTCCAAAGAAAATGGATTAAAGAAGTAGAACGTCACAGCATCTGCAGGAATGATGTAACTCTCCGCTATACAGCATTCAAATGAAATAGAACCAGGTCTCTTCGGAAAGGCTTGTCGATAATCCAATAAGTTGGTCATTGCATTTTGATGTAACACACTATTCATTTCAATACCTATTGTGTCCAGACAAAAAAGATGATTTACATAAAAAGGCACTCTTCCTTTTCCGCAGCCAAAGTCAATCAAGCTCCCCTCTTTTAGGAGGTCATGTTCGGCAAATAAATAATTTAGCATCTCGTAAGGTGTCGCTTCATAACGATTATAATGAGATGACTGATGAATCCACTCTCTAACACCCTGGGTTTTGATGTGCAAGCGTTTATCCATAGAATGCTCTGGCACTTCTCCATCTCCTTTCTGTTGATCTACTACTAAAGAAAACCCCGGCATATTACTTCTGCCGAGGTTCATCAGAAACAACGATGGTCTTATTACGTCCTGTACGTTTTGCTTCATACAGACTTTGATCGGCTAATTCGATAAGTCTCGCCGGGTGGTTTGCGTGTAGTGGATAAGCAGCTACCCCAGACGAAATTGTAATGACTTCGCCGCAAGGGCTGACTGTGTCCTCCATTTTTTCACGAAGGCGTTCTGCTGTCAGGTAAGCAGTTACTTTATCCGATTTCGGTAATAAGATGACAAATTCTTCTCCACCGTAGCGGCAACATATATCTTGCTTGCGAACTGTTCGTTGCATCCAATCTGCCAAGTAGATCAGAACTTCATCGCCGACTGCATGACCATAGCGATCATTGACACGTTTAAACTTGTCTATATCAAAAATAATTAGAGCGAATGGTGTTCCATCGTCCACCCATTGCTTCATGTAACTATCCATCATTCGACGATTTGTTAGTTTCGTCAACGGATCGATCGTTGATTGGTGAATGAAATAGTTCATCTCATTTTTGAAGTAATCCAAACTATGTACCATAGCTCCTTTTAATTGTTTAGCTTCATAGTACCAATCAGAGATGGCTTCCATTTTTTCTTTTTGATCAGACTCTACACTGTTTTCCGTATAATATGCCAATTTTTGAAGTGGCAGAGCAATCTTTCTTGACAGATACCTAACCAAGAAGAACGAAAGAAGTAGTAACGGGAGAGACTTTAATGCCATCTCCAGCACCATTTCTTTTGCGGGAGCAACAGAAATATCTAGTGGTCTTTGTACTACGATTCCCCATTCAGCAATGGGTACATAGGCATATCCAGCCAACATAGGCATTCCCTCCGTGTTAATTAGCTGTTTATGGCCGCTTTCCCCTGTTATTAATTTTTGAACCACCGGGTTGCTCGAGACATCCTCTTTCAAACGTTCTTTTTCTTGATGATAAATTAGTTTCCCTGCATAGTCTACTACATAAACATACGAACCATTTTCATAGTAATGGTTCCCTAGGAGCTTCTCTAATATATTAGGCTGATCGAGATAAATGGCTCCTCCCAAAAACCCCTTATACTCACCGTTTTCAAAAAGTGGAACACTAATAAATATAATTGGTTCTCCTTCAATTCCAACGTAAGGGTGAGAGATTATTTTCCTCTTTTCCTTAATAGCTTGCATTGCTCCAATCGATGTTAACTTTCCCCCAAGCAACTCAAGGCTCGGAGAGGAGGCACCTAGTATGACACCTTCTGTAGAGGCGACCGCAACAGAATCAAATGTACTCGTTTCTGTTCTAATCCGCTCGGCTAACGCATTCATTTGTGTTTGTGAAGAAGGGTCATCAAGGAGAGATAGGACTACTTCCGCATTAACTTCTAATGTGTTTAATATTTCCCGTAAATAAGTATCTGTAGTGGACGTCAATTTTTGGACATATGCGTAGTTAGTTTCTAGAGTGGAATGTATTAATGTTTGTTTATGCACTTGATATGCCACCGTAGTACTCGTTAGAAAGGTCAACGCAATAGCCAGTATTGCCACGACTTGAATTAAGTTCTTCAAGGACCATCTCATCTGTTTCCCCATTCTCCTTTTCCCTGTGGTTCTATCCTCCTATTATATCATAGAGCAAAGAGATTTTATGAGACTTTTTCAACATTCAATACGAATTACACCAAAATTTTAAATGTGTTCTCACATTGATTAATATTTTTTAATAGGAAATTCCTACTCTATATCCCTTATAATCTTGTTTAGATAATTCATCATACGCGAACGCAGCAGTATCACCGGTAGAAATCTTGGCGCCATCAATCGGTAAGTACTCTCTTTCCGTCCGATAATTGCCGACCGCTTCTCCATCAGGTAAATAGGTTGGGCACACGATCGTCCAGTCTAGACCGGAATCTTGCAACATCGTAAATACTTTATGGTGCTCCTCTGCCGCAAATGTCAACTTACGATGGGATTCATTCGATTGATAACGTAACTTGGACGGTTCTGTTCTGCTATTTAATATGCCTGCCGTTCCAATTGTTACGATTCTTTCGATTCCGTGTTCTTTCATTCCTTCAATAATAGCCGGCATCGCTTCTGTCAGTGTGGTTGTTTTGTCAGTGCCAAGAGCACTTACGACTGCGTCCGCCCCCGATAATGCTTTTTTTACTGCATCCGGATCCCGTACGTCACCTGCAATGATCGTCAGCTTTTCTTGAGATTTGCACTTCTCAGGCGATCGAACGACTGCCGTTACCTCATTACCGTCAATTAATGCACGACGAACAATCTCACTTCCTGTACGGCCTGTTGCTCCAAATATTACAATCTTCATCTACTACATCTCCTATGTTCAATTTATCGTTAGATACTCTTCATGTTTTACATTCATGCTTTGCGTTAAATATGCGTGAAGCACCGGCAACAATAAACGGTACTTTTTTATTTTAATATGATGTAAGCTTCGCCCAGCGTTGCAGTGCGTAAATTCCTCGTTGGAAGAATGTCAGGTGGTTTTGGTATTCTTCTACGTCCAGAGTGTATAGCGCGTCTTCATTATTCCATATCCGATCGAAATACGCGTTGATTTCATCTGTCAGCTCGCTGTCTGTTGGTGCTATAATACGCAGATTTGCTTCCAGGTTATAATCACGTAACGTACGCTCCGTTATATTGGCAGATCCGTTTGTAATATACGTCTCGTCCGCAGTCTGTACCGTTACTAGCTTGGTGTGATATTGACCGATTACGGTATTGTACCAACGCACTTTAATTTTATCATCTGTATTCTCTCTTATTTCTTGGACGACGGGGCGATTAGGCAAACCTGACTTTTTACTACCGAATGAGTTTTCGTTCGGATCTAGGATAATCTCTACATGTACACCACGATTGGCTGCATCTTCTAAAGGTCGGATTACTTCCTGCTCAGAAAGATAAAACATGCCCATACGGATTACATCATCTTTTTTTGCTTTTTTAATATCGCCCACTAATGCATCCATTACCTTGCTCTCTGTTAAGTACTGGGCCTGGTAGGGTCCTTCTTGTTCTTCCGTTTCGATACGCGGTAACGTTCCGTCTGATGAATACTGAAGCACAGCTTCTTCCGATTCCAATATATCGTTCTGAATTGGGCCTTTCACTTTGAATGCCACATTGCCGTGACGACCACTAGCTGCGTGAGGATTAGAAGACGTAACTAATGCCGCTTGTTCTGTCACAAGAGTTTTTCGATGATTCGCTTTAACGTTCAATAATTTCAAATAAGATGAGAACTTCACTTCAGGCGCATCACTAGCCAAGAAGTTGGGGAATTGATTTTCCCCGTTAAAATCAAACCACTGTAGGAAGATGCGGTATAACCCAGAGTATAAGGGCATTGAATCACGCAATGGCTCCAAGTCTGTGTACACTACTTGCACACCTGCTTTTTCCAATGCTTTAAACCATTCCGACTCATAGGATTCATATCCTGTATTCACTGGATCCGTTATGTATACGATCGGCATGTCAGGAGACTCTTTCCTCTTCTTCACAAGTACTTCTGTAAGTTGATCCGCAATTTGAGGAAAGTCTTCTTTTTCATCATAGTAATCATCCATTAAGAAGAAGTCGAGCACGACAAACTCTTGCGCTTCTTCAATCATTCGAAAAACCTCATTGAATATACGAAGTTCTGATTTGTAGTGATCTTTTGACTTCGTCTTAGAGTACGTTAAATCATAAATGAACTCTACGTCTTCTACTTGATGAAGTTCTCCTTTATATGAAATACCGGGTGGCAATGGCTTATACGTTTGCCAAAGCATGACACCCGCGTAAAGCAATGCAACAAAAAGCAGTAGGTAGGAGGCTATGCGCTTTTTAGTCATTTTACGTTTATGATTCACCAAAAGCTCTTTCCCCCTTTCCCTAGTTCATTTGATATACTCCTTCCTGCACACATCGTATGGCGATATTATGTTTTTTTTACTATTCCCTCTCTATCTAGCAATAAACTGTATGGATCTGCATTATTTCATTGAAAGATAAGGTCGTTCTGCATGCCACTCAATAGTTACAGGTACTTGATACGTTTCAGATAGCAGTTCGTCCGTCAAGACTTCTGTTTTAGGACCACTCGCTACAATTTTTCCTTCTTTTAATAATAGTACGTGAGTGATTTCGGGAACGAGTTCTTCTATATGATGTGTGACATAAACGAGGTGCACATTATTTTCCGTAGCAATTTTAAGCGCTTCAAGAAACTGTTCTCTTGCCAAAATATCCAACCCAGAACACGGCTCATCCAAAATCAATAAATCTGGATTACCCATCAATGCTCGTGCAATCAATACACGACGTTTTTCTCCTTCAGAGAGTAATCTGAATTTCTTGCCTTTGACGTCTTCCAAACGAAATTCCTTCACTAAATAATCGGCACGTATCCAGTCTTCAGCTATAATTTCATCGTAAATACCAAAGCTCGCAAATTTACCACTAATGATGATCCGCTCAATCGATTCATTCCAGAAATAGTCCGAGAACTTCTCTAGAGAACTACTGACAAAACCGATTTTCTTACGTAATTCAGGTAAGTATGCGCTCCCAAACCGTTTGCCAAGTACCTCCACTTCACCACTAGAAGGAATTTCATATGTAGAAATAATAGATAATAACGAAGTCTTACCGGAACCATTCAATCCAAGCATACCCCACTGCTGCCCTTTCTCAATACCCCAAGTTATATCTTGCAGAATTTGATTATCGTCTCTTGTAAACTGAATGTCTTCAACTTTTACAATGGCCACATACATTCTCCTCTCTATGATAAAAGACCGATTCGCGCTAAATGCTACGAACCGGTCTTTTCTTCTATTCGTTCTTTTCTTTCTCCACTTCTCGATACTTTTTCTTTTCAAGCTCTTGATACTTTCTATCGTTTTTCTCTTTTATTTTCCTAGCCTTTTCTGCTTCTCTGCGTGCTCTCTTCTCTCTTTCACTTTCTTTCCGTTTACGTCTCTTTTTGACTTCGCCTTCCACATGTTCAAATTGGCGAATATCTGTCGGTCTGACTGTAATCGGTTCTCTGGCTAATAGTTTGGCCAACGAGAAGATCAGTAATAGAAGTAGTAAGGTAAACGGCAGGGCAGATACGAGTGATGCTGATTGCAAAGCTTCTAATCCACCTGCATATAATAATACAGCCGCGATTGCAGTCATTAGGAATCCCCAGACGAATTTCACAATTAATGGAGGGAATAAACTACCTCGTGTTGTCATACTCGCTAGAATATACGTTGCGGAGTCAGCAGACGTGATCAAGAATGTAAAGATCAGCACAATAGCCAGGAACGATACGATCCCTGTCATCGGCAAATGTTGAAGCGTTGCAAAAATAGCAGACGTCACATCCTTGTCTACTTCTTGTGCGATTTGTGTACCATTACGCAAGTCGCTGTATAGTGCCGTTCCACCGAGCGTCGCAATCCACATACAAGAAAATGCTGGCGGGATGACCATGACACCCATGATGAATTCTCGGATTGTTCGTCCTTTCGATACACGTGCCACGAATGCACCGACGAAAGGTGACCAAGCGATAGTCCAAGCCCAGTAGAAAATGGTCCAATCCTTTACCCAAGTGCCACCTTGATAAGGTTGTAGACGCAAACTGTACGTAATGAAGTTATTAATATAATCTCCAATCGCCAGCGTAAAGGTTTCCAATATAAATACTTTTGGTCCTACTATAAAGAAAAATAGCAATAATGCAATTGCCATACCCAAGTTAAAATTACCTAGATAGGCAATACCTTTACTCAAGCCTGTTGAAGCAGATGTCATGTAGGCAACGAACACAACAGCAATGATCAGCAGTTGAATCGTAAACGTACTCTTAATATTAAAGACATACTCCATACCACCACTCATCTGTAAGACACCCATACCTAACGAAGTAGCAATTCCCATGACAGTTGCTATGACTGCAAATGAATCGATTCCGGTCTTAACGTATCGATTACTTCCAATCAACGGCTCGAGCGCCGTTGAAATCAAACCATCCTTCTTCTTCCGGAACTGAAGAAACCCAATAACTAGCCCTACTATGCCAAATATTGCCCATTGAGAAATACCCCAGTGGAAGAATGAATACCCCATTGCCACACGTGCCGCCTCTTCTGTCTGGGCTTCAGCACCAGCAATAGGTGACTTAAAGTAGTGACTCATTGGCTCCGCCACACCCCAGAACACCAATCCTACACCGAAACCGGCAGAAAAGAGCATACCAATCCACGTAAAAAACGGATATTCCGGACGTTCTGTATCTCCACCCAAACGAATGGCTCCGAATTTACTTATTGCCAATCCTACTAAAAATATAATGACAATAAATACGGCTAGTAAATAAAACCACCCAAAATTATCTGTCGTAAAATGATAGAGCCTTTCAGAAACCACGCCAAACGGTACAGGTATGGTCGCTCCTAGTACGACGAGCACAAAAATAAATACGGCAGAAATAGAGAACACGGGATTTTTCCAGAACTTTTTATCCAAACCTATCGACTCCTAGTGTTCATTTGGTAACTCTCTTACTACACTCCTTACCCCAATTACAAGAAATATAACGTACTTCTGCCCATATCAATTACAGAATAAGAAGTTACCAAATAGATTATAACTGTCAATATTACACATCAAAAAAGACATCTTCAAGTGCAAATGTCTTTTTCAGTATATATTCAGTTCGTTTCATCCTCTATTCCCTGAGACCAGCGTAAGGCTTGTAGAAAAATATCGCTTAACTCTTTTTTAGGAATTGCCAGTTCACGTGAAAGCCTCTCTACTGTTTCCCATTCAAAACGCTCTACCGATTCTATGAGTTCCATGTATGGACTCATTTCAGTTTGCTTTCCACTTAATGTATCCATAATGACATCAGACAAAGAAAGTAATGGCAAAATATCTTCCCATTTCCGCTGCATCACTGCATCAATCAACGAAAACATACCTGTGAGAAAGTACTCGTCCTTATTTGGTTTTCTTTTATACTTCGCTAACAGCTCACATGCTCGTGCACGACGAAGTGATAATTCAATAAGCGCTTTCACACGACCATCTTGTAGATCTTGACCTAATTCATGCAACATTAGAACTTGTAGCCACTTCTTCGTTTCATTTAGCCCGATCATCATAATCGCTTGCTTGATAGAGCTAATTTGACGCGGTATGTCAAAGGCTAATGAGTTGATAAAGCGTAACAATTTATAGGATATCGATACATCCTGCATAATTAGATTGGATAGTTGATCGATAGACTGGGATTCCTGTTGGAAATAATCAATAATCTGTAGATGAATTAATGTATTAGATGGAATTTCAGCACTTTGAATAATGTCAGGTTTCGCAAAAAAATAGCCTTGAAACAAATCATAGCCACTCTTTAATGCGAGCTGGTAATCTGCCTCTGTCTCCACCTTTTCCGCCAATAAAATAATCGTTGGATATCTTTTCAAAAATGTGTTGATGCGATGTTTCTCCGTTATGCTTGTTTGAATGAAATCCACTTTAATAATATCCACCAGCTCAAATAACTGAGAATAGGTTATGTATTGATCTTGTAAAATAAAATCATCTAACGCTAGCGTAAATCCCGCTTCCTTAAACATTCGCAGCCGACGCAAAAGAGCAGGTGTTATTTCCACATCCTCCAAAATCTCGATCACTACTTGATCAGGATTCAGACTCATAAATACGTCTTGCGCTAGCAGTTCACCTGAAAAGTTTATAAATGAACGTACACCACTTGTTACCTGGTCGATTCCAACGGTGAGAAAAGTATTGACCAATAGACCGATGGTAGCCTGTTCAGGATTTATATCAGGAAAACAGTTCTCTTCGCTATTTCGGTATAGTAGTTCATATGCATAAATCTCACCTGAGCGGCTCAGGATCGGCTGCCTTCCGATAAATATGGAGTAATCATCCATTTATGCCATCTCCACGTTTCATTTGAACGTCTCCTTCATTGTATGTATTCTTCCTACGAAACTACTGAAGCCACGTACTCCTTCTATTGTACTAGAATACAAGTTATTAATAAATATATTCATTAGATATAACTATTCTATTCCAAGGGACCTATAATAGCGAAATTAATTTATTCGCTATGGAGAAAGATTGGGTTCGGTCATATAGCATGAGAAATTTACATATCTTGCGTAGAGGAGTTGATAACGAATGGATTATACGTTCAGAGGAAGTTATGAACCATATATTTCTCCGTGGGATCCGTGTCCACCTATCAAAGTCAAAACGTTTTCCTTGCCGCCTCAGCTTTTTATGAATTTCCAGCCCGCGTCACTTCCACAATTTTCACCTGCTGAAGCTTTACAACACGGGTCGCTGTGGCCGGCACTAGTCGACGGCTATTCAAAAAGGGAGGGGATCTCCTGATGGATGCAACGGAACGAAGAGACATGTTGAAGAATGTGCAGCAGGCTGATTTTGTGGTAGTCGAACTGACACTCTACACCAACACGCATCCTAATGACCAGGAAGCACTTACGCAATGGCGACTTGCTATAAAAGAAGCAGCCAGACTAAGGAAAATGTACGAAAAGCGTTTCGGACCGCTTTCCTTACATTCCATACCGTCTGAACAAGCCATTGATACGGGTTGGCGCTGGAACCAAGCACCTTGGCCATGGCAAATGTAGTCTCAACTATATACTAGTTTACTGGAGGGAATATTGATGTGGGTCTATGAGAAAAAATTATTGTATCCGGTAGAGGTCAAAGAGTGTAACCCAAAACTTGCGAGGTACATTGCGGAGCAATATGGCGGTGCAGATGGCGAGCTGGCTGCTGCATTACGCTATATGAATCAGCGTTACACCGTTCCTGATAAAGTCATCGGTGTACTGAATGATATTGCGACCGAAGAGTTTTCTCATTTAGAAATGCTTGCTACCATGATTTACAAATTAACGAAAGATGCGACCCCTGAACAACTTGAAGAAGCCGGACTTGGTGCACATTACGTCAATCACGGCCATGCGTTGTTTTATGAAAATGCGGGTGGTGTACCCTTTACGACTACGTACTTACAAGCAAAGGGAGATCCGATTGCTGATTTGTACGAAGATATAGCAGCGGAAGAAAAAGCACGCGCTACGTATCAATGGATCATCGATATCTCAGACGATGCATGGATTAATGATTCTCTTAAATTTCTAAGAGAAAGAGAAAACGTCCATTCACTGCGTTTTCGTGAAGCGGTCGAAGTCTTGAAGGAAGAACGCGACAGGAAAAAAATCTTCTAACAATGGGTCTCCTTTTCTCTTTTCAACAAAGAGAAGGAGACCTTTTTAGTGTTTAATCACAAGGATTCAATGGTATCTTTTGTAGAAAGGAGATATACGGAGGTGTTCTTTTTGTTAAAACGAAGAATGAAAAATGCACAACGTTCACAGGAAATCATAAATGTCTTTTTAAGAAATGGATTCAGTCATGTCTTATTTCGTCTTGGACTGACGGATCGAAAGTTTACTTCTGCGGATGAACAAATCGATTTGAATTTATATCATGTCGGTAAAAAATTACGAACTGCATTAGAACAACTCGGACCAACTTTCGTTAAGCTTGGACAAATTGCCAGTGGCCGGCGCGATTTAGTCCCAGAGGAAATCGCTTCAGAGCTTGAAAAACTACAAGACCATGTGGAGTCTTTCCCATTTGAAGTAGTCAGGGAAATAATCGAGCATCAATTAGGGGGAACGATTGAAGAACTCTTTTTAGAATTCAATGAAAAACCACTCGCATCAGCTTCTATAGGTCAAGTGCATACAGCTCGGTTGCCTAACGGTGAACACGTAGCGGTAAAAATCCAGCGCCCTAATATCCAACAACAAGTGAATACTGACCTCGCTATCTTGCACGACTTGGCCGGATTTCTCGAGAAGAATATGGACTGGGCGAAAGCGTATCATATAAAAGATTTAATCTATGAGTTCTCTCATTCTCTACGTGAAGAATTGGACTATCAACTAGAAGGCCGTAACGCAGAACGAATCTCGCATCAATTTGCGAAAAACCCTACCATCCAAGCTCCGGTTGTTTACGATGAATACACTACACGTGTTGTGCTAACGACAGGACTGGTCACCGGTATTAAAGTGAGCAATATCGGACAACTGGACCGCGAAGGATATGACCGCAAGTTGATTGCAGAAAGAATTGCAGATTCCATGCTGTCTCAAGTAATGGAAAACGGTTTTTTCCACGGTGATCCTCATCCTGGTAACATCTTCATTGCACCTGGAAACGTTATTCATTATTTGGATTTCGGTATGGTCGGTCAACTGAGTAAGGAAATGACGTATCATTTCATTTCATTGCTCGTTGCCTTGCAAAAAGGAAATATTGCTCGATTAATCGATGTATTTGAAGCTATGAATATTTTACATGAGCATACTAAAACGGATGCTCTATATCGTGATTTACAGATTATTCAACGAAAATATTATGAGACACCCCTTACAGATTTAAGATTAGGCGATGTATTTATGGAAATTTTCTCAATCGCTTATCGCCACCGCATACGTTTACCGAATGAAATTGCTATTCTTGTAAAGGTGATTCTGACACTTGAAGGTGTACTCGGAAAATTGGATCCTTCATTCAGTATTATGAAAGCCATTGAACCGTATGGTAAAAAGATGGTGTTCAAACAATTCGATCCACGCTACTTACTGGAGAATGGTTGGCATACTTTTGTTAAGAATGCCGAAATTCTGTCCGAATTACCTAACGATATGAAAAAAGCCATCAAAACCATACAAAAAGGGAAAGTGGAATTAGACGTCGGCTTGAAGCAAACAAACATTATTTTCCGCCGACTTGATAAAATCGCTAACCGCCTTTCTTTAAGTATCGTGTTGTTGGCATTCAGTATTCTAATGGTCGGCCTAATTATCGGTTCTGCCATTGCCGGACAAACCGCGCTCTTCTTAAAGTTGCCGCTCATTGAAGTCGGTGCGGTCATCGCAACTCTAATGTTTATTTACCTGCTATTTTCCATCTTACGTTCCGGACGAATATAATGTTCTGTTTATCCCTACACAATTGGGGAATAAGAAAAGCAGACTACTATTTTCGATGGGAGGATTTTATGTGAAGAAAGATCATCAAGTAAACGAAGAGAGCAAAAATAAACAATTGGAGACATTCCGCGCGCGTGACTACGAACATTCTATGACAACAAATCAAGGATTGAAGATTTCAGAAGACGAACATTCACTAAAAGCAGGAACACGCGGTCCAACGCTAATGGAGGATTTCCATTTCCGAGAGAAAATGACGCACTTTGACCACGAACGAATTCCAGAGCGGGTAGTTCACGCACGGGGCTTTGCAGCGCACGGTGAATTCGAAGTGTATGAGTCCATGAAGAAATATACAAAAGCAGGATTTTTACAGGAGCCAGGCACCAAAACTCCTGTATTCACCAGATTCTCTAGTGTAGCAGGTAGTAAAGGTTCTGCTGAAACCGTACGTGATGCACGAGGTTTTGCCGTGAAGTTTTATACACAAGAAGGTAACTATGATCTAGTAGGAAATAATATACCGGTATTCTTTATTCAAGATGCTATTAAATTTCCTGACCTAATACATGCTGTGAAACCTGAACCACACAATGAAATGCCACAGGCCGCATCTGCACATGATACATTCTGGGATTTTGTTGCGAACAATCAAGAATCTGCTCATATGGTCATGTGGCAAATGTCCGACCGCGCTATTCCACGGAGTTTCCGCATGATGGAAGGCTTCGGTGTACACACGTATCGCTTTGTAAACGATCAGGGTGAAGCGCACTTTGTGAAATTTCATTGGAAACCAAAGCTCGGTGCCCACTCCCTAGTGTGGGATGAAGCGCAGAAGATTAACGGAAAAGATCCTGACTTCCATCGTCGTGATTTATGGGAATCAATTGAAAACGGAAACTTCGTAGAATTTGAACTTGGCGTACAATTATTAGAGGAAAAAGATGAATTTAAATTTGATTTTGATATTCTAGATCCTACTAAGCTATGGCCTGAAGAAGATATTCCGGTAAAAATCATTGGAAAAATGACTTTAAATCGCAACGTAGACAATGTATTTGCTGAAATGGAGCAAGTTGCATTCCACCCAGGCAGCGTGGTACCCGGAATTGATTTCTCGAATGATCCACTATTGCAAGGAAGATTGTTCTCCTACACAGATACACAATTAATCCGTCTGGGCGGACCTAACTTCCATGAGTTGCCTATTAACCGACCGGTCTGTCCGTTCCACAATAACCAACGTGACGGATACGGCAGACAAACCATCAACGTCGGACAAACTCATTATCATAACAATTCATTATCCAACAATAAACCGGACACGGCTTCCGAGGAAGATGGCGGCTACGTACATTACCAAGAGAAGGTAGAAGGCCGCAAAGTACAAGCCCGAAGTGATTCGTTCAAAGACCACTTCTCACAGGCCCGTCTATTCTGGAACAGTATGTCTGACGCAGAGAAAGAGCACATTATTGCAGCGTTTAGCTTTGAAATTGGAAAAGTGAATGATATGAATGTAAGGAAACAAGCAGTGGATATGTTTGCTAATGTCGATATGAATATGGCGACTCAAGTTGCTGACGCAGTCGGTGTCGAGCCACCAACAGAAGTCACACAGTCTAGCGAATCTAAGTCATCCCCCGCCCTCAGTCAGGAGAACACGGCAAAAGCGCCCGATACGCGTACAGTAGCCGTGTTGATCGCGGACCAGTTTGACGATGAAGCGCTTGAGCCATTCTTGAAGGCTTCATTAGATGCAGGTATGACGGTTAATATTGTGAGCGAGAAGTTCGGCAAGCTGACGGGTAAGAATGGGGCTACAGTAGATGTAGACGAAACATTATTGACAGTTCACTCCGTCCTATACGATGCGTTGTATGTTGTAGGTGGACAAGCGAAGCAACAACAGAAGTTCAATGCCGATGTTGCTGATTTCGTCAATGAAGCGTATATGCATTTCAAACCGATCGGCTCTGCTCCAGCAGCTGAAGGGTTGATGGAAAAGACCAAAGTAAAACCAGGTCCTGGCATTTTGATGGATTTGAAGGTTTCAGGCGAAGGCGAGCAATGGGTAGAGGCTGTTGCACACCACCGCTTCTGGGATCGTAATATTTACGCATAATCAAACCAAGGCTGACGCAAGAAGATCCACTTCTTGCGTCAGCCTTTTTTATGGGTAGTTTTAAGTTTAAGGTTCATAAACTTGAAAGAATGGAGAGTGAATTAATGAGTACGAGCGAATTGAAGCTCCAGCTTCTGCTTCAATCCCTGCCTTTATAGTGGTAGAACTCAGATCACTTACTGACGATAATGTATGAACTATTGTTGCCTTTAAACCTATTTAGGTTAAACTATAAATTTAAGTCAAAATTGAATAATACTCTAACTTTAATGTACAACACTAATTATCCCCCAGTTGCTCTGTTGGGATTTAGGCATAAGCAAAGCGTTTGGAGCACATTTTTTCGATGGGAATATGCACCCCAACATCGCTGCCGGTTTATCTAATTCTTCTCCAATATCCCTATAAACTTCGAAGCCGCTGGTGATAGCGACACTCCTTTTAAATAGCACACACCGATGCTGCGCTTAGGTATCGGTTTTAAAAACTCTACTTCCTGCAGCATGCCACGTTCCAAGTACTCTTCCGAAAACTCCTTGACCACACATGCAATGCCCAAATTGATTTGGGCAAATTCCAACAACAACTCATGAGAACCTAGTTCAAATTCAGGGTAAATCTTTACACCTTCCTTCAATAGAAAGTCTTCTACATACTGACGTGAATTGGATTTCGACTCCAATAAAATTAACGGTAATCTTGCAAGCTCCTGCAGAGGCACGGGTTTCAAGAAAAGTTTTCGAAATCGTTCTCCGTATACGAACGTGTCTTGTACGTCGAAACACGCATGCTTCTCCAACGAATCATCTTCAATTGGAAAGTTACAAATGGCAATATCCACTTCGCCTGATTTCAGCGCAGCGATTAGCTCTAAAGTTGTGCCATTTGTAATTTTGAATCGAATGCCCGGAAAACTTGTATGGAAAGCTTCCAGATAAGGTAGCAGATAATAACGGGAAATCGTATCCCCTACACCTATTTTCAATTCACCTGATGATAGATTCTTCAACTCCTGTAACTTTTCATTGCCTGCCTCGATTAAATTCAGTGCCGAATTGGCATACTCGTATAGCAAGGAGCCTTCATCGGTCAATGTCACCCCTTTGGATGTACGATTAAACAGACGTGTGTCCAATGCTCCTTCCAATTGCGATATTATTTGACTAACGGCAGGTTGTGTCATAAATAAACTTCGAGCGGCTTTTGAGAAACTTTTATTATGAACAACAGTTTGGAAGACTTTATACCACTCTAAGTTGATTGACATATAACCACTCCTTATATCCCCTATTAAGTATATTAATTTTACTTATACCATAAATGAACGTTATAATACAAAGAAGAGTGATCAAATTGAGTTTCACTAAGGAGCGATTGTTTTGGGAAGAGTTGTAGGAACGGTTGTTAGAGGATTACGTTGCCCGATTATAAATGAAGGTGACAATATTGATCAAATCGTAGTGGATAGTGTATTAGAAGCTTCAGAAAAAGAGAATATTACGTTTCAAGATAAAGATATCGTATCCATCACGGAATCAATTGTAGCGCGTGCACAAGGAAATTATGCAACAATCGATGATATCGCAAAAGATATCGAAGCGAAATTCGGTGATGATACAATCGGTGTCATTTTCCCTATTCTTAGTCGTAACCGTTTTGGAAACTGCTTACGCGGTGTCGCAAAAGGTGCGAAGAAAATCGTTTTAATGCTTAGCTATCCTTCCGATGAAGTCGGTAACCACTTAGTTGAACTGGATCGTCTAGATGAAAAGGGAGTTAACCCTTGGACTGATGTATTGACTGAAGCTGAGTTCCGCGAACACTTCGGTGAGAACAAACACCCATTCACAGGCGTTGACTATATTGAATACTATAAATCATTGATGGACGAGTTCGATGTAGAGCATGAGGTCATTTTCTCCAATAATGCGAAAACGATTTTAGATTATACGAAAACTGTACTGACTTGCGATATCCATACACGTTTCAGAACAAAGCGTATTCTGGAAGCAAACGGTGCCGAAAAGATTTATGGTTTGGATGATATCTTGGCAACTTCTATCGATGGCAGTGGCTACAACGAACAGTTCGGCTTACTTGGCGCAAACAAAGCACAAGAAGACAGTATCAAGCTGTTTCCTCATAGCTGTCAGCCTATAGTAGATAACATTCAGGCCATGTTAAAAAAAGAAACAGGCAAAGATTTAGAAGTAATGATCTACGGAGATGGCGCGTTCAAAGACCCTGTAGGTAAGATTTGGGAACTGGCCGATCCAGTCGTATCCCCCGCTTATACAGATGGACTTGACGGCATTCCAAATGAAGTAAAGCTAAAATACTTAGCTGATAATGATTTCTCTGAATTGCGCGGAGAGGAATTAAAGAATGCTGTTTCTAATTTTATTGAGAATAAAGATACTAATTTAATGGGATCCATGGCTTCACAAGGAACAACTCCTCGTAAGCTAACGGATTTAATCGGTTCGTTATCCGACCTGACTTCAGGTAGTGGTGACAAAGGTACACCTATTGTCTTTATTCAAGGATATTTCGATAACTTCACAAACTAAGATGTTACACCTGTGAGAATACTCACAGGTGTTTTTTCTTTATCGCCCAAGTATTATAAACGGATCTTTTTCCTATGCTACAATGGTAATAATTTACGTGGTGTTCAGAAGAAGAGAATTGAGTTTATGACAATAGATATTAAAAGAAGAAACGCTGTACATATAACAGGTTCTGGTGAACAAACCATAGTTTTTGCACACGGTTTTGGCTGTGATCAAACGGTATGGAATCATTCGTTCCCGCATTCGAAAAACAGTATCGGATTGTGACATTTGATTACGTAGGCTCTGGTCAAAGTGATAAGACAGCCTACTCAGCAGAGCGCTATGCATCATTGCCTGGCTATGCACAAGACGTAATCGAGGTATGTGATGCCCTAGAACTAAAAGATATTATCTATGTTGGTCACTCAGTAAGTGGAATGATTGGTGTGCTCGCTTCTATCCAAAGACCTGACTTAATGGAAAAGCTAATTATGATCGGCCCTTCCCCCCATTACTTGAATGAAACCGATTACCATGGTGGATTTGAACGTGAAGATATTGATGAATTACTCGATATGATGGAGATGAACTATAAAGAGTTCACGAAATACTTAGCACCCATTGCGATGAAAAATGAAGATCGGCCATATCTCTCTGAAGAGTTCGAGTCTATGCTATGTACGAATGATCCTGGCATCGCACGTCGCTTTGCAGAAGCAACATTCATGTCAGATGTTCGTGAGGAATTACCTAAGGTTCCCACAAGAACACTTATTTTATAACCAACCGAAGACTCTATCGTACCTATGGAAGTAGGACACTATATAAAGGAGCACATTTCGGACAGTGAACTGGTCATCATGAAAGCAAAAGGACATAATCCACATATCAGTCATCCTACAGAAACAATTGATGAGATTACACGTTTTATCGAAGAGGACAGGAGCGTATAAATCATGGATGAGCAGATGGACTTATTGCCTTGCGGATATTCGTCTTAACAAGTGAATGGGAGTTTGTTGAAATGAATCAGACGATGCGAGAGATATTACGTCTAGACAAAATGCCGCGACATATGCATGACGTACTAACAGTCCCATCTAAAGTTTATTTCCAAACCTACTTCGTGCCGTCTATTTCTATGCACCAAGAAATACGGGAAATGTATTTAAACTTTAAATTAGTTAATCGTACCCTCCCTGTATTGATGAATGTCAGTAAACGCAATGGATTATATGAAGGTATTGTAGTTCCGATTACAGTACGTGATGAATATGAGAACCAGTTACTAAAATCAAAAAAAGAAGCAGAGAAAATTCAACAACAGACGGATGAAGCGTACAATAAATTACTCGGATTGCTTGAAGTAGTCGAATACAAGCAACAGCAACTTCAGGATTTGAATGGAGAACTTCAAGAGTTAGCTACACGGAATGAATTGACAGGACTCTATAATCGTCGTGTATTCCGGAGAAATTTAGATGCTGCGATCAATCGTGCAGAACTCTTTATGACGCGTTCATTCTCTTTATTAATGTTTGATATCGACCATTTTAAAACTGTGAATGACACACATGGCCATTTAGTAGGTGATGATGTGTTGAGAGAAGTAGCTCGCAAGTTGGAGTACAAAATTTACTCTCCACACCTAGTAGCACGGATTGGCGGAGAAGAATTTGCGGTACTATTTGATGACCCTAATCATCAAAAGAACTGTGAAAGAGCAGAAGAACTTCGATGCTATATAGAAAAGTCTGAATGGAATAGCATCGGGATAACCGTCAGTATGGGAATCACGAGTTTCCGCAAAGGCGATCAATCGAGCCAGATTTATGGCAGAGCTGATGATGCTCAATATACTTCTAAACGTAATGGTCGAAATTGTTTAACACGCATATGAAAAGACACTACATACAGAACGGTAGTGTCTTTTTGCATAGTTTATCAATCTTGTTCTACAATAAGAAGTTGGCGCGTCCGACTGAATAACATGAAAATACCGAGCGCGATCAGCACTATAGCCATAAGAACCAAATACAGATGCTGATAGCCGATGATCGGTACAAGTAACCCGAGTACATACGGGCCAAAGCCAAAACCAAAGTCTAAGAAAATAAAGAACGTTGACGTAGCAACACCTAAACGCTCAGGTTTCACACCTTGCAACGCAATCGCTTGTGCAGATGATTGGAAGTTACCAAACCCGAGCCCAAGAACACCGCCCGCAAGAAGTAGCATCCAACCTGCATTTGCCCCACTTAACAATAATAATCCACCTGCAAATAATAACAACGAAGGATAAACAACAAACTTATTACCCTTTACATCCAATAATTTACCGGTATATGGTCTCGAGAACAGTACAGCAATGGCGTATACTAAAAAGAAGAAGCTGGCTGCACTTACCAAGTTGATTTCCTCAGCATAGAACGAAATGAATGATAGCACACCAGAATAAGCGATAGCTGCTAACAACGTCACAAACGCAATCGGTAATGCCCGCACTTCTAATAATCCGTGAACTCCCAATTTCTTTGTTGTCGTCTGTACATTCTTTTTAGGCAGGACTGTTGGCTTTCTCTCAACGAAAAAGAACATCGCCGCACAACTAATACTGAGTACCAGACAAAACATAAAGAGTATATTGAAATGATAGTGCTGACTTAAGAAAATACCGAAAAATGGTCCAATCGCTGTAGCAAGAACTGTACTTAAACTGAAATACCCAATGCCTTCACCTCTACGTGAAGGTGGAAGCATTTGAGCTACCATTGTACCTGTCGCGGTAGAAGAAATGCCTAGTCCAACACCATGGAAGAATCGGTTCGCCATTAATAACGGTAAGTTTACTGCGCCAAAATAAAAGACGGATGCCAATACAGTGACCAATAATCCAATCAATAGGATATTTCGGCTGCCGACTTTTTCTATTAACCCACCTACAGCAAGGCGTGCAATCAATGTTCCAATGATGAAAATACCTGACACAAGACCTGCAACACTTGTTGATACGCCATACTCCTTCACTGCGTAAGGCGCAATCGTAACTATAAGTAAATACATGACTAACATTAAAAAGAAGTTAATGACTGATGTAACAATAAAGTCCTTTGTCCAGATTTTTTTATTATTCATTCAACCACTCTCTCATTTATGAAGATTTTTATTTGCTAGTTTTAACACACGAATTCCTGCTTCTAGATCTTCCACTGTAGCACCTTCAAGTAAATTGTCATAAAATACTTCCAAGTCAGCCATAACATTTACTACTGTAGCTTTTCCTTGTTCGGTCAATCCTATCCATTTCTCCCTGCGATCTGTTCCTGGCCGAATGCTGACTAAACCCATTTCCAATAGACGCTGGATAATTTTAGTGACACTGGGCTTTTCCACTTGTCTACGTATAGCAATTTCTGCTAATGTCATTTCACCATCTAACCATAACAACTTTAGTATTCCCCATTGTGAGTGAAATAATTGATACGGTGCCAACAAATTATTTAATCGATTTAACAATGGACGGTAGAGTTGAACATATTCCGGAAAAAACTGTTGTGTTTGCTCCATAAAATTTACACCCCTTATTTTTTAGTTAGTCTGGCTAACCATTTATTTTATTTTAAATCTTTTTTTATGGAAAGTAAAGCAATAGCAAGGTACTTAACGCAATCTATTTGTACAGATATGATATGATGAAATAATATTCTCTCACTGTAGTTCACTAGATGCGGGAATAAGTAACGAACAGGAGAGTGATACCCATTTGGAATAAGTATAAGAACACACCTTTTGTCGCTAAAATTACGATTGGATTTATTGCGGGCACCTTACTTGGAATCTTTTTTAACGAATACACTACTTTCCTGAAACCATTTGGAACATTATTATTAAATTTGCTCAGCCTGATCGCCATTCCTGTCATCTTCCTGACAGTTGTATTAGCTGTTAATCAAATGAACTTAGCCCAACTTGGGAAAATGGGTGGTAAGTTAATTCTCTATTATACGGCAACTACAGCGGCCGCCGTTTTAATCGGACTCTCATTGGCCATGTGGCTCAAGCCAGGTAGACATTTAACTTTACCTACTGACGCAGTAGTGGAACCTCCACATGCACCTGGATTTTCAGAAATTTTATTACAAATTGTACCAAAGAATATCTTCGAAGCTTTCACATCTGGTGATCTGATGGCCATTCTATTCGTCGCAATCATCATCGGCATGGCCATGTCTTCCATGAAATTTTCCAAAGATACGAAACTCGTTGAAATGGGCGATTTTCTTGATCGTTTCTTTAACGCATTAAATACGATGTTCTATAAAATTCTTGAAGGCGTGTTATTATATGCACCCATTGGTGTTTTCGCAATCAGTGCCACTGCTTTTGGTGAGCAAGGATGGGAAACATTACTTGGATTACTATCATTCGTCGGTGTATTCTATCTTGGCGTTTTAATTCTCTGGTTATTTGTCTATAGCGGATTCTTGAAATTTTTTGGTAATCCAGTATTACCTTTTTATCGTAATACAAAAGATGCCTATACAACTGCATTCTTCACTTCTAGTAGTATTGCTACGTTGCCCATTGCAATTGATTCTGCTAAAAAAGCGGGTGTCTCTGAGAATACAGCGAACTTCGCTTTACCACTCGGCGCAGTCTTCAATTCCGATGGCGGCGCATTGCGCATGGGTATTTCCCTGGTCTTCGCAGCGAATATCACGAACTTGAACTTATCCGCTGTAGATTTTATCGTCATCATCGCAATTGGAACCTTACTTTCTATTGGAACAGCTGGTGTTCCTGCTGCCGGATTGGTTACGCTATCTGCAGTACTTACTATGTTCGGATTACCGCTGGAGATTGTCGCTCTGATCGCCGGAGTTGATGCATTAATTGGTATGGCGGGTACCGCTTCCAATGTCATGGGGGATATTGTGGGTGCTGCTGTGGTGGATAAGAAAACGCCACGTAAGAAATTTGCATAAACCACACTGTTGATCAACGTTTAACTAGTATCGTTATCTACAATCGAACAACATCAAAAGGCAAGCCTCAATGTGAGGCTTGCCTTTTGATATTTACTTTATTATTGTGCAATGGCTTCCATTGAATGCACGATCATCTTTGCAGCATGTGCTCGTGTTGTGGAATCGTTTGGCATGAACTTGCCATTGTCCCCTGTTGCAATATTCATTTGGTAAAGACCCGCTATTGCCCACTGCGTGTCTTTTGAGAACTTCTTAATATCTGTAAACGGTGCTGCTACTGTTGGCGTGAATGGCTTTCCAGTTGCTATTTCATACGTTCGACTCAATACTAATGCTAACTGCGCACGAGTGATAGGCTTGTTTGGCATGAAGTGACCATTCACTCCACTTACTAAACCATGGTCATAAGCGGCTTGTATATCCCTCTTCGTGCTGTCCGCGTAGTCTGCTAAATCAGTAAATGCCGATTTTGTGCTTTTAGATTTTAAATCCAGCGCGCGAACAATGATTGACATAGCTTGTGCACGTGTGAGTGATGTGTCCGGTCGGAAAGTGTGATCTGCATAGCCACTAACAATACCTTTCATTGCTGCCACTTCAATTACATCTTTAGCCCAATGATTTGTGATATCTGTAAACATCACTGTTGGTTCAACCGGCTCTTGATCTATTGTGTATTTAGTATTCAAGTGCTGCATGCTCTTTTTGCCATTCTGATTAACGGCGTGAACAGAGAAATGATACTCTTTATTCGGCTCGAGATCTGTAATTTCATATGATAAGACAGGTGACATCACTTCGCCTACCATTTTATCACCAGTATAGACTTGATACATGGAGACCATTCCCGTATCAATGACCGGTTTCCAGTTGAGTTCTACTGTAGTCGAATCTTTGGCTGTGACAGTAAGTGCATCTTTTGCAAACCATGAATAGTTCTCCATCAATGATTTTTGGAAAGCCTCCATAACTACTTTATAGCCCGCTTGACTTAAATGAATATTTTCAGGATTAGGCAAGTACGTATAAGGATCTTCAGCGATTTGCTTTGATGTGTCTACAAACTGTGCCGTAGTGCCTGTTATACCTTTTTTAATCGCATCATTCAACGTTACGACAAGCTGATTTACTAATGGTTGATTCTGTGGACTCAAGTAAGGGAATGGATTGTAATAGCCCATCACATATACTTGTGCATTCGGATTCAGTTGATATATTTTAGCCAATATTTTTTGCGTATTCATCCCGACTTTCATAATAGCCGCCTGTAATTCTTCCGAGTTGAATTGCGGTGTACCTTTGTCATCAAACGTAAACTTTGGCAATACGTCATTTGCACCGATTGTTAACGTAATGAGATGTGCTTCTTTCACAGATTGATGAAGAGTAGCTGTTTTGTCGGAATGTCCGATCCCTACGATCGGCTTCGTGACGTCCATCTCAAAATCCCTCAAGACATCATCCGTTTTATAGCCTGGGTATGAAAATCCTTTATTGCTGGCCTGCAATACTTCACTTTTAGCCAGTTCCTCCGCTAAAAAGTCTGTATAGCCTTTACCGAGTTCGTTATTTGGTGTGACACCAGCTGCTAACGAATCCCCTAGCGCTAAATAATTAATAGGAGATATCCACGTAGGTGCTTTTTCAGGATCTGCAGCAGACGCTTGTAACGGCATGACTGCAATTTGCAATACTAAGGCAAATGCCATCACAACATAGCTCATCGACTTCTTGGTCATTATACATACCACCTCTCTTTTCAGATTATTGTAAATTTAATGATAGTTGGTAGCTTGCCAGTTTGTCAAATTTTAGTTCGGACATCCCAGAGTTCTGGAAAGAAGCGATGATCAAGTACAGATTTTAGATAGTGAACACCCGATGAGCCACCTGTGCCTTGCTTAAAGCCGATAATGCGCTCCACTGTTTTCATATGCCTAAAGCGCCATTGCTGATGACTGTCTTCGATATCGACTAGCTTTTCCGCTAATTGATATAAATCCCAATATCGATCTACATCCCGATACACTTCAAGCCATGCAGCCGCTACACTCGGATCTCCTTTATAAGTAATTGAAAAATCACGTGTGAGTAAGTCTGCCTTGATATCAAAACCTGCACGTGCCAAAGCTTGAATGGCTACATCATAAATTCCCGGTGCCTCATACGCTTTCGCCAATCTCTTTGACAGCTCGTTATCCTTTTCATAGATTTTAATAATTTGTGGTTGTTTATAACCTAAAGCAAACTCAATCAAACGATTTTGATAGGATTGGAATCCTGAAGCCTTTCCTAAACTATCGCGAAACTCCATGTATTCGGCAGGCGTCAATGTAGCCAAGACATCCCATGCCTGAATAATCTGAGTCTGAACTTTTGATACTCGAGCAAGCATTTTGAATGCTTCCGGCAACTCATCTTGTTGAATCGACTCGATTGCTGTCTCTAGCTCATGTAAAATCAGCTTCATCCATAGTTCATTTACTTGATGAATAATGATAAAAAGCATTTCGTCATGATGTCCCGATAGACGCTTCTGGCTCGATAATACCTGATCTAAATGCAAATACTCGCTGTACGTCATCGAATCCCTAAAATCGGTATGAATCCCTTTTTCCTTCAAGACTGTAACCTCCTGACGACTGCACGGACAGGACTTCCATCCGCATCTTCCAATGCTAAAGGCAATGCAATCAACTCATAATTCCCCACTTCCAATGAATGTAATACTAAATTCTCGATGATAATCACATCATTGCGATATAACGAATGATGACCAAGTAGATCTTTGCTAGTCTCCGAATCAACGGATGGTGTATCTACGCCGATTAGACGTACACCTCGCTCCTTCAACAGTGGCCCGACATCTTCCCCAATGACAGTGAAGTTCTCAGGAAATTTCGTTGGAGTTGGGTGACTTCCCGTTTTCACTAAAAGTCGTTCTGCACCGTCAAAATCAAATGGCTCCAAATCTGCCCGTGTCACACAGCTAACTCCTGTCACGTCTACTAAACAAGCTTTGCCTATATACAAATCCACTGGTAAATCTAAGATTTTTAATCCACCATCATCATAATGAAAAGGGGCATCCGTATGTGTGCCGATATGCGTACTCATCGTTAATTTACCTATGTTTACGGAACCGGACTGCTCTTTCGATACAGCTACTTCATAGGCAAACGGTGTATCCCCAGGCCACTCCGCAATACGCTGATTCAATGGTTGTGTAATATCGATCCATTGATTCGTCATGCTACCACCCCGCGTTCATTCGAAAATTGTTTATAAACATCTTCTTGCATAATCTTTTTGAGAATTTGTACCGTTTGCCAGACGTCTTCGAATGAATTATACAGTGCAACAGGTGCTAACCGAATACCGTCAGGCGCACGGAAGTCCGGAACGACACCTTGTGCTTTCAATGCTTGACATATTCTTGCGGCTTCCTTGTGTTGCAGTAATAAGTGGCCCCCACGTGAATCGTCCAGCGGGTTCCCGATACCAAATGAATACTCACCCAATTCATTCTCTATACAGCTCAACATAAAGCTTGTGAGTTTCAATGACTTCTCACGGATTCTCTCCATTCCAAGTTCCTCGAACATTTCGAGTGAACCGAGTAGCGGAGCCAGGCTCAATATATGCGGCGTGCCGATTTGGTATGCGCCTGCATCTGTTGCAGCTGTCATCGTATGATTCATATCAAATTGCTTGGTCTTATCAGAGCCAAACCATCCTGCAAGACCTGCCTTTTTACCGAAATGTCGTTCATTGACGAATAAACCACCAACGGATCCAGGTCCGCCATTCAAGTGTTTATATGTACACCAAAAAGCGAAATCTACGTCCCATTCATGAAGTGCATGTGGTACGGATCCAACCGAATGCGATAAATCGAATCCAATTATGATATCTCTTTCTTTCGCGGCTTGCGTAAGCGTTTTCATGTTTAGCACCTGACCACTGCGATATAGAACTGAAGGCAGTACAATTAACGCGACGTCTTCCGTCATTGCCTCAATGATTCGCTTTTCATCAAGCGTAAGTCCATCTTCACTTTTCACACGCATCAGATGCTCTTCCGGATCAAGCCCCTGTACACGAATCTGACTTTGCAACGCATATATATCTGACGGGAAATTCAATTCATCCGCTAGTATTTTCGTTCGTTTTCCCGAAGGTCGATAAAATGTGGAAACCATTTGATGTAAATTGGTCGTAGTAGAACCTGTTGCAATCACTTCAGATTTCTTCCCGCCAACTAATGGTGCCATTCTATCCCCTATTTGTTCTGCCATGTAATACCACGGATGCATTCCTTCTGTCCAGCCATCGATTGCAAGTGCTTTCCATGTATCTACCAGTTCGAATAACTTCGCTTCTGCACGCTTCGATAATAATCCAAGTGAATTTCCATCCATATAGATTTTCTCTAGCGGTAAATAAAATTCCTCTCTGTAAGGCGCAAATGAATCTTGCTGATCTAGTACTTTTGCAAACTCTAGTGTATTGGAGCTCATATACATTCTCCTTTCTATCTGTACATAAATAATACCATATTGGCATTCAATATCGTCTGAATAATGGCATAACACGTATCGATAATCTATGCTAGACTTTACAAAAAAGGAGGTTGCATCACTATGGAAAAATTTACAGAACAAGCCGTGGCAATCATTCTAGCTATTCCTCCAGGTCGAGTGATGACCTATGGGCAAGTAGCTGCGGAAGCAGGAAATCCTCGAGGTGCAAGACAAATTTCACGTATTTTACATTCGATGAGTGCTAAATATGAATTGCCTTGGCATCGTATCATCAATGCACAAGGTGGAATCTCGACTCCGGAAAACGCAGAAGGAAAAGGCGAGACACAACGTGAGCGATTGCTCGCGGAAGGTGTTCAATTCAACGCAAACGGCCGTGTCTCACTCGATACATATCGTTGGCATCCGGACTGAATGGGAGTATGTAGTTAAGGTTATTGAGATTGAGCGGTTATGCACGAACTATGAGCGCTTGAGCAAGCTGATTGAGCGCTCACCGAGATTGATAGAGCGGTTGTGAGGTTGCATTGAGCGGTGAAGCACGAACTATGATCACTTATACGAATTAATGAGCGAATAAGCTGATTTCCACTTATATCAACATAGAAAAACGCTTGGCATCTTATGTGCCAAGCGTTTTGTCTATCTATACTTGTAATAAACTCAAAAACTTCTTAGTTCGCTCATGCTTTGGATGGTTGAAGATCTCAGCTGGTGCACCGCGTTCTACAATGACACCATCATCTATAAAGATTACCTCATCGGCCACTTCCTTAGCGAACCTCATTTCATGTGTTACGACAGCCATCGTCATCCCTTCATGTGCTAGGTCCTTCATGACTCGAAGTACTTCACCGACAAGTTCAGGGTCGAGAGCGGATGTCGGCTCATCAAACAACATGACTTTCGGATCCATCGCAAGTGCTCGTGCAATTGCAACACGCTGTTGCTGACCGCCTGAAAGCTGGAAGGGATGCTTGTCCTTATGATCAGCCAATCCTACTTTATCTAGTAGCAGTTCAGCCTTCTTCACGGCTTCTTTATGCGATAGCCCTTTGACTGTAGTGAGTCCTTCCGTCACATTACCTGTCGTTGTCAGGTGCGGAAACAGGTTATAGCTCTGAAATACCATTCCTGTCAAACGACGAAATGCACTGATAGATTTCTTCGAGACCGATGTATTAAAGTCTAGCTTCTGTCCATCTATAGACAGCACGCCACCATTCGGTGTTTCGAGCACATTCAGACAACGTAACAACGTAGATTTACCAGAACCTGAAGGACCGATAATCACGACCACTTTTCCCTGCTCGATTTCCAAGTCTACATTTTTTATTACTTCTTGCGATCCGAAAGACTTTTTCAATCCTTGTATAGAAATCATGATAATCCCCCTGACTTACCGACAACTCGATCCAGGCGTATTTCAATTCTACCTTGGATGATCGACAAGATGAAACAAATTACCCAATATACTAGAGCCGCCATGATATAGACGAATAAAAATTCATAGTTCATAGAGGCAATTTCTTGCGCCCTCCTAAATGTCTCAGCTACTAAAATAGTAGCTGCAAGCGACGTATCTTTCACCAGTCCAATAAAGGAATTCGAAAGCGGTGGTACGGAAACTCTAGCGGCTTGCGGCAAAACAATCTTCCGCAATGCCTGCGAGTAATTCATACCGATAGAATATGCTGCTTCCCACTGTCCTTTAGGAATGGACAGTATAGCTGCTCGAATGATTTCCGAGGCATAGGCACCGACATTCAATGAAAAGCCTATGATGGCCGACGGGAAGGGATCAATGGTGATACCAATTGTCGGCAAACCGTAGAATATGATAAATAATTGTACAAGCAAAGGCGTTCCTCGGATGATTGATACATACACTCGCGCTATTGCTCGCAATAATTTATTAGATGAAATTCTCGCTAATGCCGTAAAGATTGCAATGATCAATCCAATACTAAATGCGATGATTGCCAAGGGGATGGTATACTTAATAGCCCCTTCAATCAATGGCCCGATGGATGTTGATGCGATTTCTTGGAATCTCTGTATACGTTCGGGACTTAGTGCAATCGTATTAAGATACATCTTCGCCGAACCATTTTTCGGAGATCGTCTTCAATGTACCATCTTCACGCATCGCATCCAACGCTTTGTTTACTTCTTCTATTAAGTCTTCATTGCCTTGTCTGAATAAAAAGGCGCTCTCTGATTGATTCTCTTCAGAGATTTCTTCTTCCTCAACAACTTTAATCGGCGCATCAGGTTTTTGTTTTAAGTAATCAAGTGCAGAAAGTTTATCGTTATACGTGCCATCTACTCGTTTTGAAACGACTAAGTCGACTCCTTGGTTGAATCCGTCGATTTTTATGATTTCCGCACCATTAGCTTTTGCTAGTTCGCCATAGTTACTTGTCAATGTCTGCGCAGCTTTCTTTCCTTCCATTCCATCAAACGCAATATCCGCGTCTTCACGAACGACTAAGACAGAGTTCGAGTGCGTATAGGCTTGAGAGAATTCATACTTTGCTTTGCGCTCTTCATTTACACCGACTTGATTGGCAATCATGTCAAATCGTTTCGCATCTAACCCTGCAAAAACAGCATCCCACTGTGTTTCAAAAAACTTTGCTTCCACGCCTAAACGTTTCGCAACTTCTTGTGTAACTTCCACATCATAGCCTGTGAGCTTTCCAGATTCATCGTGAAAAGAGAAAGGTGCGTATGTTCCTTCCGTTCCTACATTGAGCACACCGTTTGCGAGAACTTCTTCTAGCAGACCGTCTTGCTCTGCCGGTTTTTCAGCGGAGTCATTGGGCTTACTTTCTTCTTTACCACCACATGCTACCAAAACAGCAGCCAATAAAACGATCATAAATGGTAGAAGTACTTTCTTCATCTATAAAACCCCACTATTCTTATAAGTATTTGTTGTTTAGAATCATAAAAGATTGAGTAGACTCTGTCAACATGTAAAGCTTGCATCATACGTTATTACACTATACAGAATTCGTTGGTAAAACTAAATACTTCTGTCTTACGATAGTAAAATAATAATTTGATGCCTAACACGTTTTAATTCCCTAAAGAAGGGGCATACAATCGCTATACTACTAACTTAGGGGTTGGATCACATGGATCAAGAATCTGAGAATGCACGAAGGAAATTAAATAAAACATTAAAGCCATCATGGGTGTTTGCTATCGCACTCGGCTCATCTGTTGGTTGGGGAGCGTTCATCTTACCAGGGGATTGGATTCAATCTTCCGGACCACTAGGCGCAGTCATTGGATTAGGAATTGGCGCACTCGTGATGATGATCATCGCCTCCAGTTATGGTGTAATGATCAAGAAGTTTCCGGTTTCCGGGGGCGGATTTACATACGCTTTTGTGGCGGCAGGGAAAGTATGGGCGTTTATTTGCGGCTGGTTCTTGTCACTCGGTTATATATCGATCGTCGCATTAAATGCTTCTGCACTCACTTTATTACTGAAATTTTTAGCTCCCGGATTTATGAAACAAGGGTTTCTATATAGCGTCGCAGGATGGGACGTATACATACCTGAAATCATTGTTGCTAGTTTGCTGATTTTAGCATTCGCATTTATTAACACGACAGGAACAAGTATTTCAGGTCAGATTCAATTTTATTTCAGCGTCTTGCTTGTTGCCGGTGTCATAGTACTCGGTATCTTCACATTCGCTGGAGCCGAACAACCGCTTGCCAATTTGCAGCCATTGTTCAAAGGGAATCAGTCAATTATTACTTCTATACTTGTAGTATTGGCAATTGCACCATGGGCATACGTCGGATTCGATAATGTGCCGCAAGCTGCAGAAGAATTCAACTTTTCCCCTCGTAAAGCAACTATGTTAATTGTAGCTTCTCTTTTCACATCTTTCGTAATCTATGCGATCATGATTGGCCTGACTAGCTGGACATATCCTGCAACGGCTAACATCGGAAACGGTGACTTGTGGGCAACAGGCGAAGTTGTTCGTTCCGCACTAGGAATCGGAGGACTAGGTATTATGGCAGTAGCGATTGTCATGGGAATCTTCACTGGTTTGAATGGTTTCTTCATGTCCTCAAGTCGTCTATTATTCTCTATGGCGCGTGCACGTGCATTACCTAACTTCTTCCGTGAAATGACGGCAAACCAAACACCTAAATGGGGGATCTGGTTCGTCGCATTAATTACTTTGCCGACACCATGGTTTGGTCGCCAAGCATTGACATGGATCGTTGATATGTCTTCAATGGGCGTATCTGTTGCCTACTTCTTCACATGTCTGGCAGCATTTAAAGTACTAGCGTGGGGTAAAGAGGAAATAGGACGTGAAATTGCTCCATTGAAAAAGCTTTTGGCATTACTAGGAATGGTGGCTAGTGGATCGTTCTTGGCATTACTACTTGTGCCAAACTCTCCAGCGGCACTCACAACGCCTTCTTACTTATTATTACTTACTTGGACAATCGTTGGTGTAATCTTCTATACGGTTATCCGCAAGCGTTACAACAGCCTGACACAAGATGAGACGGAGTATTACATATTAGGGAAATCCATCGACTCAGAAGTGATGGATGCAGCAACTGTAGAACCCGATACCGATCTTCCTGTTCCAGAAGCTACTCGTTCATAAGCATACTAAATAACGGACCGCCACAAGTTTACACTTCTTGTGGCGGTTCTTTCCTTACAGTAGAAAGAGGCTGGGACAAAAGGTTCTCAGCAACCCAAAAAGCCGAACTATTATTAGAGATGCTAACACAGCATTCTGCAATAGTTCGGTTTTCTGTATTTAGATAATAAAAAACGTATTTATCATTCGGCTTTGGACAAAGCTAAATTAGTTATGTCCCAGCCTCTTTCTTACGATTAGTCAACCTTTTTAAAAGATTAATTTATACTTTCTAGGATGGTTAAGCGGGGTGGGATATCCCACCCCGCTTAACCATCCTCTTTAGATACGCCAAAAAGACCTGACGATTTTGTTTTTTTCGAAAGGTCATTGTGGTATAGTTCTAGGTAGGTGATTACGATTTCTGAGCTGGTAGTGCGGACTCATAATCGTAAAGAATGCCACGCGTCAGTAACTGAAATGTCACTTTCAGAAACTTATTGATGCAGGCGATGATCGCAACCTTATGAGGCTTCCTCTGAGGTTGCTTTTTTAATTTGTAGTAATGGTCTACAAAATGATTCGGCTTTCCTTTAGCCATAAGCATAGCGCATATCATAAAATATAAAATCTTCCGCAGATGTTTGTTTCCTCTTTTATTAATACGATCTCTATATTGTGTATTACCCGACTGATATCGCATGATATCGATGCCTGCGTAGGCGTTCAATTGTTTCGCATTCTTAAAGCGGCGAATATCTCCAATTTCTCCGATTAATCGGCATGCCGTCGAATCGCCTATACCCGGTATCGAGCGGTAGACAAGATATTCTTTTCGGCCTTCTGATAACTCTTTCATTTGTTTCACCAGTGTATCTTTCTTCTCCATCAAATCTGCAATTCGGGACGCGTAATCACGAACCTGGTCGCATCGAATATCATTCGGTTTAATGGCTGGATAGCTGTTTCGCGCTGCTTCCAATAGAACGGATGCTTTCGCTTCGGCCCGTGTCAACGAAAGGTTCTTTCTTGTATTAGCTTTTAAACGATTCTTAATGATCGTCTTTGAATGATCCAGTAAAAGTGCAGGATGCGGATAGAGTTGAACAATATTTAAAAACAGAGCCGAACTTGGTGTAATAAGCTTTTCTAATTCTGGAAAACTGAGATGTAGAATTGAATGCATCCTGCTTTTCAGTAAAATCATTTCTTCATCGACTTCATCGTAATAACGTGTCATCGCACGCATCTGTTCATAATAATCATCTTGGATATATGTATTTTTACGCTCCACTTGAAAATGAGTTTTCGCAAGTTCATGAGCATCGCTAAGATCCGTTTTGTGCCGTCGCATCTTCGCCATCTGTAAATTGGCTTCAAGTGGATTCATGCGGCAATATGCATAGCCAAAATCTTTTAGAAATGCTTCGACAGGTTTTGAATAAACGCCGGTTGCTTCAAACACGATATCTGGCGCCCGTCCATCTACCTTCGTGATCTCTGCCATTCTTTCGTGTAATCGTTCAAATTCAGCACGTGTATGATGTAATTCGCCTTCAAATTCACATTGGCGATAACCATCATAAATCGCAATCGTACTTTTTCCTTTACTCACATCTAAAGCTACGACATGTTTCATGTTCATTTCTCCTTCTTTACCAATTATAGAAGCCTTCACAAACCTTATCGATTCCACTTTCTTATACACGATCTCTTTGGACCCAACATACTAAACTGATTCATATAAGGGCGTGAAGTTAGCCGGTTTTATATACGGACTCACAAATGGTCCCAGAGGCTGGTCGGCTTTTCTTCACTTCTACTATAAAAAATAGTAGCACAAACCATGGCCTTGGTTTGTGCTACTAATGTTAGTATGTTTT
>NZ_PDYL01000031.1:0-16720 GCF_002743035.1 Sporosarcina sp. P12(2017)
CCTTAATTTCTGCAAAGTACACAGAAATACGGCAAAGCGAACCCTTCGTTGTTCGCTTGGCTCAAGCCACGCCCCTCGGAAAGCGTGCCTTTCGGAGTGCAGGGAAACGAGGTGAGATAGTTATGTCCCAGCCTCTATTGATGCTTGTTCTTGAATTCAAGCCTGCTCAATAGTTACTTTACAACTCGTCTCGTCATATTTACCATATGCCGCGTGATAGGTTGGCCCTACGCCTTGCTTGAAAGTCAAGGAATGGCGAATGCCTGCTGTGATGAACTTTTTCGCTTCAATCACGGCATCTGGTACCGTTTGTCCCTTTGCCAAGCCTGCCGCGATCGCAGCAGAGTAACTGCAACCGGCACCATTGGTATTCAGCGTGTCAATTCTTGGAGCTTCAAGTACATAGAACTGTTCTCCGTCATACAGCACATCCACTGCGGGTCCTTCCAGCCTTCCACCTTTCACTAATACGAACTTCGGTCCAAATGTAAACAAACGACGTGCAGCTTCTTTTAAATCAGCTACAGATCCCAATTCCATACCACCCAATAAGTAAGATGCTTCAGGCATATTTGGCGTAATTACCGTGGCTAGAGGAATCAATTGCTTCTGCATAGCTTCCATTGCATCGTCTTTCAACAACGCAGAGCCCATCTTACCAATCATTACGGGATCTACTACTATATTTTGAATGTCGGACTGCTGAATCCACTTCGTTACATTGACAATAATTTCTTTCGTAAACAACATGCCAGTCTTCATTGCATCTATACCAATATCTTCTTCTATCGTCACTAATTGAGCTTCAATCGCTTCCCAAGATTGTGGGAATATACCTTGTCCAGTACGTGGATTTCTGGCAACAATTGCCGTGACCGCTGTTGTACCAAACACATCAAATTCCTGGAATGTTTTCAAATCAGCTTGGATTCCTGCCCCTCCACGTGCAGCGGAACCAGCGATAGTTAATGCTCGCTTGATCATCGTCTCTTTTCCTCCTGTCTTAGATATAATTCATAAATTAGTAATTATATACGTGCATCATTGTACAGGATAACGTGAGGAGGTTTAAAGAGTCAATTTCATCGTGCGTTACAAGGTCCTGTATAGTTACCATCAACTAAAAACTCCCTATCCACTTGCAAGATAGAGAGTTGTTTGGATTTATTTACAACATATAGGAAATATCAGATGCTGTAGTTGGATACGCAAATGGCATTTGCTTTAATTCTGAAATAGGAATTTGGAAACGAATGGCTAATGCAAAAAGATTAATTAGTTCATCGGCTCCTCCACCTAAGAAATGAGCACCGAGTACGACGTCTTTCTCTTGATCGATAATTACTTTAAATGCTGCCGCGCGTTCATTTGTCCGTTTATATGTGAACCACTCGGTCATATTTTGTGATTTTACATATATTTTTAAACCCGAGTCTATTGCTTCTTGTTCGCTCATTCCAACAGATGATAATTTAGGAACGGTGTAGACAACAGATGGAATAACGGGATAATTGGCCGTTTTGTTATTTCCCTTTAGCAAATTCGAAGCGACAACATGTGATTCAGTTGTTGCGACGGGTGTTAATGGAGGCGCATCACTTGAAGCGACATCTCCAGCCGCATATACACGTGTATTACTAATGCTTTGCATGAATTCATTGATACACACGCCTTGTTTATCGCGCTTTACATTTCCTTTTTCCAAATCAATATCTAATGCCGGTGCGCGTCCTGCCCCATGTACAACAAGATCTGCTTTCCATTCTACTTGGCGATCATCTTGTTCTCCTTTAACCACAAATGAATTGCTGCATTTCTCTATTCCAGTTACCGGTGTGTTCAAATGCACATGAACGCCAATTTCTTCAGTACGTTTAATGAGCATTTTTACTAAATCTTGATCAAAATGCTTCAAAGCGCTTTCACTTCTATGCAAAATATGCACTTCTGAGCCTGCCCTTGCAGCAAGATGCGCAAATTCGAATGAAATAAATCCTCCCCCAATAAAGACGATCTTTTTTGGTAGAGCTTCCAGTTCCATGAACTCATCGCTCATCGTCAAATATTCTTCACCTTCGATATTCATCTCAATAGGTTTTGCACCCGTGGCAATTAAGATATGCTTCCCTTTTAATACATCTGAACAAACCTTCAATTCTGTTTCACTTTGGAAGTGTGCCTTGCCGTGATAGATATCAATTCCTAATTTCTCGAATTTTTCTTCCGTGTCCTCAGGTATCGACTGAGTAAATGTTCGTTTGAATTCCATTAATTCAGTCCAATTGATTTTGCTATCTTCTTCAATCCCTTTTCCTTGCATACGTTTATTCCAATCAATTAGTTCAGCAGCTCCCACCAATACTTTCTTCGGATCACAACCTCGCTGAGAACAGGTACCGCCAAATGGCCGGTCATCGATAATTGCCACGCTCCAGCCTTCTTTCTTACATTTTGTTGCTGTGATGGAACCTGCACTACCTGTTCCAATTACAAGCAAATCATATTCTTTGACCATACTCTATCTCCTCCAACTATTCTTGCTCATTCTGTTCACCCATTCTATAATCAACTACCCTTTATTGACCCTTATCACACTTGGAAACAATTATACAATTAAAATCACGTTACTTTCCTACGTACATACTATATAACAGCACACAGGAAAGGTCGTATGAAAATGATTTCAAATAATTCTCAGTACGCAGCGAATGTGAATACTAGTCCCTTTTTCAAGAAAAATGATAAGAACTTTATTAATATTTTGAGCAGTAAGCAATTAAACACATTAGATCATTTGTCGATGTTGGATATCTTCCTTAGTAAAGATCATATTATTGAACCCCATTATCATCCAAATGCTTCCGAACTGACCTATTGTGTTTCAGGCTCGGCTACTATTTCTATGATGAATCTTGACACGAAAATCTTTCAACATTATAAGATTGTGGCGGGTCAAGTCGTTAACATTCCACAAGGATGGTGGCACTACCAAATCGCACATACCGATGATACACATCTGCAAGGTATATTTAATGTGAATATTCCCGAGGTCGTCTTAGGTTCCGATATTCTAACCGCTACACCAGCGGACGTTTTCGCTTACTCCTATGGGTTAGATGAACAACAATGGGCTGCCAATGTAAAAGCTATTTCCCCTTCGCAATTTATAGGTCCACCAACGAAATAAGCATTTACAAAAAGCGACGGTAATTATCCCGTCGCCTGTTCTTTCATTATTCCACCGGACCTAGCCAAGTAGACATACCTTCAGAAACATTGATCACGTCGTATCCTTCTTCAAACAAAATTCCACTTGCTGTTCGCGAACGACTTCCACTACGACAAACGATTACATACTTCTGATCTTTATCCAAGCCGGCTCTTTCACCGTTTTGTAATTGCGATAATGGCATATTGATTGCACTCACCATATGACCTTCGTTGTATTCATCTACTTCGCGCACATCCATCACTAACGCGCCTTTCTTTTGTAAGGCTTCAATATCTTTTAAATCCACTGTTTCAAATGCTTTATCTGTCGATCCGCAAGCCGCCAGTAATAAAACGGTTGCGATCAACCATACTAATTTCTTCATGATTTAGCCTCCATTTTCTATTGCCAATAATTAATAAGCTGCGACTACTTCAAATCAGACTATCTTAGTCCCATTTTCTTTCAGTATATACTAACCTTTTTTGAACCCCAAATTAGATTAAACACAAAAACGACACGTAGATAGCATACATGTCGTGGTTTATACTATTTATTTAAAATACCAAACGACTTTCCGTGTTACTTCACCGGTACTTCACGGTAATCATAAAACCCTATTTTCGTTTTCCTTCCTAATTCCCCTTTATCTACTTTTTCTTTAATGCATGCAGGCGGCTTATCTCTTTCATCTCCACTTTGCTGATATTGATGCTGCATGGCCGAATACACGACGTCTGCTCCTGACATATCGATTAATTGGAATGGTCCGAGTTTATGACCAAGGGATTTTCTTATAATGAGATCAATATCTTTGAAGTCAGCAATTCCTTCTTCGTATAAGTACGTTGCTTCGCGATGAATTGCACCAAGTATACGATTCGCAACAAATCCAGAAATCTCTTTCCTCAGTAGGACTGCCGTACGCCCAATTTGTTTTGAAACTGCCATGGCGATATCTTTTGTCTCTTCAGAAGTTTTTTCACTCATGACTACTTCAAGGCTATCCATTACAAGTGGTGGGAAGAAGAAATGCATATTACACACTTTATCCGGTCTGTCCGTCACTTCGGCAATCAATGAATTCATAATAGTTGAGCTGTTCGTCGCCAATATAGCATGAGGTGGTGTAATTTCATCCAATTTTTTAAACAGCTCCTGCTTCGCTTCAAGGACTTCAACGATCGCCTCGATTACAAGATCTGCATCTTTTGCTGCTTCTTCTAACTGATCTGTAAAAGTAAGTAATGAAAAAGCTTTCTCTACAGCCGGCTCGTTAATCTTCCCTTTTCTTACCCAATCACTCATTAGACGCTCCAAGTTATTCTTTGCCTGTTGCAGAGCTTCCTGATTAATATCCTGCAAAGTGGTTTGGTATCCACCTAGCGCACATAGCATGGCAATCTGGTGTCCCATCTGCCCTGCGCCAATTACTGTAATCCGTTTCACATCATATGAATTCATATTTTTACTCCCCTTCGCTTTTTATACTAACTGGTCGGTATGTTTTGAATACTATAATAACTACTATTCTTTTCTTTAGCAAGTGTAAGTAGAGATTTAAGTCTAGAGAGATTTTAAATAAGGCGTAAGCGAAAATTATAAAAAACCCTAACAAGAAGTGAATGACTTCCGTTAGAGTTTCAATTGGTTTCATTATTTCACGAAAAAACCTGCGACTCGTTGCTGTTCATCCAATGTTATGGTGTACACTCTATTGTCTTCTTTGTATTTCGCTGCAATAGTCGCAACAAAGTATTGCTCTTTTTTAGCGATAGACTCTTTTTCAAAGCTGATGAATTCACCAGATTCCTTTACAATATCCGATACTTCTTGTAATTGCTCTACTGATAAAGCATCTTTCATCGTTGCATCAAACATTGATCGCATTTCATCAAACTTCTCTTCATTGAATAATGTGATCGTTTCTTTTGATTTCTTAATATACTCTTTGGTAGCAGAATCATCGACTTTATTTTTTCCGCATGCCGCGAGTAGGAAAACGGTTGCTATAGCAAGTATAACTAGTTTTTTCATTCTCTAACTCCTTCCGTTTAACATGGATAAAAATTAGTTAGGAAATTAAATGAATTACATGTACTGCATGCTGTTAATTTGACACCAAATCTCTTAGCGTCTGAGGTCAATTGATTAAGGCGTGTACGTACAAATCATCCCGGAAGTTCCTACTTATATTTTTTTACATTTAATAGACAAAAACAGGCCTTCATAGAGTGATTCCATATCTTCTACGTATATACCTGAATCCACAATCATGGAAAGTGTATCTCGATTTAATTGACAGCCATCGCATACCTTCTCCCATAATGGGTTTAATAAATCTTGTGCTTTCGCAAGATTAGGTTGCTTCATTTTGACATGTTCAAAAAATAAAATGGTAGCACCCGGCTTACTAACACGCTGGATTTCTTTTAATGCAAGTAGTGGATTGGGTATTGTACAAAATACTAAAGTTGAGATGACTGTGTCAAATGTATGATCGGCAAATGGTAGTGATTCTGCATTTGCCTCATATAATGTAATAGGAACATGCGCATTTCGTCCTCTTCTCATAGCTCTGCGACTCATCTGTGGATTCGGTTCAACCGCTGTTACATGTTTTGCCTGCTGATAATATGGAAAATTGATACCAGTACCTGAACCGATCTCCAGTACATTCCCTTGTGCATTACGGATTAATTCCGTTCGAACTTTTTTAAATCGGGTTGCTTCTAGAGGCTTCATAGCCATGTCATAGATTTTCGGAAATACACTTTCCATTACAAGAACTCCTTTTGCTACTTTACTATTTTCTATGAGTAGTTGTTACAACTCCATTTGTCTGAATGTTTTACTTATGTACATTAATAGCAGCAGTGATCTATTTCTCAATTGGTGTGGGTTTTGGACTCTATATGCACGCTACTATTCTACTTCAGTGGGGAGCAACACATGCACCTTTCCATATGCCTTAAGAAAGAATAATTCGAAATCCTTACGCATCTCAGACGTATTCTTTTATCGCATCTAGTAAAATCTGTTCTTTGATTTGATAGTGAGTAGCTTGCCATATAGCTCGTTTGTCTTTTACTATTAATAATTGTGGAACTTCGTGCGGCACACCTAAATCTGATTCAATGGCTACCGAAAGCTTTTTACTTACTTGTGTAATGACGATATAAATAGGTAATTCCGTGCGGAGTCCATCCAATTCTTTTTTAGCAGCCAAACTGCTGACAGAAGTCATGCTGGATTTAAACAACAGAAATGGTTGCTCATCCGATTTTTCAAGCAGTTCCCGCCACTCGTCAATTTTTTTTATTCTTTTCAACTTTAATTCTCTCCTTTATATAGAAAAACCTTAGATAGTATAGATACTTCTATTCTATACAGCGTACTAAATGGATTCCTCTTTTTTGCTTATTTACCTCTATCATAACAGACAGTAAAAACCCTCACTTATATAAGTGAGGGCCAACTTTTTATCGTAGCAAGTTATTTATAAATACCCATTGATTCGGGACTTGTCTTCTTCACTAATTTCTTCTTTTAAATCCTCGATACTTTCTGCTCTACGTTCATTTTTCTTTTTGATTTGTTCAAACTCTTTGCCCTCTGCAAACTTCATCGCATCTTCTGCCGCTTCCATATTACTAATTGTCTTATTCAATCGTACTTTGTTGTCAGCAGGATCATTCGGTTTCGGATAGTTTTTTGCCATCATATACACTCCTTTTTGAAGTTTTCGTTCTATATGATAGCATTCCCGTATCTAGATGAACTATACGATGTTCATGGCAAACACATCACTCATCATTGCGCAGGTTTCTTTCCTAAGTTGTCGAATGCTTGCTGCAACGGCACTTTTAATGCAGGTGCTAACGTTTTTGCATACTCTGCGGTAATATGGTTATCATCACGATAGACAATAATATTCCCAATGACAGGATAACAAGTTGTTTCATCACAAAAAGAGTCTGTTAGGTCTGCGAAAAACACATTCGATGGAATACCTTCTGTCACTTCCCATGGAGTTTCCTTTGCAATGGCTTGATCTCTTGGTACTGAACACTCCAACGGATCGTCTGCTTGTTCTAGGCAGACAGGAATAATCTCTTGCATACGAGGATTATCCCGTATCGCAAATATGGTCGTGATGCCTTCTAGTCTCTTCCATTGATTAATAAATCCTCGAGGTACTTTTGGACGCTTATTCACTGTCGATGTTGTGAAAACCAAGTCAGGTGGATCTTCTAGTAACGTATCAATCAAGTTACTATTCCAAGGAATACAAGCTTTCGTTAAGTTTCCCTTAGGGTCTTCGTCTGTAAATCGACAACCATCATGACTATATAAATCAATTTTAAAATTCATTTCTTCTGCTAATTCTATTAAAGCTGGGAACCAATGACCTGAGTGAGATCCACCTACGAGCGCCAACGTGAAATCAAAGTCCTTCAAAACACCATAAGAACATTTCCTGACTTCTGTGAGGTTAGCGGACTGGCATTCCAAATCATTATAAAATTCTGGAAGATCTGTTTTGATTTCTGAAGGTGACGGGATCAAGTCTACATAAGAAACAGTTTTCATATCAAAATTTTCGGATTGAGCACCAGGGTAATCCTGTTCCTGGACAATATCAGTACTAGCAGTTGCCTTTTCTATATAAGCAGAAATAGAAAATATGGAACTACATGCAAGTACTAACATAGCTGACAATACGACGACTAGTTCCCTATTCTTCTGATTTCGGCCTATTTTTTGAACAGGTTTTTCTAATAACTTGGTAGAAATCATGGACAGCACAAAAGTTGTCATCAATAGTAAAATACCATCTCCGATAGGCACTGTTTCTGTTTCCATATAGGAACGATAGTAAATCAGCAACGGCCAATGCCATAAATACACACCATATGTAAGACTGCCTAGATAGATCAGAGGCTTTGTGGATAAAAATCGATTTACACCATATATTGTAATACTTTCAGAGGCGATTAATATTAGTAATACCCCACCAATAGGAATTAATGCCAAATACCCAGGAAATACAGTGGAGACTGGAAACAAAAATCCAGTGAGGCCAATAATCGCTAGACCTAGCCATCCTAACATAACACTCCATCTTTTAGTAAAAAACAAGTACGGCGATAGTAAAGCAAAAATCCCGCCAATACTAAATTCCCACATCCGCGTGAATGTATTGAAATATGCAAAAGGCTGGTTCACATTTGTTTGATAGACGGAAAAAGCCAGTGAACATATAAACACTATGATCAGCGAACTAAGTAACGTCTTATATACCGGTGTTTTCAAAAACTTTCGGGCGATATAATAAATAGATGCAAGTAAAACAGGCCAGATCAGATAAAATTGTCCTTGCACACTTAGTGACCAAAAATGTTGAAATGGACTTGCTAAATTATCTTTTGCTAAATAGTCAACAGAATCTAATGCTAACCGCCAGTTTTCATAATAAAACGTGGAAGCCATCATATGCGCAATAATTTCTCCCCATTCAAACTGAGGTAGAAGAATCACCGCAAATATTCCCGTAAAAATCAAAACTATTGTAGCTTGGGGTAATAGTCTCCTCGTTAAGTTCAGAAAATATTCGATAAAATTCACTGATCCGGTTCGTTCTATTCGCGAGACGATGGACAATGTCATCAAATAACCTGAAATAACGAAGAACACATCGATTCCACCAGATACCCTACCAAACCATATATGATAAATGGCGATTAATAATGTTGCAACCGTTCGTACCCCTTCTATCTCGGGCCTAAATCTTTTATGTGGTAACTTTAGATCCGACATAACTTCCTCCGTTACATATGCTCTTAAATTTTAAATGTATTCAATACTATATCATGAAACGATAGAAGCGTTCACTTTTTTCTATTGATATTATGGGATTTTGATAAGTATTAAAACAAGTGTTTTCCTACGTCTCCCTTATTAACTAATCTTCATGTACGAGAAAGAACAGAAGTCTTTATTAAGAATTCTGTTCTTTCACTATATTGACCATAATGTAATTTTTATTTAAAAGTATCTTACACTAATAAGATTTCTTCAACCATTGTCCATACATAGGATTTTGCCAATTATCTCTTGGGGAATTTTTTCTTTGAATTCAATTTCGTAGCAATTCCCCACTTTTCACTTCACCATATCATCGATGATCCAAGGAACAGCATGAAGCAGATCTGGGAACACTGCATCTGCTATTGGATCTGTTGCACCAAGGAAAACCGTTTTAGTTCCTGCTCTTTTGCCGGCAATAATGTCTGTATCCGTATCGCCTATCATATAAGAAGTGGACAAATCTACATCATAGTTCATTGCAAGATTTTCTATTAGCTTACTATGAGGTTTGCGACAATCACAACCAGACTTTGGCTTATGCGGACAATAAACGACTTCGTCAATTATTGCACCTTCCTTTGCAAGTTCTGCTATCATATGATCATGAATGGATTTCAATTTGGATTCCTTCATGTAACCAAGCCCCACACCGCCTTGATTCGTTACAACAAATATATAATCAAACAGTTGATTCAATTGCTTAATTGCCTCCGCAACCCCCGGCAAGAAATAAAGTTGATTCGGTTCATTCACAAATTTCACTCGATCTGTCAACACTTCATTGATCACGCCATCTCGATCCAGAAATACAGCTTTTTTCATGTTGGCTTTCCTCCTAAAGAAAAGATCTTATCATTGTCATAGTATCCTAATTACATTCTTTTAAACGTAGTGCCACCCAAGCTTCGCCAATAGATGTAGTCAAGCAAGATTATTGTGGTCTTACGAAATAACAATTAACATAACCTGTATGTTAGATATATAACGAACTCCGAATTATTTTGTGATCTGTAATTAATGATGAGGTGATGCGTGGACATGGTAAACTCACAGAAATTCGATTTTAAAAAGAACCTTCCCTTGATGATCGTACTATTATCAGGTGCGTTCATCACAATTCTGAATCAAACGCTTCTTGCTACTGCCCTTCCGCCAATTATGATAGATCTTCGGATTAGCGAAAGTACAGTGCAGTGGTTGCAGTCGATCTTCATGTTGGTCAACGGGATTATGATCCCTATTACAGCTTTTTTCATCGGAAAGTTTACAACTCGACGTCTATTTTTGACAGCGATGAGTATATTTGCTTTAGGTACACTAATCGCAGCGACTTCTCCAAATTTCTCTATATTGTTAGTAGGAAGAGTTCTCCAAGGTGCGGGAGCTGGGATTATGATGCCGCTCTTGCAAACTATTATGTTTTTACTATTTCCGATTGAGCAACGCGGAAAAGCAATGGGTTACTTTGGACTCGTTATTGCATTCGCCCCTGCTATCGGACCGAGCTTATCTGGTTATCTCGTAGATCAGTTCCCTTGGCGCAGCGTATTCTATGTTGTTTTGCCGTTTGCTCTGTTGAATATTGTAGCCGCTTATTTCTTGCTGAAAAATGTAACGAAACTGACCAATCCAAAAATGGATTATTTATCGATCGTTCTCTCTACATTCGGTTTTGGTGGATTGCTCTACGGTTTCAGTATTGCAGGGAATACTGGTTGGCTTCATGCGAACGTTTTGATCTCGTTAATCGTTGGGGCGATTTCACTCGCTTGGTTCATTTTAAGACAATTGAAACTGGAACAACCCATTCTCGAGTTTAAAGTGTTCAAGTATGGCGTATTCACACTGGCAACTAGCTTAGGTATGATCGTATTTGCTTCCATGATTGCATCGACAGTAATTTTGCCGTTGTTCATGCAGACTATGCTTGGTTTTAATGCTCTCCACTCAGGTCTTATGCTACTTCCAGGGGCGATTGTCATGGGAATCATGAATCCGGTGACCGGTACGATATTCGATAAATATGGAGCCAAATGGTTACTACTGTCTGGCTTCACCATTTTAACGGTCACGACGTTCATGTTTGCCAACTTATCAGTAGATACAACGTTCACATATTTAGCCATATTGAACGCTGTAAGGATGTTTGGGATTGCAATGATTATGATGCCATCCACTACACTAGGGTTGAACCAGCTACCCACTCATTTAATTTCTCATGGTACGGCAATGAATAATACATTTCGACAGATTTCAGGATCCATCGGAACTGCTGCACTCGTTACAGTCATGATCACATCTGATCTGGATAACGGAACCATTGCAGGTCAAATCCAAGGTGTGAATACAGCCTTCCTCGTATCAGGTTGTATATCCATTGTAGGACTTCTATTAGCGCTGCTGATCAAGAATCCAAAACCAAAAGATACAGATGTAAAGGTGTAAAAATATAAAGAGAGCATATTCACAAAATCTGCGAATATGCTCTCTTTTATTTGGACAAATCTATTTTCTTATTCAACGAGTATATAATGATTCCGCCAATTGTCATGGATAACAACTCGCCAATTCCAGCTGTCAGCCAAGTAGCCCAGAACGGGAAACCAAGCATAATAGTCAATTGGGCTGCAATGGCACACATGGACAATGCAAACACAATAGCAGTGATTACCATTTTGACGATATCGTTTTTTATTTTCTTTGTCAGTGCACGACATATTAATAATGCGACTAACGTAGCCATCGAACCAATCGGCACATCCAATATCCAAGTGGGTGACATAAAGTTTGCGAACATGACACCTAGTGTGACACCGATCACATACCTTTTATTATACAAAGCCAGATAGTTGAACATCTCTGACAAACGCAGTTGGACTGCGCCAAAACTAATCACTGCAAACACAAACGTCACCGCCACATACAAAGCTGCGACGAGCGCTGTTTTTGTCAGTTCATTCACCGTACTCTTACTCTTAGGTGAATCTTTAACAAAAGACATACTCATTTTATTTTCTCCTTTGTGAAATAGCGTAGTTGCTATTCCAGTAATAACTACGACCAAAGGAAGAAAGAGCCTATCGCTCGATCAAAAGTGCCGTAGTGCAAACAGTATTTGCTTGCTACGGTATTATAACAGAGTTCCTTGTAATACAAAAGCTTTATTTTGCAATCCAACCTCCGTCAATCGGAATAACCGCTCCATGAATATAATCCGCTGCGGAACTGGCTACGTATAATGTCAGGCTTGCAACCTCACTCGGCTGCGCCCATCGTCCTGCAGGCGTTTCTTCCGCTACCCACTTCGCCATTTCACCATCGCCTTCAAAATCCGCCTTGTTCATCGGGGTCTGGATCGCGCCTGGTGCAATTGCGTTCGCACGAATTCCCTCGCGGCAGTAATCCATGTCCAATTGCTTTGTATAACCGACAATGGCATGTTTGGATGCAGTATAAGCTGCACCGCCACCGCCTGCCACAAGTCCTGCAATGGATGCCATATTGACAATGACACCTGACTTTCTAGCGATCATATGTGGCAATACTTCATTCGTCATAAAGTATGTACCTTTCACATTCGTATCCATGATTGTATCCCAAAGCGCTTCATCAGTGTCTAGAGTTTTTGCAAAACCATCGAGCACCCCTGCTGTGTTTAGTAAAATATCTATTGTACCAAACACGTTACATGCTTCTTTGACAGCGTGTGCTACTTCGTCCTTTGCACTGACACTTCCAATCGCATAGGCAAATTGTGACGGATACTCCTGTTGCAATTTCCTAAGATCCCCTTCGTTTATATCAAACGCAAAGACATTCGCGCCATTTTCTAAAAACGCCACCGCCTGTGCGTACCCAATACCAGACGCGCCACCTGTCACTACGACTGTCTTTTTTTCATATTCTGCAAATTTCATAATAGCCTCCCACATAAAAAAGCTCATGAATTCTCATGAGCTAGGATTCTTCCGATTTACTCTACGATGACCCAGTCTTCAGCTAGTAAGTCGCAAACTGTTGGTGTGAACATAGTATAGCCTTCACCCGTTACATCAATCACGAAATATGGATTTAGCTTTTTACCATCTTGTTCGCTTTCTCCTACTAGCTTCACGTATAATTCCGCACCACCCCAGTTACTGCGTATGACTTTCTCTCCAGCCTTCAAGCGTGGCAATATTTCTTCAAATGTCATGTATATCCATCCTTTATTATTGTATTGATCCTCACAGGTTTATCGGGAAAAGTATACTTGATTATGATGTCTTTTACAACTTGAGACTATTCGAACCAGATTATGGAGCAGAATGAATATAACTTTTACACTATGTGTTAAATTAAAGATTTTTTATAAATAACTTGCTATCCAACTTGCCATATTTCACATTCCATGATAAATTGAACAATAGAAAATTTCATTACGGAATCAACATGTATAACCTCGATAATATGGTTCGAGGGTCTCTACCAGGAACCGTCAAATCCTGATTACAAAATCATTTTTGTAATCGGGATTTTTCTATTTCAAAAAATAGTGTAGGGACACTAGTAGGAGGAATTGTTTTGGATTTACGTGTTTTATTATTGGCAGTATCCGCCGTTACGGTAGGACTGGTAGAATTGGTAGTCGGCGGGATTTTGCCCGTCATTGCTGATGATTTGAATGTTTCAATTGCAACGGCTGGACAACTCATTACAGTATTCGCTCTCGTGTACGCGGTAGCAGGACCTGTATTATTGTCACTGACCGCGAAAGTGGAACGCAAGAAATTATATTTGATTACATTGGTCGTATTTTTACTTGGAAACATCCTAACGTACTTCAGTCCGACATTCGGCTTGATGATGGCTGCTCGTGTATTGACAGCTGCAAGTGCAGCACTCGTCATTGTGCTATCGTTAACGATTACAGCACGAATGGTTGAGCCGCGTATTAGAGCTAAGTCGCTTGGTTATATATACATGGGAATCAGCTCTTCGCTTGTTCTAGGGGTACCCATTGGGATTGTAGTAACGAACGCATTCGGATGGCGTTCAGTGTTTTTAGGAATTGCGATCTTGACAGTAGGTTCTATTGTATTGATTGCAAAGTTTCTCGAAAAAATACCTAACGCGAAAGTGCAACCATTGTCCGTTCAACTTAAAGCTTTAGCTAATAAAAAGATATTTTTCGCTCATTTAGCGACCATGTTTATGCTCGCGGGACATTATACGGTATATGCGTATTTCACCCCCTTCCTAGAGACTACGATGAAGTTAAGCCCTTATTGGATCAGTATATTCTACTTCCTATTTGGACTTGCAGCAGTAGCAGGCGGAGCATTTGGTGGCGGACTCGCTTCACGTCTTGGCTCAAAGAAAAGCATTTTAATCATATTAGGGGCTTTTGCAATTAGTTTATTTGTACTTCCCTATTCGACATTCTCCATTCCACTTTTCATTATCTTCATGATGATTTGGGGTGGATTAAGCTGGGCTCTAGCACCTGCTCAGCAAGACTATATTATCCAAAGTGATCCGGTAACTTCCGATGTGCACCAGAGTTTCAATAACTCGGCGCTACAAGTCGGGATTGCGCTTGGATCTGGTGTTGGCGGGGTAGTCTTTAGTCAAACAGGCAATGTAACCAATATGCCGGCAGTTGGTGGCGTAATCGTTATAATCGCATTCTTATGTGCCGCGATCTCTTTATCGATGGCTGTAAAGACTCGGCAGACTGCTATGTAATGAGCTAGAATGGAGTTAACTCGTCAAAGAGTTGACTCCATTTTTTTATTGGATACTCACTCTTTGTCATGAAATGAGGAATCACTATGACAGGCCTACTTCTTGATATGATTATTATGATTGCATTCATTGTATATGGTATAGCACTTTGGCAAGGTAAAGGAGCGTCCTTGCTGTCAGGCTATAATACGATGCCAATCGAAAAAAAGATGCGTATGAATGAACGTGCGTTATGCAAGTTCATGGCGAAAATCATGTTCGCTTTGAGTTTTTGTGTCGGATTGTTCGCTGTGAGTGAACTGTTGCAAGAAGATATATACTTTATTGTAGGGTTATCACTTTTCCTATTAGTAATCGTATTTACTTTACTCTATGTCAATACAGGTAATCGGTTTAAAAAATAAGGTAGGTGTTGAAAGATGGGTAGAAGACGCGGAATATATGAAATAGAAGTTATTGGCATGCCGCTTCATTGTACACTCTGCGGCGGCACAACATTTTTTCACCGTGAAGTATATATTGATTTGGAGCAAACAGCTAAAGACATACCTAATCAGCTAACATTGCAATCATTTGCTTGTGAAGTATGTAGTACAACGCAGTTGATCCAAGAGCAATCACACCACGACGAGCCAAACATTGTCTATATCGAGGTGGATTCGTAATGGTAGAAGAGCTAGAAAGCGTAAGAAGCCGTATAACGATTTTAGAACATCTACTTATTTGTCATTTTTGTAAGCAGGATGAATTTATCCCTTATTGTTCTTTTTCAAACGTGGAAGATCCAGGAATTGGCGTGCTATCGATCGGTTATTCCGCAGTATGCGTTACATGTGGTTGCGTAACCGAGTTCGGTGATCCAAGTGGTCCATCTGAAGATGGTGCAGACTATATTTGGGCTTTTTCACAGACAGTATTATAGTAGTATTTGAAAAACGCTCCGTTAAAGGAAGCGTTTTTTCTTTCATTATGACAATTCTCCAATTTGCTCCATCATGTCCAACACACTTTTTAGGAATGCGCTGATTTCCCCCATATGTTCTTCAGTTAATTTTGGTTTAAATTGAATGTTTATCCTATTCATGAACCCAGGTTCTGTTTGTTCATGACGGAAGCTAAGTGTTTGTGTATAACTAATATCGTTTTCCCATACAGTACGGAGAATAGTCGCAATCTCTTCACATTCTGTATCTACATCTTGAACAAATGTGCGGACTAGTAATGTAAGCGTACAGCCCGGATCCATGTCTTTGATTTCAAGTATTTCATCCGCCAGTTCCTTAAGGGATGAGTGTAATTTAAGATCGACAATGACAGACGGAAAGCCGACTCTGGTAAAACGAATGGTGAATTCTCTTGCCATCACGGCTAAATCTAGTTGATCTTTGCGATGTAAAATATGAATTGCTTGTTCCAGATTATCCAAATCATATATATGGTTTTCAAATGCGACTTTTAAGTTTTCGAATACAGTTGGATCAGACATAGCGTGGTCTCCTTATCAATTGTATGTATAATTTAGTACGATTCAGCCACCTTATACTTAAACAGGGAAAGGAAGTTATGTACATGACAAAAGATACGTCGATTGCACAATTAAGTACCGAAGATTTGCATGCACTGAATCGCTTAGAAGATAAATTAGGTGTAACGCTCGTTGCGTATGAAAATGTTAATTCACCTAAAACGAAATAATGATGAAGAGGTTGGGACAGAACAGAAAAAACGTAAGGGGAATGAGTCCTTTACGCTTTTTTCTGTTCTTATCAGTAAATATTTTTTAGAGTATCAGAGTGTACCGGAACGGAGAAAGGCCGACTCCTGAGGGATCAGCGTGCGTCTTGAGACCCTGGACGGAGCAAAGCGAAGGAAGCGGCTCAAGCCACGCCCCTCGGAAAGCGTGCCTTTCGG
>NZ_PDYL01000032.1:0-6240 GCF_002743035.1 Sporosarcina sp. P12(2017)
AGTGAGTCCTTTATATTGGATTTGGATGGATTACTGCCTCCAACCCATTATAAAGGATTTTTTTGTGGAAAAGATTAATTAGAGAGTATTCAGAATTCAACAACAAGAGATATTATTTTAACGCGACACTAGTGAAATTCGTAGATTTTGAGAAGAACTTTTTGATGTTTGTTGATGAAAAATATGCAGCAATGAAAGAAGGTTATAAAAGAAGAAATGGTGAGTTGACGTATGTTACTAAAATTCATATTGAAAAAATGGGAAACTTAGGATATGAACTGGAGAGTATGGGTCTTGCGAATCAAACAAATGGTTGGTTCCATATGCACAGGTCAGTAGCAAATGATTTTATGTTTTATCTAGCTGCTTTAATTGGCCACGAAAGAAATAGTCAGCCAATATCAGATAAAAAGTTTAATTTAGGAATGAAAAGTTCAATCGGAAGCCAAATCCAAATAAACAAAATCAATCGAGAGAGTTTGAGAAGAATCGTTATAAACAATATATTTCCTACACCTAGGAAATTGAAAAGTGTGAATGATTTATATACATTTAAACAAAAACATGAAACACAACTGAAAGAATTTCGTAGGTATATAGAAGCTGAGCTTTTAAAAATAGATTTAGCACCCGAGCAATATAAAAGTGAAATGACTAACGAGTTCTGTAGCTTTATTGAGGAAGAAAAGCGTTCTATTTCTGAAAAAATGGAAAATAAGTGGGGATTACTTAGTTATAGCGGTATTTTGCAACTTACAGCAGCAGGGACTATGATATTGGGTGCAGAGGATAATTACGTATATGCGGGAGCAACGATTACCATTGTAGATCTAATATATTCTTCAATAAGAAATTCGCGTAATAACATAGAAAAGGTTAAAAATCATCCATTAGCCTATGCCTATATTGTCGATAAGCATTACTCCGATAGAAATAGTTAATTTTAAAAATAAAATGTTTTTCTTGAACTATAATATAAAATTAGCCACTTTGATAAAATTCCGTATATATGAAGGATGAAGGGGAATGTGATCCCTCAAATATTTGTTGTTATTGGAATTGCAGCTGTGAAAAACGTTCGTTTTTCTTAAAAACAATAAAAAAATCTGGCTTTTAAAAGTATGAAGTATTGGATAAACTTAGATTATGGATTTTACAAAGGGAGGATTTAGCAATGGCGCTTGTTTTAAAAAGATTCGAAGAAACAGAAAAGGATTTCATACTTAGATTGCAAAATGACCAAACTTCGGTGATGTTCGATCCACATTTTTTAAATGAATACTTATCGAAGCATCATTCAATGCCTAAATTAGATGAGTGGGAATACCCGTTAATTTATTCTTCTTTTATACATGTTATGGAATTAGGGCTTGGAGACGAAACACTAATTCCCATGAAGAGAAATCCTCGTGATCAGAATATAAAATCTACTCCGTCCCGTAGAATAGCTCGAAGCCTTAAAAACACTGAAATTGCCGAAGATCAAAGACCACATAATAAGTCATTTTATTTATTAAATAGAGGCATTGTATTAGTAGCTCATAAGATAAAGTTTATAAATAATGTTATTTTTAATGGTGAGGATGAAGTAATTCCGAATGTTATTGAAATTACAATGGATAAAGAAAATGAAGGTAATATAGATGGAGGGCATACGTATAAAATTATTAAGGATACTGTTATGAACTTCAAAAAAAAGGAAGAATACCTTGATGCCTATGTTCGATTTGAAATTACTGTTAACTTTCACGGGGTTTCTAGACTCGCTGAAGCAAGGAATACTTCAGCCCAGGTACTATCTAGATCCATAGTGAACTTGCAAGGTGGTTTCGACATCTTAAAAGAACTAATATCCGAACTACCGTTTCATGATAGAGTAGCATATCGACAATTCGAAAAGCATGAAGAAGGTCTGAAAATGATACCCGTGGAGAATATTATCCGTTTGTTAGATTTATTCAATTTGGAAAAAACACCGATGTATTCAACGTTATCAAAATTCAGTCGGAAAGTTTCAATTCCACCGATGAAATGGGCATCTGGTGCTGAGCAAATTATAAAGTCGTATATTACAGAGATTGAGACTGCAGCTGAAGAAGAGCGTGACTCTGAATATATTAAGATGGAGAAAATAATTCCTGATATTTTTAGTGTGTATAGTTTTTTGGAAAAAAACATCCCGGAAATTTACAATAAGGTAGGATCAGGAAATTCATCTGGCGGTGGTAATTATGCTTTAATTAGTTTTTCTAAATCCGATAAAAAGGCTTTATTTGACTCTTATCGTAATATAACTACTTATTCTAATGGCAAACTTATTGATAAGAATGGCATAAGATATGAGGTGCCTGGTGGAATAATTCAGCCAATTATTGGTTCTTTGCGAATGCTAGTTACGAAAAATGATGAGGGACAATATACGTGGATTAGTGGATTTGACCCTAATAATCATAGTGAATTAGAGGAAATCGTACAACCATTGATTAGTTATATAGTTACTAAAGCCCGAGAAGAAACGCCGGATAAAGTTGCTAAAAGTAATGATCATTGGAACTATTGTTTAATGACAATGGATCAGGCAAAAGGTTTTATAACGGGAAGTAATGAAAATGAAAAATAACTTTTTTAGTGAAGTTTTGCTATCAACTATTAACAATATAAATAAAGAGAGTTTTACTAAAGATTTATTATTTGACAAAGTTAAAGAGGATTTCAATTATGAAATTGAAGATTTTCATATAAGCCCAGTATTAGAAAAGTGTATTGAAAAAGGGGCAGTTAAATTTTTAGAAAGTGGGTTATTTGTTCTAACCCATACTGGTCTTAATCTCTTAAATAGCCCTGAGTCTGCCTATGAAAACCTTTGGAATATTCCCTTTGCAGAAAATCTTGAAGATAACATTTATCTAAAAGGTAATCCGTTTGAAAAAGAACATGTTGAGTCTTTAAACCATCTCTATGAAGCCTATAGCATTTATCTAAAAGACTTAAAAAGATATGTTAAGCATCTTTTGATCAATATGAATGAATACAAATTTGAAGAGTTAGTTATTAATATTCTCATTACTTCAGGAGAAGCGCCATTTGGAGAAGTAACTAAAAAAAGCAATGATGGTGGCATAGATGGCTATCTTTATAAGACAAGATTAAAACAAGGGTCTATGCCGATTCAAGTAAAACGCTATGAGGATAATAATTTAATAGGTGTAAATGCTATAAGAGATTTTATCGGGGCGATGGATCAAAGTCATAGAGGGGGATCGTATTTTATTTCAACTTCAACATTTACTTATAAAGCAATAGAAAAGGCTGAAGAACATGGAGTCATCTTACTAAATGGAAATCAACTTGTTGATTTAATAATTGAGTTTAAAGTTGGGTTAATGCCTAAACATGATTTGGAATTCCTAATGACTCCTACCATAGCGAAATTTGATTAAAATAAATTATCTATTGCCGGAAACAAGAGTGATTGTGGTTTGGCAACACTAAATCGGACAATTTTTATAAGGTCCCTAATCGGTACTCAATCGGCGTAAGATAATCTAACGTTCCCTGGATTCGAATCCGGTTGAACCAATTCACATAGTCCTGTAATTCACGCCCTAGCTGGCTAATTGAAGAAAAGGTCATTTGCTTAATGAATTCTATTTTGACCACATTGAACATCGATTCTGCTACCGCATTGTCGTAGGGGGATCCTTTCATGCTCAGTGATCTTCCTGTGCCAAAAGCTTCTAAAGCTTCGTCAATTAGTTGATTTTTAAATTCACTTCCACGGTCTTTATGGAACATTTGGATGTAATCCAAGCTGCGTTCAATGCTAGACAGCGCCTTGTATACAAGCGTAGCTGTCTTTTTTGGGTCCAGCGTTGTAGCCGATGATTTCCCTATTATAAAGATCAACAAATAAGCAGACATAATTCCATCTTCCGGTGACTCTAACGTATGTTAAATCACTTACCACCACAGCGAGTCTTCCTGGCCGTTAAAATTTCTCGCTAGAACATTCTTTACAGGCTCCTCATTCACTTTTGATTTAAAGGGTTTATATTGAGCGACAGTGTAGTTGGATAAAAGTCCTGATTGCTTCATGATGCGTCCAATACAGCGTCTAGAAACCGTTCGGTTCATCTTCTCCAATTCTTTATTGATTTTGCGCGTTCCATAATTATTTCGACTCTGTTTGAAAACTTTCTTGATATCATTTTGAAGGTTTTCATCCTCTGGTTGTTTAACGGAAGTGTAATAGAACGTGCCTCTTGCGATTTCTAGAACTTCATACATTGCTGATACCGAGTATTTGTGATGGTTGTTTTGAATCACATCTACTTTCGTCCCATAATCAGCGCGGCTTGCTTTAAAATATCATTCTCCATTGGGAGACGTTGGTTCTCTTTCCGTAATTTGAGTAATTCATTTTCTTCATCTGTTCGCTGGTCTTTCTCTTCAAAAGATCCAGTCGCTTTGCGACGCTTCACCCAATTATTAAAAGTAGTCGATGTTAGGTCGTACTCCCGAATGATATCTGTACGTGGCTTACCGTTTTCATGAAGTTGTGCAATTTGATTTTTAAACTCCTTGGTATAGGAAGGTCTCGCTCGTTTTTCAATCATGTAGATTCTACTCATCTCTTTGGTTGTATTCTTCAAGGCCCTAATTTTCTTGTCCAAGTAAGTGTAGCCTATTAATATGACAGCATTTCTTAGTTTTTTTAATCACATTTTTAATAATCACTGGTTCGGGAGTTTTAAAAATGAACTACCCAAGTTCAAAAGTAGTACTTGCGATAGTTCGGAAATTGAACGTTATACAGACTTACTTTAATCAGACTTAGTTATACAGACTTAAATATATTATCTAAAATAATACTATCAAAAATAAATCTATTAAATAAAGAAGTTAGGTTAGGTAAAGAAAGTATTAACGATCATTTCTGTGCTATGCCCAAATTATCTTAATTAGTTATTGGAGCAATCGATTATATTTGGCTGGAACGGACATTAAATATAAAGCTGATGAAATTTATTAAGCATTAAAAAGAGAGAAAAAAGTAACAAATAAAAGTGAAACGAGCGTATTAAATGGTCGGGTGTGGACAATAGACAATGCCTAAGTATCCAATTATGCAAGCATGGATTCATGAAGAAAGCAATTTTATTTTTACTGGTTACAAGGAACGATTAGAGGATGTATTAAAAGAAATCAATATTGAAAATTATATTATTATTAGTGAAACTTCACAGAAGAGATTAGGATTTAGACTTAGAGACTTAGCTAGAAAGCACAAAGAAATCACTGGAACAATCTATTCAGTTAAATGCCTTTCAGGTTTAGTCACTTTAGGTAATATTATTAGCAGCTACGCCTCTAGCGAAGGTATATTCAAAATGTTGCAGATGGTTCGGAATTATGAACTAGAAGAATGGATAGAAAAGTATAAAACAAGATAAATCAATTTATAGGGGGTTAAAATTGAGGTTGATGTTTATTTAATACTTGCAAAAATCCTTCCTTACAGCTGGCGTGGGCATGTACAGAGGTTTAATTTTGAATTAAATAGTAAACCTAAGGGGTTAAAACTATTGGGTAAAATTGTGCAATAAGTCCATTTGCTCGCTCCCGATAGACACCGCACCCCAAAACTTTTTATGCCTAACCCCTCTAGCTATAAAAATCACTCTCAATAATAACCAGTGAAATAGTGCCACTGTACAGCTCACTATCACAGTACAGCCAGCACATAGCCGCATACATAGATAGAGCAAGGGCAACAGTGCCATCAGTACATACAGACACACAAGGCAAAAGGGTACAGCGACAAGTCGATACAACATTATACAGGATTCTGGGTGAAGTATGAATAGGCTACACTTACTTGGACAATAAAATTAGGGTCTTGTAGAATACAACCAAAGAGATGAGGCGATCTACATGACTGGAAATAAAAAAAGACGGAGCTACACGACAGAATTCAAAACTCAAATTGTTCAGCTACATGCAAATGGCAAGTCGCGTAAGGACATCATTCGCGAGTACGACCTATCATCTACATCCTTCGATAATTGGGTGAGACGGCACAATGCGACTGGATCGTTTAAAGAGAAGGACCGGCGAACAGATGAAGAAAATGAATTACTCAAATTACGGAAAGAGAATCAACGTCTCCTAATGGAGAATGATATTTTAAAGCAAGCCGCGCTGATTATGGGACGAAAGTAGATGTGATTCAAAACAACC
>NZ_PDYL01000033.1:0-4098 GCF_002743035.1 Sporosarcina sp. P12(2017)
AAGAGGGTCAAGAGCCGTTATTATTGGAAAATCAATCGTTAAAAACGCTGTATAGTGAAGGACTTTATGATGACAAAGAGAAAAAGTGGCAGGAAGCATTTCCACTTAAAGAACAGTTTGAAAAGAAAAAACAACCTGTTGAGCAAACATAGAAATTTAGCAAAGCACAAAAAAATTAAGGCTTATCAAGTCTGCGATAAGGAGTGGAGAACAATGGCAAAATATACGATTGTTGATCAAGACACTTGCATAGCTTGTGGAGCATGTAGTGGAGTTGCACCTGACATATATGATCATACCGATGATGGGATATCCTACGTGACAATTGATCAAAATGAGGGAATGGTAGAAGTGCCAGCGGAGTTGCATGATGATGTAGAAGATGCATATGAAGGATGCCCAAGCGATTCAATTAAAATTTCAGATGAACCATTCCATGGAAATGCACTAAAATATAGCGAAGCGATGTAATGTTAAAGATCTATACAAGTTAGAAATAGAAGAGGTACTAAAGAAACGCTTCATTTTTAAAGGGCGCAACAAGATATAGAAACATATAGATTCTATATCTTATAGATAGACAATAGTGAACGGAGTGGGTTAGATGAACGTAGAAGATGAAGTATTCGATATTACGATTATTGGGGGAGGGCCAGTTGGATTATTTACAGCATTTTATGCTGGACTCCGTCAAGCGCGAGTAAAAGTTATTGAAAGCTTACCACAACTTGGCGGTCAACTTTCTGCGCTATATCCAGAAAAGTATATTTACGATGTAGCAGGTTTTCCAAAGATTACTGGTCAACAGTTAATTGATAACTTAACCGATCAAATGAATCAGTTCAATCCAGTGGTTGCTTTAAATGAGGGAGTAGAAAAATTAGAAAAACAGCCTGACGGCATTTTTAAGATAACAACAAATAGTGCTGAACATTTCTCAAAGACTATTATTATAACGGCAGGAAACGGTGCCTTTAATCCAAGAAAGCTTGGATTAGAAGCAGCTGATAAATTTGAAGGGAAAAATCTGCATTACTTTGTTAGGGATATGCAGAAGTTCGCCGGAAAAAAGGTTCAGTTGTTTGGAGGTGGAGATTCAGCAGTTGATTGGGCACTTATGCTAGAACCAATAGCTGATGAGGTAACACTCACCCATAGACGTGATAAATTCCGTGCGCATGAACATAGCGTAGAATTGCTTAAAAACTCCAAAGTGAAAGTTATGACGCCTTATGTACCGCTAGAGTTTATTGGAGAAGATCATATCGAACAAGTCATTCTAGAGCATGTGAAAGGTGAAGGAACAAAGAGCATCGAAGTTGATGATGTAATCGTAAACTATGGTTTTATTTCCTCTCTTGGCTCAATAAAAGATTGGGGACTGGAAATTGAGAAGAATAGCATAGTTGTTAATTCGAAAATGGAGACAAATATTGCCGGGATTTATGCAGCTGGGGATATTTGTACATATGAAGGAAAAGTGAAGCTCATTGCGACTGGTTTTGGTGAAGCACCTACAGCAGTAGGTAATGCAAAAGTTTATATTGATCCTAGCTCAAAAGTACAAGCGCCGCACAGCACAAGTGTAATGGGTGAGAGTGAAGATAAGATAGTTTCTGTTTCACTTTAATAGAAGTAACAAGAAAAATTAATCGAAACGGGATGCATCTCGATTTTGATTGATTTTTTTTGTAATTCTACCTGTAAATCGGGCATTTATACAAGGTGTTGAATTTTTCAGTTAATCAAAGGAGAGAACTATTAATGATTACTAAAATAGAACATATAGCTATTGTAGTGAAAGACATGGAAGAATCCATTGCATTTTACTCGAAAGTATTTGGTTGTAAAGTACGTTTAAGAGGAGAAAATTCAAGTCGGGAAATGGCGTTTTTATATGTGAAATCACATCCAGATACAGAAATAGAATTAATCAAAGACATTGATACGGTAGGACAATACAATCAAAGTGGAATCGTCAATCATCTTGCTTTTACAGTTGAAGATATTGATAAGTCTATTAAATATTTCAAGGAGCATGGGATTATTTTCAATTCTATTGAACCTCAACCGACGCTTGAAGGTGGGCGCATGATTTTGTTTAATGGACCCAATGACGAGCTTCTTCAATTGGTCGAACGCTTAAAGGCATGATCAACGGTGATGATAGCAGGTTTAAAGTTAAGAAAGTTGCTGGTTATATAAGAGAAGGCAGTTAATTTTTTTAAGAACGACAGATAGTTCAAGATTTATTATAGATTTATTGTAAAAGTGTCTAGAATCCTAGTAGCGATTTTAAGTATCCTCATGAAGGTACTTAAAATCGTTTCATGATGACCGACGCTTTTTTAGTTTCATTAAATCACTTCAACCTATGTATACTAATAGGACGGAATATTGTATATTTTCAGACCTAATAGGTAGTAGTTTAAATATTGCAAATGCTTTAGTATAAAAATAGATAAAATACCTAATGCCAATTTTTAATGAAATTTGGGGTTAGGAGTTAAAGGTAGGATTTTACTCGATGTAACTCATTTTTCAAGTCTATAGACTAGTTAAGTCTTGTTATTCCCAAACAGATGATCATCTTCATTACCAATGGGGAAATCCAAATATTGTAGCGTAAAACAATAAGTTATAGGAAGGAAGAAATTATGACTAGCCAATTAAAAAACCAAAATAAAAATCGGTTTGACCAGGTGTTAACAGAAGTTCGTGCTCGACGTGATGAATTTGAAAAGAAGCGACATGTACCAAAGGATATGATAGTGCAACTGAAAAAAATGGGTGTTTATCGCGCTCATACGCCTCAATGTTTAGGTGGAGATGGTAGTTCACCAATGGAATTCCTTAAATTAATTGAAAGTATCTCTGAAGCTGACGGTTCAGCTGGATGGGTAGCAAGCTTTGGATCTGCTGCTGTATACCTAGCAGCTCTACCAGGAGAAACACTTGCAAAACTTTACGCAAATGGTCCTGATGTGGCCTTCGCAGGTGGTTTGTTTCCAGTTCAGCCTGCAGAGAGAGTAAATGGTGGATGGATTGTTAATGGTCTTTGGAAGTTTGCAAGTGGATGTAAGGGAGCAGACATTCTTGGTGTCGGTATTGGTACAGGAGAAGGCGGTAAACCATTAACTGCCGTTCTAAGACCAGAGGATGTAGAAATTATTGAAAACTGGGAAGTTATTGGGATGCGTGGCACAGGAAGTCATGATCTGCGCGTGAAAGATGTCTTCGTTCCTGATGAATGGACGTTTGTACGTGGCGGTACTCCTTCAATTGAAGAGCCAATTTCTCAATACCCTTCGATTGCTTATGCAGCACAGGTGCTGGCAGTGGTCAATCTTGGAGTGGCACGTGCTGCGCTTAATGAAATTTCTTTGATGGCAGGTCGTTCTGGTATCACTGGTGCACCTAAAATGGCTGATCGTGCTTACGTACGAATTTCCGTGGCAAAAGCAGAAGCCAAGCTTAGATCGGCACGTGCCTTTTTCTACGAAGCTACCGAATCCGCTTGGGAATCAATCCAAAAAGGTGAAGGCGTCTCAGCTGATCAAACAAGTATGCTACGTCTAGCGGCGGCTCAGGCTGCGCGTGAGGGAGCAAGCGCAGTACAATCTGCTTACCTTCTTGCAGGTACTACGGCTATTTACGACGGACATCCGTTGCAACGATATTTACGAGATGCAATGGTTGTTACCCAACACGCATTCCTCAACGAAAGTATGTACGATGGAGCGGGATCGGTACATTTGGGAGTGCAACCAATTAAGGGATTCATTTGACAGAAGTAAACGACTTTTAAAATACTCTGTTTAATAAAATGGTATCCCATACAATTCAATGATTCGACTTTAACGATTCATTGAAATTAATGTTAATCAATTTTTTGCGAAATGAAAACGCTGTCATATGTATGATCATGTGTAAATGGATTATCCAAATAGTAGGTGCGAACAGCATCAATTGGATAAATGAATTGTGTCCGAACTAGGAATCTATTATTGAATTAGGGGGTATTTGAATGTTAACACCAGAAGATAATCAGTTACTGACTCAGACCGATGCAGGCACGCCGATGGGCGATGTATTTAG
>NZ_PDYL01000034.1:0-3083 GCF_002743035.1 Sporosarcina sp. P12(2017)
TCTTGTTCATTGAAAACTGGATAAAACGACATTGAAAGTAATCAAGTAATCAACCGAGTCGCATGTATGCGATTCAAGCAATCTTTTTAACCAACGGAAGCCTATCGCTAGGATGAAGTTGGACCTTTTATAGGTTAAGTTAGAAAGGGCGCACGGCGGATGCCTTGGCACTAGGAGCCGATGAAGGACGGCACTAACACCGATATGCTTCGGGGAGCTGTAAGTGAGCTTTGATCCGAAGATTTCCGAATGGGGAAACCCACTGTCCATAATGGGACAGTACGTGTATGTGAATACATAGCATACTCGTGGCACACCCGGAGAACTGAAACATCTAAGTACCCGGAGGAAGAGAAAGAAACATCGATTCCCTTAGTAGCGGCGAGCGAAACGGGAAGAGCCCAAACCAAGAAGCTTGCTTCTTGGGGTTGTAGGACACTCTATACGGAGTTACAAAGGAATGTGTTAGATGAAGCGACCTGGAAAGGTCTGCCAAAGAGGGTAAAAGCCCCGTAGTCGAAAGCACATTCTCTCCAGAGTGGATCCTGAGTACGGCGGAACACGTGAAATTCCGTCGGAATCCGGGAGGACCATCTCCCAAGGCTAAATACTCCCTAGTGACCGATAGTGAACCAGTACCGTGAGGGAAAGGTGAAAAGCACCCCGGAAGGGGAGTGAAATAGATCCTGAAACCGTGCGCTTACAAATTGTCAGAGCCCGTTAATGGGTGATGGCGTGCCTTTTGTAGAATGAACCGGCGAGTTACGATTCCATGCAAGGTTAAGCTGAGAAAGCGGAGCCGCAGCGAAAGCGAGTCTGAATAGGGCGAATGAGTATGGGGTCGTAGACCCGAAACCAGGTGATCTACCCATGTCCAGGGTGAAGGTCAGGTAACACTGACTGGAGGCCCGAACCCACGTATGTTGAAAAATGCGGGGATGAGGTGTGGGTAGCGGTGAAATTCCAATCGAACCTGGAGATAGCTGGTTCTCTCCGAAATAGCTTTAGGGCTAGCCTCAAACGAAAGAATCTCGGAGGTAGAGCACTGTTTGGACGAGGGGCCCATCCCGGGTTACCGAATTCAGACAAACTCCGAATGCCGATGATTTATGTTTGGGAGTCAGACAGTGGGTGATAAGATCCATTGTCGAGAGGGAAACAGCCCAGACCACCAGCTAAGGTCCCCAAGTATCTGTTAAGTGGAAAAGGATGTGGCGTTGCCCAGACAACCAGGATGTTGGCTTAGAAGCAGCCATCATTTAAAGAGTGCGTAATAGCTCACTGGTCGAGTGGCGCTGCGCCGAAAATGTACCGGGGCTAAACAGATCACCGAAGCTGTGGATTGACCTTAGGGTCAATGGTAGGAGAGCGTTCCAAGGGCGTTGAAGCTAGACCGGAAGGACTGGTGGAGCGCTTGGAAGTGAGAATGCCGGTATGAGTAGCGAAAGAAGGGTGAGAATCCCTTCCACCGAATGCCCAAGGTTTCCTGAGGAAGGCTCGTCCGCTCAGGGTTAGTCAGGACCTAAGTCGAGGCCGATAGGCGTAGACGATGGACAACAGGTTGATATTCCTGTACCACCTCCCCGCCGTTTGAGTAATGGGGGGACGCAGTAGGATAGGGTGAGCACACAGTTGGTTGTGTGTCTAAGCAGTGAGGTGGAGAACGAGGCAAATCCCGTTCTCATATAACACTAGGCTGTGATGGCGAGGAGATTTTTCTCCAGAGTCCCTGATTTCACACTGCCAAGAAAAGCCTCTAGCGAGGCGGGAGGTGCCTGTACCGCAAACCGACACAGGTAGGCGAGGAGAGAATCCTAAGGTGATCGAGAGAACTCTCGTTAAGGAACTCGGCAAAATGACCCCGTAACTTCGGGAGAAGGGGTGCTCTGGTAGGGTGAATAGCCCGAGAGAGCCGCAGTGAATAGGCCCAGGCGACTGTTTAGCAAAAACACAGGTCTCTGCAAAATCGTAAGATGACGTATAGGGGCTGACGCCTGCCCGGTGCTGGAAGGTTAAGAGGAGGGGTTAGCGCAAGCGAAGCTCTGAATTGAAGCCCCAGTAAACGGCGGCCGTAACTATAACGGTCCTAAGGTAGCGAAATTCCTTGTCGGGTAAGTTCCGACCCGCACGAAAGGCGTAACGATCTGGGCACTGTCTCAACGAGAGACTCGGTGAAATTATAATATGCGTGAAGATGCGCATTACCCGCGACAGGACGGAAAGACCCCGTGGAGCTTTACTGTAGCCTGATATTGAATTCCGGTGCAGCCTGTACAGGATAGGTAGGAGCCTTGGATTCCGGAGCGCCAGCTTCGGAGGAGGCATTGGTGGGATACTACCCTGGCTGTATTGGACTTCTAACCCTTGCCCGTGATCCGGGCAGGAGACAGTGTCAGGTGGACAGTTTGACTGGGGCGGTCGCCTCCTAAAGAGTAACGGAGGCGCTCAAAGGTTTCCTCAGAATGGTTGGACATCATTCGCAGAGTGCAAAGGCATAAGGAAGCTTGACTGCGAGACCTACAAGTCGAGCAGGGTCGAAAGACGGACTTAGTGATCCGGTGGTTCCGCATGGAAGGGCCATCGCTCAACGGATAAAAGCTACCCCGGGGATAACAGGCTTATCTCCCCCAAGAGTCCACATCGACGGGGAGGTTTGGCACCTCGATGTCGGCTCGTCGCATCCTGGGGCTGTAGTCGGTCCCAAGGGTTGGGCTGTTCGCCCATTAAAGCGGCACGCGAGCTGGGTTCAGAACGTCGTGAGACAGTTCGGTCCCTATCCGTCGCGGGCGCAGGAAATTTGAGGAGAGCTGTCCTTAGTACGAGAGGACCGGGATGGACATACCGCTGGTGTACCAGTTGTCTTGCCAAAGGCATCGCTGGGTAGCTATGTATGGACGGGATAAATGCTGAAAGCATCTAAGCATGAAGCCCCCTTCAAGATGAGATTTCCCATTACGCAAGTAAGTAAGATCCCTCAAAGATGATGAGGTGGATAGGTCTGGGGTGTAAGTACGGCGACGTATGTAGCTGACAGATACTAATCGATCGAGGACTTAACCTATTTTAAAAAGTAGTTACTTGAA
>NZ_PDYL01000035.1:0-2452 GCF_002743035.1 Sporosarcina sp. P12(2017)
TTATATCATTTGGCGCGGGAAAAGCAGGGGATGACGTTGCGTCCGCCTTATCGCCAACCTCACCATTCCGCTTCTGCTATTTCATTGATTGGTGGGGGTACTAAAAATCGCTACCTGTGCATCATACAATTCAGACACTAGTCTGACAATTCACGAGCATACAAAATGTATAGTTATCTGTCGTACAAACGATTGGTTGGCTTTTTTGCATGGTAATGCCTTAGCAAGACGCTGACCAGTAAAGTCGAAATAGAAACGACAAAACGAGCTGCAGATAGTCAATTGAAGGATATATTGTCTGGGTGTTTGAATGGTAAATTAAAAATCGCTACCTGTGCACCACACAATTCAGACACTAGTCTGACAATTCAAGAGCATGCAAAATGAAAAGTCAACTAATCGTGTAAAAAAAATCGCTACCTGTGCATTATACAATTCAGACACTAACCTGACAATTCGCGATCATACAAAATGTGATTATTGCATATGAATTGAGCCACCCCTGCGGAGTTTTGAGCCACCCAGTGCGGACGATTGAGCCAGTGAATGCGGACGTTAGAGCCACCCTACTAATTAAATTACCTTCTGTATAATTGAAATCGCATGCATACAAGCATGACAATTTTATTATACAGGAGGTTTTTTTATGGTTAATTGTCGTAAAATCCTCGAACTGTATTTTGACGGAATCAGTCAGCGCACCATTAGTTCTAGCACTGGTCATTCCCGAAATACGGTTTCCGAGGTCGTTCGGCGTGCCAAGAAACATGGCTTAGAAAGTTTGAACGACACGACGACCAACCGATGGTTGGAGGAGCTTCTCTTTCCTGAGAAGCAGGTAAGTGAAAAGGGATACTTCCCTATCGAGTGGGAGAAGGTCCATAAAGAGTTGCAAAAAAAGAATGTCACTCTGGCCTTATTGCATTATGAGTATGCGGCAGGGGCACGTGAAGGTGGAAAAATACCTTATGCGTATAGAACGTTCTGCGAACAGTATGGGAAATACGCAAGAAAGTATAAATTGACCATGCCTATTCGCCGAAAGCCTGGTGAAATCATGGAAGTAGATTGGGCAGGCTCGACCCTGCATGTAACCGACCGATTTACCGGGGAACGCATTCCTGCTTATATCTTTATCGCGACCTTACCTTACAGTCAATTCAGCTACGTAGAGGCATTTCTGGATATGAAATCGCCCAATTGGCTGTCTGCTCATATTCGAGCGTATGAATATTTTGATGGGGTGCCGGAAACTTTGGTACCTGACAATCTAAAAACAGGAGTGATTAAAGCTCAACGAATAGAGCCACTCCTTAATGAAGCCTATCGCGAACTGGCAGATTACTATCGGACAATCATTGTGCCCAGTCGAGTTCGAAAACCAAAAGACAAGGCCAGTGTGGAAGGAACAGTTGGATTCATCTCACGCCAAATTATTGCGTCTTTACGAAACTATCAATGTTTTCACTTGGAAGATCTTAATAAACGAATCCATGAAAAACTAGAAGAAATCAACGAAATCGATTTTCAAAAGCGTCCTGGATCACGCAAAAAGATATTTGAGGAAGAGGAGAAATCTCACCTTCAACCACTTCCTCCAAACCGTTACAAACTAGCAGAATGGAAAACAGCAAAGGTTCAACTGAACTACCACATCCAAGTTGATCGCATGTATTATTCCGTTCCGTATGAGTACGTCCGTGAACAGGTCGATGTTCGGTTATCCGCGGATCTACTTGAAGTGTACTTTAAGGAAGTACGAATTGCATCTCACAAACGGTTATGTGGTGAAGTGGGACAGTTTTCGACAAACACAGACCATATGCCAGATAATCACCGAGCATACCTAGAGCATACACCGGAAAACAATCAGAAATGGGCAGAGTCCATCGGACCTTTTATGGAACGGTTGGTCGCTTATATTTTAAAGCATAATCCAGAAAAGAAAGCACTCACTATTCTCAGCTCGTTACGGAATGTTTCCACCAAGCATACAAAGGAAGAGCTAGAAGCGGCAATCCAAACATTACTGGAGATCTCCACTAATCCGACCATACCTGTGTTAAAAGGGATTTTGGATAGGCGAAATAAAAGCAAGCCAAAAGACAATAACCCAATTAATCGACATGAAAACCACGGCTTTACCCGTGGAGCTAAATACTTTGGAGGGGAAAACAAATGATGAACCAAGAAACATTACGTAAATTAACTGAGATGAAAATGATAGCCATGGTAGAGCTATATCAACAACAGAGCCAGAACAAAGATTATCAAGCAATGGATTTTGATGATCGTTTCAACCTTCTGGTTGACTATGAATACGATCGTCGAAAATCTAACCGATTGGAAAGATTGATTAAACAGGCAACTTTTGAAAATCCAACAGCAGCCATTGAAGACATTGAATACCATCCAGATCGCCGACTAGATAAGAGTCTCATCTTAGAATTAG
>NZ_PDYL01000036.1:0-2282 GCF_002743035.1 Sporosarcina sp. P12(2017)
GCGTTGACGTTAGGCTTCAAACGGATCTATCTGCCACCGGTGGATGTGTCGTTTCTTGACTTTGCGCAAGATGTGGAGTTGATTCCGCTTCCGACAGTGGAAGCGTTGCTTGAGCATCTTCGAGGACAGTCTACGCTCTTGTTTGAGGGCTTTCTTTCTCCTGTTATTACGGAACAGACATTATCCCACGAGCAACCGGAGACGGATTTTGCCTCGATCCGTGGCCAGCAGCAGGCGAAGCGCGCATTGGAGATTGCGGCGGCAGGGGGACATCATACGTTATTGATCGGTCCACCTGGTTGTGGGAAGAGTATGCTGGCTGGTGCTTTTTCTTCTATCATGTCGGATTTAGCGCAGGAGGAAGCGCTTGAAGTGTATAGCTTATATCATTTGGCGCGGGAAAAGCAGGGGATGACGTTGCGTCCGCCTTATCGCCAACCTCACCATTCCGCTTCTGCTATTTCATTGATTGGTGGGGGTACTTATCCGAAGCCTGGAGAGATTTCTTTGGCACATCGTGGCATACTGTTCCTTGATGAGCTGGGTGAATTCTCGAGGAAGACGCTGGATATGCTACGGCAGCCGATGGAGTCTGGAGAAGTGACGATTAGTCGGGTCAAGCAGACTGTGAGTTATCCGGCATCGTTTACTTTGATTGCTGCAACGAATCCTTGTCCATGTGGTTATTATGGTTCCCATGAGCGATACTGTACATGTTCTTCTAAACAAGTGACAAACTACCAACTGAAAGTATCTGGGCCGATTTTAGACAGGCTGGATTTTGTTTTGTCTTTGCAGAGCAGCGGATTGAAAGAGAAAACTACAACTGAAAGTTCTTTAGATATTCGCAAGCGGATAGCGAAAGCACGCGAGTTTCAACGTGCACGTTATGGCAACGATCTCCGTAATGGTACGGTTTCATTTCAACAACTGGAACGGACTTCCGGACTTACAGCCGAGCAGTTGAATACAATTGGTGATGTGTGCTTTGAACGAAAATGGAGTAATCGGACACAGGTCAAACTCATACGCATCGCCCGCACAATCTCGGACTTGCAAGAAAGACCGGATATTTCGATGGAAGCACTGGAAGAAGCGATTAAATGGAAACAGCTGCCTACTGGCTTGCAGACGATAGGGGGTGAAGGTGCTGTCCAAACGTAAACGAAATTGGCGGCCGAATGCCTATTATCATGTGGTGATGCGCGGGAATAACCGTCAGAATATTTTCTCGTCTGAAGAGGACATGTATCATTTAATGCGCTGTATCAGCCACGCAGCGGAGCGCTATCGTTTCGCGTTAATTGCTTTTTGTATCATGACCAATCATTTTCATTTACTCATACGATCGGAAGACGACTTGTCCCTCATCATGCGACAGATCAACCGGAGATATAGCGACTATTATTCGAAGCGCTATCGACATGTCGGACGCATTTACCAAAGTCGCTATTTTGCCAAAGAAGTTGATACTCCGCAAGCCCTCCTCGCAGTCAGCCGCTATATTCACCGCAATCCAATTGAAACGAAGATTCCGATGGTGGATCGCCTTACTGATTATCCATTCAGCTCATTTCCTTCTTATGATGCGGGTACTATATCTTCATTGACCTTTATAGATACACATTCCATTCTTCAGTACTTGCCGCCACCTTTTGAGAAAACTAGTTCAGGCTACGTTACCTACTGTTTGCATGAGATAGACGAACTTCTTAGTATGGAAGAGTATATGGGTTGAGTAAGCGTGCTTATATCTTATTGTCGAGTACGAGCTGTTTAGTTAGGTTGTCAGGTCTCCACACAATTCGCGTAGTTAAAAAGGGTAAATAAAAGAGAAAAGTATAGTCATTTGCGGTCCACAACAGTAGGTGCCAGATCCTACGTAATACTGCCGACTAAGTGCCGGAAGTGTCTACCAACAAACAACTGTAAGGCTTCCATCAAATAATGCATATAAAACGCAGCGCCTCCTTGGTACAATCAGTGTATCAATTTTAGGAGGTGCATTTTCAAGTTTCCAGAAAAGTTAAAGATTGTCCGCTTCACACTTCAATATTAAAAAAATGATGCACTGGCTACTCTAAAAAAGAAGTTTTTGATTCCACCAGTTCGCTATTTATCGCTTACTCATCACCACTGTTGAAATCAAGAACGGGTGCAACGAGTAAGCGTCTTTTCGGTGTTTTTGGCATAACTAGTTCATTAACATAGTTTTCAAAGTTCGTTGCGTTAAACAACGTAGAGGGTCGCAGGAATGCGCTGAATTCATGACGGTTCAACCA
>NZ_PDYL01000038.1:0-1763 GCF_002743035.1 Sporosarcina sp. P12(2017)
AACCCGCGATCTCCTGCGTGACAGGCAGGCATGTTAACCGCTACACCACGGGACCTTGGTTGCGGGGACAGGATTTGAACCTGTGACCTTTGGGTTATGAGCCCAACGAGCTACCACTGCTCCACCCCGCGACAATACAATTGTTTCTTTATTAATATCTTAACGCCTTTATTATCTTAACATAACTACTTAGTAAAGTAAAGCTTTTGTTAAAGAAAATATGGCGGAGGAAGAGGGATTCGAACCCCCGCGGGCTTTAACACCCCTGTCGGTTTTCAAGACCAATCCCTTCAGCCGGGCTTGGGTATTCCTCCGTGAAATAAATAATCTGGTGGACCTTGCAGGACTCGAACCTGCGACCGGACGGTTATGAGCCGTCTGCTCTAACCAACTGAGCTAAAGGTCCTTAGGATAGCGGCGGAGGGATTTGAACCCCCGACCCTACGGGTATGAACCGTATGCTCTAGCCAACTGAGCTACGCCGCTGCAATTAGTCAGTCATAAAACATTATTGGTGGAGCCTAACGGGATCGAACCGTTGACCTCCTGCGTGCAAGGCAGGCGCTCTCCCAGCTGAGCTAAGGCCCCAATAAGTGGTCGGGAAGACAGGATTCGAACCTGCGACCCCTTGGTCCCAAACCAAGTGCTCTACCAAGCTGAGCTACTTCCCGACTATAAAGGATATAGAATTTATAAATAATATGGCGCGCCTGGCAGGAGTCGAACCCACAACCTTCTGATCCGTAGTCAGACGCTCTATCCAATTGAGCTACAGGCGCATATTATAAAATTAATTGGTGCCGAGAACCGGAATCGAACCGGTACGGTAGTCACCTACCGCAGGATTTTAAGTCCTGTGCGTCTGCCAGTTCCGCCACCCCGGCAAGGATGAAAAAGCGGAAGACGGGATTCGAACCCGCGACCCCGACCTTGGCAAGGTCGTATTCTACCACTGAACTACTTCCGCATTAAAGTGCGGGTGAAGGGAGTCGAACCCCCACGCCCGAAGGCACTAGATCCTAAGTCTAGCGTGTCTGCCAGTTCCACCACACCCGCAATATATTACTGTGCAAAAATGGTGAGCCGTACAGGATTCGAACCTGTGACCCTCTGATTAAAAGTCAGATGCTCTACCAACTGAGCTAACGGCTCGTACTAAGTGGTGCCGGCGAAAGGACTTGAACCCTCAACCTACTGATTACAAGTCAGTTGCTCTACCAGTTGAGCTACACCGGCAGGTGTAGAAATATATGGTGGAGGATGACGGGCTCGAACCGCCGACCCCCTGCTTGTAAGGCAGGTGCTCTCCCAGCTGAGCTAATCCTCCTGGGTATAATTATAGTGTTGAATTAGTATATTCTTTTTCTATTTGATCAATAGGTTATGTATAAAACACTCAGTATTAATCTTAAGAATAGAATTGCCTGGCGACGTCTTACTCTCACAGGGGGAAACCCCCAACTACCATCAGCGCTGAAGAGCTTAACTTCCGTGTTCGGTATGGGAACGGGTGTGACCTCTTCGCTATCGTCACCAGACTGTGCATCCTCTTTTTGAGGACATTTACTATTATAACACTTGTTATTATTAATGCAAGTATTATTTTTAATAATTTTCGAGTAAAGCTTGTTCACTCAAAACTGAATAAAAGACATTGGTGTAGTTCAAGTAACTACTTTTTAAAATAGGTTAAGTCCTCGATCGATTAGTATCTGTCAGCTACATACGTCGCCGTACTTACACCCCAGACCTATCCACCTCAT
>NZ_PDYL01000039.1:0-1613 GCF_002743035.1 Sporosarcina sp. P12(2017)
GCCCATAGCTGTCAACTTAAGAAATAGGTGTACTTCTTTCAAAAAGATGGTAAAGATACATACCATCATTTTTGAAAGGAGTTCTTTTTATGTCTATCAACCATCATTTTGACATGCTTGAACAATTACTTTCATTGATCCATCCTGAAAGAGTGGATGCTCTGGCTAAGGAAACCGGTTTTATCAAGCGTAAAAGACAAATCACTGCTAGTGATTTTCTTATGCTCCTCTTTAAAAATCACGGAAATTTACTAGACTCTTCCCTTCAAGAACTTTGTGTAAAGTTGAGTCTGGATCAAGACATTTCTGTCAGTCGAACGGCTATTGACAAGAAATTCACGCCCGAAGCAGCGGAGTTTTTACTTCGATTGATTCATGAGATAGTCATTGTACAGAATCAACTGGATTTGTCATCACTACTAAGTCAAGACACACTTCCATTTACTAGTATACGCGTTATGGATTCTACATTTGTGAGTGTGCCAGATCATTTGAAATCGCGTGCTAAAAATACACATCAACAATCAGCGAAGGTGCATTTTGAATTCGATCTACTTTCAGGTCAATCAACATTCCTTAAAGTGGATTTCACCCATATCAACGATGCCAAAATGGGAAGTCAAAGGCTTCCTTATGTAGTCGAAAACGAGCTTTGCATGCAAGATTTAGGCTATTTTAGTTTTGAACAATTTAAAAGAATGGATCAATCGGGTGTATTTTTTATATCTAAAACACGAAATGATATGTATCTGGCATACAAAAATCCCTATCCTACGTATCATAAGAATGGAAAGCCGGTAAAAAGTAGTCAATATCATCGAATTGATCTAGTCGAGCTGTGTAGAAATTTACAGCCTGGAGAGTATTTAGAGTTAGAGGATGTGTATTTTGGAGGTGAGGCCCACTTTCCTGCACGTTGTATTATTTTTTCCCATGGGGAAAAGCAAATAGAAAACAGATTAAAAAAGATTGACAGAAGAACGACGAAGTCAGGAAAAGAACCCAAACAGGTAATACGCGATTTGGCAGGGATCACGGTATATATGACGAATCTACCTATATCTATTTCTGAAAAACAGGTGACGCTGTTGTATCGGCTCCGTTGGCAAGTCGAACTCCAATTCAAAGTATGGAAATCTTATATAAAAATCGATCATTTTAAATTGGTAAAAAACCCACGTTGGTTGTGTCATTTATATGCCACTCTTCTCGTGTGTATAATAAGTCAATTCATTGCGTATCAAATAAGGAACATCATTTGGGAGGAAAAAGAGATGGAAATTAGTGAGATGATTGCTGTACGTACAATCTCGAATGAAGTGTTACCTAAATTATACGGAATTTTCCACAGAAAAAAGAAGGGATGTATAGTGATCTTCCAAGCAGTGATTCAATTACTTTGTAAAACTGCTAGAAAACCCAGATCCGCCAATGGAACTGCCATACATCACCTTCTATTTAACTGAAAAACTTTAATTTTTTACGACACGAGAGCGTCGTTTATTTAGCGTGCTTACAAAGATCTTACCCTTTTAATCAAGCTAGTAAACCATGTATAGTGCATGGGATGCGGGTTATAAATTTACTGTGAATTCTTAAGTTGACAGCTATGG
>NZ_PDYL01000005.1:0-191060 GCF_002743035.1 Sporosarcina sp. P12(2017)
GTAGTGGGGGCAATGAACTTGCCACTTACATTGCCAGCTAAACCACAACCTCCTGATTAAACAGGAACAGAAAAAGCACTTGCGAGAAACACAACCTAACGCCGCTAATTTCGCAAGCTTAACAGACACGTAATCCAAAAATCACTTAGTCCCTAATTGGTTTTAAGTAACAAATCCCCCACGCCGTCACTTAAAACCACAAAAAAGCTTCCACTCAATTAACTGAGCGGAAGCTTTTTCCTATCATTATAACTTCCATTTAAATCGGGCATATCCCGCAAGTAATAGGAAGTTCACTGCGGCACTGATTACCGTACCGTACGCAATGGCCTGCGCACCAATCTGATCAACAAACGCATAAATAATGCCGATATTAATTCCAAACACGCTGATCAAACTAAAAATGATTGGCGTAATCGAATTACCTTTCGCATAATAAAAACGAGTGACATATGTATTTGCCGCCAAGAAGAACATCGACAAAGCGAATACTTTGAACACCGGTACCGTTAGCATAATGGACTTCTCATCGAAGTTCCCATAACCGAATACCAAGCGGATTAGCGGCTCAGCTAGGAAGTAGCAAAACACCGTCGCGGGCAATAGTAACGCGACCATGTAGAGCATACCTTTCTTGTAGAGCGCCTTGACCGTATTCGTATCCCCTTCGCCTTCTTTCTTCGCGAGCATTGGATAGATCACCGTCGTTACAGCTGTCATGAGAATGGCTTGTGGAAAGCCTGTTAGTTTTGATGCGTAGTTAATAGATGAAATCGCACCTTCCCCTAATCCCCCGGCTGCAATTCGGTGAATAACGAAGTAGAACTGCAAGGATGCACCACCGAATAAAATCGGAAGGGCCAGCCACCACATTCTTTTAATATCCGTCGGCATGCCGAATGAAGGTTTTAGTGAGGAGAGATCTGCACGTTTGATTCCCCAATATAGGAAGAGTCCCATTAGGATCGCACTGACCATCGCACCGACACCGTATGATTCAGGTCCAAGCCATTTCGTTAGTGCAAAGCCCACTCCAACAAATGCTGCGTTATACAGCAAGATCGCAAGGCTCGATAACTGAAAGCGATCATTAATGTTCAATAACCCGCTCATCCATGTCGACATGACCAAAACAATAGAAGAAGGCATCATCCAAAGGAAGAGGTTTCTTACTAATGTGTAGTCTTCATCACTTAATTCTTTAAAGAATAGATGTAGAATCGGATTCGTCAATGCGATAATTACTAATGTAACGAGCGTGGCAGTTATGACAACTGTCGTGAATGCCTTGCGCACAAATAATGGTCTATCCATATTTGAAGAATGGTAGATCGATATAAAGGCAGTCGTCAACGCGCCGCCGAGCACTAGATAAATAAAGTTCGGTATCGTATACGCTGTTGCGATGGCATCCGCTACTGTTGAGGTACCGTATTGTATGCCGATTACGACTTCGCGCCCGAAGCCAAACAATCTTGCTACAATATTAATGATGGCAACAGTACCAATGATCTTGAATAATTTACTCATTTGGAAGATCCCTTTCCATTCTGCTCATAGATATCGTTCAACCTTTTGACGATTACTATTGAAGAATGTTGCTGAATCACTTGTTGCGTCACTTCATGCTGCTCTCTTGTCACTTCATTCTCAAGCGCTTCCTCGAGTCCATCAGCTAAAGCTTGCGCATTTCGTGGCTCAACTAGGGTCCCGACATCGTCTTTCAATAAATAAGGAAGACCTCCAACATTGGTCGCTACGACTTTGGCTCCTGATGCGAGCGCTTCGAGTGCTACTAAGCCGAAACCTTCATGATAAGAAGGAAGAACGAGAATATCCGCTGCCGACATCCATTTCGCCAGTTCAGTCTGGCTGACGGGTTCTTTAAAGCGTATGCCCGTATTGTTAGCGACTTTCCCCTTCACTTCTGCCGCAAAACGCTGGTCCTTTTGTGAACCTACTATATATAAAAGAAGATCGTCATGCGTCTCTTGTAACTGTTCAAATGCATTAGTCAATTCCATGACGCCTTTTGCTTCAATAACATTTCCTACAAAGAGTATTACACGTTCATTTAAAGGCACGTCCAATAAAAGTCGGACATCTTCCTGGCCCATTGGTTTGAAAATAACCGTATCGACCCCCATACTCATAACCTCTACTTTGCCAGGGGCTATACCATAGTCATGGATGACATCATTTCGCAACTTCTCCCCGACTGTAATCACTACTGAAGATTCTTGTAAAATACGTTTAGTGAGTTGTGTGATCCGCGGACTTTTCTTAGCCATTTTATCTAGATCTCCACCATGCACTGTCACAACGTACGGTATCTTCCATAATTTCTTTACGAGCAACGACACCAGCCCAGTCGGAAATGCATAATGCGCATGTGTGATGCTGATTTTCTTTTTATGTTGTAAGACATATAGAAGGGATTGTATTCCCCATGATAAATATTTTGTTATTTTTCCGATTTTACCTTTATCCGGATCATGAATGGCGATGACTTTAACGTCTACACCCTCATTTTTTAATTGTTCCACTTGATTTTTCACAAAGACTCCATAGGTCGGATGCTCAGTGGAAGGATACATATTACTAAACACTACTACTTTAGGCACTTATAACTCATCCTTTATTACGTACTGTCATAAACTACTATGCTTTTTTATATGTTGAATGATTATACCACATACTACGGGGATATAAAGTCGCAATAACGATTCACTGACTATTTTATCTATTCAGAGCAATCTGAATGTCATTAGTTATTTATACTAACATTTCACTCATGTGTCAGCGTGTAATTCTCTTGTAATATAAATGTAATAATTTCTAAGTTTATCCGTGCTAATATATTCCTAGATTACAAAGCACAACAAGTGATTGTGCGAAAGGGGAATTTGAGAACAGCATGAAACGTCTATTAACTCTGGTCATGGCAAGTCTAGTATTCTTTTCATTCGTACCAGAATTTGCTTCCGCAAACTCACCAACGTCATTAATCAGTACTGCGAAAAAATACATGGGAACACCTTATCGTTTAGGTGGGACAACCCCTACAGCTTTTGATTGTTCAGGTTTCACACAATACACTTTCAAAGAAGAAGGTCTTTCCATTCCAAGAACAACTGGTCAGCAAATGGCTACCGGAACTCCTGTTTCAAAAAGCAATCTGGAAGTCGGAGATCTAGTTTTCTTCAATACTTCAGGTCGCGGCGTATCACATGTGGGAATCTATTCAGGTTCTAATAACTTTATTCACGCTTCAGTAAGCAAAGGCGTTATGGTATCTTCCCTTGATGATCCATACTACTGGAAAAGCCGTTATATTGGTGCTCGTCGCGTAGCGAACTTCACTGATAACGTAGCAAAAGAAGAGAAAAAGGTTGCTGCGTCTGCTCCTGTTAAAGAAATTGTTTATGCAACACGCGGTGAAATAGCGCAGGTACTAGCTGAAAAGTTAGACCTTGATATGACAACAGTTAACACAACATTTAAAGACGTAGATGAATCAAATCCTCACTACGAAGCAATATCCGCAGTCGCTGAAGCGAATATCTTCTCTGGCGATGCAGGTAATTTTAATCCAAATAAAGAATTAACTCGCGCTCAAATGGCAAAAGTTTTAGTAAGTGCATTTGAACTAAGAGGTTCTGCCATCGCGAATTTCTCTGACGTTCCGAATGGTCACTGGGCAACAGAATATATTAACATCTTATTCTATCATGAAATTACAACTGGCTACCTAGACGGTACATATGGTTTGTCTGACAAAGTATCCGTTGGCCAACTAAATAAATTCATCGATCGTATCCATAATTGATGACCCTACCGAATGTTCAAACTAGAGCATTCGGTTTTCTCTGCATTCAGCTCTTTCTCCCCCTTCAGTACCACCCTTCCTTAAGTAGTAATGAAGAATCATAACCATAATATTGCTATATTACGAACCATGTCGAAAATATCTAGTAATTAGTTTTCATAACTGGTAAAATGAACCTATGAGTCTAGTAATACATTATATTTTAAGGAGGATCTCATGAAACAATTTAAATGGGCAACAGTCGGACTGTTGCTACTAACCATCTTAGCTCTCGCACCTCTCCAGTCATTTGCAAGCTTCAAGTTTTCCGACGTCCCCGCCAAAAGTGAATATTTTAAAGAAGTTCATTACATAGCTGAAAAAGGAATTATCAATCAAACTCCTAAATTCAATCCTCAAGATAACTTACGACGTTCACATGTTGCCAAGATGCTCGTTATTGCAACTGGCACACAAAACACACAGTTGAAAAATATGGAAATTAATGGTTTGAAGCCAACTAGCGAACAATACAAGTTTGCTAACATCGCACTTCAAAAAGGATACTTCCCTAACACTGACGCAAACAACTTCAAACCGAACGAAGAAATTAAACGGGATGAAATGGCTTATGCGATGTCAGTAGCGTTTAACTTATCCGAAAAAGTAACGAGCCAAAAACCTTTGGGTATGGATGATGTGAAAAACCATAAATACGCTGACCGGATCAATGGCTTGTATTATGCGGGTATTACACAAGGTGACAACAAGAAATTCTTGCCGAATAATTTATTAACACGTAAACAATTCGCCTTATTCGTTGCACGTGCGATGGACAAGCAGTTTGCATTGACTGTTAAAACGCCAGATCAGCAATCCAGTGTAAAGTATGTACGCGTTGCAACGGGTGATGATACAGATCCATTGAACGTACGTAGCGCACCTTCTGAGTCCTCTGCTATTATTCATGTGTTGCCTAACGGTACAGTGGTAGAAGTAATAGGAAATCAAGGCATTTGGTTGAAAGTAAATATTAATGGTGTAGAAGGATATATCCATGAATATTTCACGACACCTAATTTAAATGACGTTAAACCGCCTACACCGGAACCAAAACCACCTGTCACTACACCAAAACCAACGCCTGTTGCGAAAACAATGGGTAAAGTTACTGTAAATAATTTAAATGTACGTTCAGCAGGTAATTCCAGTGCCTCTACTGTAGGTAAGCTTCAATCAGGTCAGAAAGTAGAAGTCCTATCCACTTCTGGATACTGGGCTAAGATCCGCACGGGCAGCACGACAGGTTATGTGCACAAGACGTATTTGAAATTCTTGAATCAAACAGGTAATCCATTAAAAGATCGTATCATCGTGGTCGATGCTGGACACGGTGGACATGACCCAGGTGCAGGTAAGAATGGTAAATCTGAAAAAAACATCACATTGAACGTTTCAAAGAAAGTGGAAGCGAAACTAAAGAATGCTGGCGCTAAAGTTCTCATGACACGTTCCAACGATACGTATTATACACTTCAAGCACGTACAGATTTCGCTAAGAAGAATTTCGCTGAGGCATTCGTATCGATTCACGTAAACGCAGCAGGTTTTGCTGCAAAAGGAACGGAAGTTTTCTATGATTCTTCTTCTAACGTAAACGCAACAGAAAGCCGCGATTTAGCTTCATTCATTCAGCGTAACATTGTTCAAAAAGCGAATATGTCTGATCGTGGCGTGAAGAATAAGGGCTTCTATGTAATTAAGAATAATAACGTTGCTGCTGTTCTTGTTGAGTTAGGCTTCATTACAAATTCACAAGATTATGCGAAGTTGACAAGCGAGAAGTATTTGAATATTTATGCTGATGCGATCTATACAGGTCTGTATCAATATTATAGCAAGCAATAATGTCTTCTCCCCTCCTAGATATGTTCTAGGAGGTTTTTTTATGGAATGAATGCGGTTGAGTGGTCATTCTTTAGGTTGTGATTATAAGTAGGATGGTGAAATGATGAATTGCGTCTAGTACCCTACCTATAAACGCGGTGGGCGAAAAGACTATGCGGCTGCGGGTCTTTGTCACTTTTTTGTTGGGGCGTTGCTCGACTGGTTGTTGGGGACTGAAATTTCCGAGTGTTCGTTTTTCTAGACCCGCACAGTCACGTGGGGGATTGCCTCCAGCCAGGAGCCAGCTGGCGGTAGTGCTGCCAGTTGTCTCCTGGCCACGGCCTACCCCGCAGTTGTGCCTGCGCTACTGAGGGGTGTTTATTTTGGTTGTGGTTCTAATAATAAAAAATATCAGCTACATCATGATATCTAGTATGTATTGCTTGCGAAAGAAGTCTACGAACTGCCCTACACTCGACGCAACGAAGGCGCCTGCTGTGGTAGGCGTAGCGATGAGACAGAGACAGGCGCACTTCCTGTCTGTGGCTCATCGCGAGAGCCATCCACCAGCGCCGTAGTGGGGACAACGAACTCACCACTTACATTGCCAGCTAAACCACAACCTCCTGATCAAACACGAAACAGAAAAAGCACGTGCAAGAACCACAACCCATTGCCGATTCTTACGCACGCTTAACAAAACGTAATCCGAATAGAACTTAATTACTAAATCTAGTAAAAACAACTACCCGAACCGCCCTACACACTTCCTCGCTCTCCCGCTTACTTACTAAGAAAAAATAAAAAACAAACAAAAACCCGTTACAAGAAGCAAGCTCCTCATAACGGATCATTATATTATACAGTCAGCTGATTAACCTCTTTCGCAAAAACATTTTGCGCTTTAGAAATATCTACTTGATGACCCATCTCATTCAACGTTTCACCAATTTGCATAACGGCCTTTTCCAACATATCCGCCGTAGTATTCCCCATATGTCCGATGCGGAACGCCTTTCCTGCTAAATGAGCGAGCGAGCCGGATAGAACCGTCCCCTTCTCTGCCATCGCCGCACGGAACTTTCCATCGTCAACACCTTCAGGATACAAAATACAGCTCAGTGTCGGTGCCGCCACTTCTTCTGGAGCGATCGCCTTCATTCCATAGACTGCTAGACTCTGTCTGACAGCACGACCAAATGCTTTATGGCGTCGAATACGAGTGTCCAGTCCCTCTTCCAATACGATACGTAGTCCTTCTTCTAGCGCATACACTAAGTTTACTGCTGGCGTTGCGAAGTATTTTGAAGGATCATGCATGACCGGAATCCAATTATAAATATCACAATAGTAAGCTTGCACACGTTCCATAGCGGCACGTGCATCCAAAGCTTTCTGATTGAACGCTACGAGCGCAATGCCTGGTGGAACACCAATGGCTTTCTGTGATCCGGTCAAGACGATATCGACTGTATTGCCTGCTCCACCATATTCTTTACTCATGTCCTCGTCCATCGCAGTAGTTGCACAAACACCGTCTACGATAACAAGAGCACCGTGCTTCTTAATTACAGGCACAACGGCTTCCAAATCAACTCTTACGCCCGTTGAAGTATCTGCGTGCGTCACAGTAACTGCTTTATAATGACCTTCAGACAATTTCTTATCAATTTCTTCAGGTGATACTTGCTGTCCCCATTCGGATTGCAATACATCTACTTGAATACCAAATGCTTGTCCCAATTTGATGAAGCGATCTCCGAAGTATCCTTGGCTGACAACGAGAAGTTTTTCGCCTTCTGCAATCGTATTAACAATCGCCATTTCCATTCCAATCGTTCCTGAACCAGCTACTACAAATACTTCACCGTCTGTATTAAAGATTTCCCTCGTCTGATCGATAGTATGTTTATAGATTTTGACAAAACGTGGATCCGTATGTGACCATGTCTCACTCGCCATTGCATCATAGATTGAATCCACGACTGGTGTGGGTCCAGGGATTAACAACATTTCTTTATTTCTCATCATTTAATTCCTCCTCTTAATGAAGTACATATCTCTTATACTATATAAACTATCTAAATTTTTCAAATAAAACAAAAGCAGGAAATTGGATGTTTTTTATCCAATTTCCTGCACACTACACTTCATCTATTAAAAGATGTTGTGATCCGTTATCATATGAAAACCCCTTTGTTGAAGCGAACGACACTTTCTCCCAAAAGTGACATTCGGTAAAGCAGTTATACTATTAGAACTGTGCTGTTTCAGTTGAACCAGACATAGCAGTTGTTGAAGATTGGCCTTCAGAGATTACCTGTGTCACTTCGTCAAAGTAACCTGTTCCAACTTCACGTTGGTGACGAGTAGCAGTGTATCCTTTTGCCTCATTTTCAAACTCAGCTTGTTGAAGCTCTGAGTAAGCAGCCATTCCACGAGTTTTGTAACCGTGTGCCAATTCGAACATGCTGTGGTTTAATGAGTGGAAACCAGCAAGTGTTACGAACTGGAACTTGTAGCCCATCTTACCAAGTTCAACCTGGTACTTCGCGATTGTTTCTTGATCAAGATTCGCTTTCCAGTTGAATGACGGTGAACAGTTATAAGCAAGCATTTTTTCAGGGAATTTCGCGTGAATTGCGTCAGCGAATTCTTGAGCTTCTTCAAGTGATGGATGAGAAGTTTCACACCATACTAGGTCAGCGTATTCAGCATAAGCAAGTCCACGTGCGATTGCTTGTTTGATACCTGGTGTAGTTTTGAAGAACCCTTCGTTAGTGCGCTCTCCTGTGATGAATGGAGCATCGATTGGATCGATGTCGCTAGTTACCATATCAGCAGCGTCAGCGTCAGTACGAGCGATGATTACAGTATCAACACCTAGTACGTCAGCAGCTAGACGTGCAGCTGTAAGGTTACGAACTGCGTTTTGAGTTGGAAGAAGTACTTTACCACCCAAGTGTCCACATTTCTTTTCCGATGCTAATTGGTCTTCCAAATGAACACCAGCAGCTCCAGCTTCAATCATGCCTTTCATTAACTCAAATACGTTCAATGGACCACCGAAACCAGCTTCCATGTCAGCTACGATTGGAGCGAACCAATTAAATCCGTCTTCACGGCCTTCTGCATGGTCGATCTGGTCAGCACGTTGAAGTGCTTGGTTGATGCGCTTAACAACTGCAGGTACAGAGTTTGCCGGATATAAACTTTGGTCAGGATACATTTGTCCTGCAAGGTTTGCATCAGCAGCAACTTGCCATCCGCTTAGATAAATAGCTTGTAGACCAGCTTTAACTTGCTGTACTGCTTGGTTACCCGTTAGTGCACCTAGTGCATTAATGAAATCTTCTTCATGAAGAGATTCCCAAAGACGAGCAGCACCCTTTTCAGCTAGTGTATTTTGAATTAGAAGTGAACCTCTAAGTTTAACTACGTCCTCAGCAGTGTAGTTACGTTTGATTCCTTTCCAACGACTATCCTCAGCCCAGCTTTTCTCCAATTGTGCAATTTGTTCTTGTCTTGTTGACATTATCTTCACACCTTCCCAATTTTTCAACGGCTAACTGTTACAATCTGTTTCATAACAGCTATCTTCGTTATGTATTACTATATAACAGCACTTCAGAATTGTCAGTCCATTTCGACAAAAAGGCTTTTTTAGAGGATGAAAGAATGATAGAATGGATGAAAGGGCATACATTGGAATATAACTATATAAAAAGGGGATTTTATGAAGATTATGGAAAATACAGATATCCCAAAGAAAATTCTGAATCAATACGCTTCTGTATTAGAAGACTGGATTCCAAAAGACGCTTCTATAGCTATTGCAGTTTCCGATCACTATATCTATTACGTTCCGGGTATGCATGATATTCATTTGCGGGAAGGCCAACATATCCAGACCGGCAGTATCGCTGAAGTTACGATTAAAGACCAGCGCAAAGTAGAAGTCGTTATGGACAACTCTCTTTATGGTACATCCTACTTCGGTATCGGCTATCCTATTAACGTGCAAGGCGAAAACGGCGCGTTAATCATTATCCTCCCACCTAACTTCCATGTACTCAAGAAAGATCAGTTACAGTTCCTAACAGGGAAGAAAGATGATGAATGGTTTCCTATTCCATTAGATCAAGTCAGTTATGTAGAAAGTTTACATAAGAAAACGTGGTTTTACACAGCGGACGATAATTACAATATTAGTTTCACGCTGAAAGATTTACACCTTCGTTTACCGAGGTACTTCTTACGAATTCATCGTTCGTACATCATTAATATGAATTGTATTGAAAAAATTTCACGTGACTTCTCTTCGAATCTTGTGATTAAGCTAATAGACGGTACGGAGTTACCAGTTAGTCAGACGTATTTGAATGAAGTGCGAGCTCTTTTAGGATTTTGATATAAAAAACTGAAGACCGTTCCTAATTCAGGATCGGTCTTCAGCCGGGGCGTATGATTTGTTTCAGATGCTTTTTTATTTGTTCTTTTTAATGGCGTTGGTGAATTGTTTGGTCCCTTTCATTGCTTCTTCATATAATAAAGTGGACAGGTTTTCAGTTTTTTTACACGTCTCTTTCCAGTCTGCCGCCAGTGAGTCGAAAGCTTTAGAGAAGTGGTCGTCCGCTTTATGCATTTCACCAATTGGAATAGCTACTTCCGATAGGTTTGCTAGCTTCATGAAGTCCGTCACTTTGTGGTGATAGCAGACGGCAATGACAGGTGTTGCAGTACATGTCGCTAGGATCAGCGAGTGTAGTCTTGTGCCAATTACTATATCTTGTTCTGCGGAAATTTGTAGTAAGTCTACTGGTAATAGATTACGATCGATCACTGTAGTTTTTTTGGCTTCCTTCATTAAGGATTGAATATCTTTCGTAACATCTGCGTCTTGAGGGAACTTGGTAGCGAAGAATGTGATTTCGACAGGATGCTTAGCCGCTAGTTCATCTAAATTTCTCGCCATTCCTTCTATATACTGTTGATAGATATCTTCCTTACTCTCCGGCCAATACCCCGCATGATAATAAGGTACAGCTGTAATACCGATTTTTAACGGACGATCAGCTGTCGCTTTGCGCTCACGTTTTAAGGAAAAGGCTGGATCCCCTATCACTTCTACAGGTTTTTGTACGCCTACTGACTTCAATAAATCAGCCGATTCAGGATCTCTCACGGAAATACTCTCAGCATGTTTACCCATGTACCGAATAAACCATTTGCCTAACTCACTACTGAGGGGGCCTGCTCCACAGCCGTAAATCACATACGGAACGCCAGAATTCTTAGCCATCATGGCGTACGATCCGTATAAGGGTGCTTCGCGTTTATAAAGATCCATTAGAATTCCGCCACCGCCTATAATGAGCAAGTCAAATGTTTTCACGATCTTTTTGTTTTGAAGATAGGTGGCACCGAACGTTTTCACCGCGTTTCCCTTTTTATAATACAAAGGTGCACTCTTCACTTGATAGCGTTTCGCAGTTTGCTTCGGGTTATTGCTGAATACCGTAATGACGTCACTTGGGACATTGAAGGTTGATGTAACTTGCGAAATAAGACTCAATAAAATGGCTTCATCGCCGTTATTGTCGTTTCCATAGTTCCCTACTATTCCTATTTTCAATTTTTACCATCCTCTACAGTTCATTTGCTATAAGTATAGCAGAGTGACCTTTTATAGTGTATTCAAAAGACAGGAAAGCCTTCCAATCCAAGGACATGCCAGGGATTGGAAGGCTTCTCTACTTACTTCGCTATACTTCTATATAGGAATGCACTAAATTGGGCACGGTTAACCGGCTTGCCTGGCATGAATTCGTTTTTTTCATTGCCAGTTGTAATTCCGTGATTTGCCAGAATATGAATCTGCTTGTACGCACCATGTTGCGGTGAGACGTCTATGAATTTCTTCGCAGACTCTCCTTCTAAACTATAAGCTTTGACTAAAATCATTGCCATCTGCGATCGCGTCAATTGTCCTGTCGGATTAAATGTCCCATCAGAATGGCCGCCTACGATATTGGCATTGGCGATCGCACTGATTTCATTATAATAGCGATGTGTTTTTGGTACATCATAGAACTCTCTACGCGCTTCCTCTGCAGGTGGTAAATTAAAAGCTCGGCTTAATATTAATGCCGCGTGCTCTCTTGATAAAGTATTACCCGGATTGAATGTTCCGTCCGTGTCTCCATTAATGATACCGCGATCACGTAAGAAATAGATTTCTGTCGCGTAAGCATAAGATAACGGTACATCTTTAAACAATTCTTTACTCGGATTATCTACAATAGGTGGCACCGGTCCTGGTTCTACTGGTTGAGTTGGGACTTCGGTGGATTTCACTTCAATCGGTACAGAAATCACTTTCTTGCCAAGGGTCGCCTGCACTTGTCCTTTTCCTGCTTTTGTTGCCGTAAACGTTCCAGAAGAAGTGATGGAACCAATATCATTTGTAACGCTCCATACTAATTGGTGCGGTTGATAGATGATTGGTTTCCCGGAAGCATCTGCCGGAGTAGCTGTAAATGTAATCTTCTCCCCTGGTTTAACGCTTGTTGCAGAATATTTCACGTCGAGTCTTGCAGGCTGATCAATGACCGTGACCGGGAAAGATTGTTCCGCTAATCCGTAGTTGACGCTGATGCGATCTTCCCCTGCCTGAACCGCTTTATATGTCAGACCTGTTCCTTCTACCGTTCCTTTTGCAGATGTGGTTTTCAATTGGGAAGAGCTTGGCACAATGGGATTATAATGCGCATCCAATACATGATTAATTTTCAGATCAGCAGTTGCACCGACCAACATTTCTCCCATTTGAGAACGGGAAACACTTACGTATGCTGGTTGTCCTGTTGGCGCAGTACTTACCGCTTCAAGAATAGCTGAGATATTTCGTTGTGTAGAATTGGATGTACGATTAGCCAAGACTACTTGGTTACTCCCATAGTTACGAATTCCCATCGTAGTAGACCCGCCACCGTCAAAGTTCAACGCGCGATCGTATCCTTGTGATACAAGATAATTTGCAAATTGCGTCAATGTCATGCCGTTACTGTATCCAGCTCTTGAATCAACCGTCACCATATGCACTTGTTTTTTATCTTTACTGATCGCGATAGCGGTTCTTGCCGTCTTTGCTGTGGCACGCCAGTTATTCGTATCCATTGTGATATGGCGTTGTCCATCTTTAACAAGCATCGGGCCGCTCGCCATCATGAATTCGGAGTCTTTCCATTTATCATCAATTGATAGATTCAATGAAAGTGGATCTCCAACAGCTACTGATTTGAAACGGTCCAACCCCTTCTTTCCATGGATGGATACAACAAAACCATTTTTCGGTATCGTCACTGCCTGTTTATCTCCATAACCACGCACGTTGACCACTTTACCTTGAAGTTGCTGTCCGTAATGTGTCGATGTGATCGGTGCATTCGTTTCAACGACTAATTCAATGCCGTATTCATTGGAACCGGTCGTGTTTTTCACATGCTGCGGAGTGAAGATGATCGTTTCATCCGCCTGACGTTCACGGTTAAGTCCTGTCATTTGAAAACTGTTACCATTGACACCGACTTCAATTCCTAGATTAAAATAATCAATTTCGGAAAGACCGTTACTAGTCACACCAAACGCAATCGGATGGCTGACATAGTAGGAGTTCGCACTCGAGATGACACCGCCATTTACGATTTCATTCCCTTCGGACAACAAATACATCGGCATACCTGTCTTCATATCGAAGAACGAAGTGTTTACTGCACCTACCACGCGATGGCCTTCTTTTGAATCTCGGTTTGCCAAAGTCAATGTAGGCGCTGTCTTCGAAATGGGCGCCGGAAGACCCATTTTCAGTTTCGTGAACGGATCACTCAGATCAACGCCTATGTGATTGATGTGACTGCTTGCTGAATATGTATAGTGAGAATAGGTAACTCCTGAAGACACGGGGTAACTAGAAACAACTTTCGTGCTTGCTGCCGCTGAGAACGGCAATGAAATTAGCATGGCTGCTGACATAGCGGTAACAACTAACTTCCGCTTTGTGCGAGACAGCAAAGTATTTTGTACGATAACACAACTCCACCTTTTCTACTCATTATCAATATATAGTCTATCAAATAAGGCCTAGATTTTCATGTACCGTTTGAACGAAATAAGTAAAGAAAAGAAAATTTATGGAATTTGAGAGCGATTTTTGGTTTTCTTGAAGTGATGGATTGGGTTTATGGCGTTTTTTTACTTGTTTTAGGTCGGGGGGATGGGTCTTGGCTAGAGTAATGAGCGCTTGTGGGGTGGTTATGGGCGGATGGTAGGTGGCAATGAGCGCTTGCGGGGTAGCTATGAGCGGTTGGCGGGATGCATTGAGCACTTGCGAGGTAAATATGAGCGGATGGCGGGTCCCATTGAGCGCTTACGAGGTAGCTATGAGCGGATGGCAGGTCGCATTGAGCGCTTGCGGGGTGGTTATGTGCGGATGGCAGGTCTCATTGAGCGCTTGCGAAGTAGCTATGAGCGGATGGCAGGTCGCATTGAGCGCTTGCGGGGTGGTTATGGGCGGATGGTAGGTGGCAATGAGCGCTTGCAGGGTAGCTATGAGCGGATGGCAGGTCGCATTGAGCGCTTCCGGGATAGCTATGAGCGGATACCAGACGACATTGAGCGGGTGCACAAGAACTATGAGCGGTTAAGCCGTTACTAAGATCACTTACACAAAACTACGCGCGGACAAGCCAAATAAAAAAAACCTACGAATGGTTAACCATTCGTAGGCTTCGATGTGTCTTGCTGCTTGCTAAACGCAACAAATACGCCAAGCAAGATAAAGTAGAACAATGTATACATCTTCAGTTCCCAGATATTATAGTACATTCCGGAAACGCCTGTTGAAAACCATAGTGCAATCATAAACACACCGAAGTTCGTATGACGTGATTGCCAGAAGAGCCGCAGCATACTTAACAGGAAGAGTGCAAAAATCAGTACTCCAATTACACCGGTTTCTGCAATAACTTGAATATATTGATTGTCTGAATAGAAATATTTCCCACCATAGATATCCGAACTTATACCATAGTGATCATAAATCGGTGACCCGTACGATAATGTGGCTGAACCGCCGAATGAACCGAATCCGGTGCCCGTGATAGGATGGTCACCGAAGATTTCAAAACCCTTACTAATATAGAAGAATCGTCCGCTTTCAGTCATGAGGGCTAAGTTCTTCTCATCAAACGTTTCGCCGAAGCGTCCCCCGATACTTCCGGCCCCGTCAGGCTTCTGTTCTACTTCTACGCCCAACGTTTGTATATATTGTACAGCCAAGTTTACTGGATAATATATTAGGATAATCGAAGCGACACCTGCAATCACCAGTCGTTTCAGAAGATACCATTTTTTCGTCATGAGGATGAAGACAACACCGAACACCACTGCTGAAATCCACGTTCCTCTTGAATACGTAAGAACTAGTATTCCGAAGAACAATACGAGCAATACACGGAATGTCCATTTGTATTTATTTTGCTGGTACACATGTTGCAAATAAATGATCCCGATAATCCCGAAAAATAAGGATAAAGCCAAAGAGTTCGGATTACCAGTAAGTCCGTAAATACGCACGGCATTAGTTGCCGATAAAACTTTATACTTCCATTCTTCAGGTAGTAGCCACTGACGCAGTGACAGTTTTTCCACCAAGCCATGAAGTGACATGACAACGTTCAACCAGACCGTCGCCCACGCAAGTTGTTGTAGCCATTTGTTCGTCAACGTCATTCTTGAAATGATGTAGTAAAGCAAATACATAATCAAAAATGTTCGAACTTGGAAAATGATAGACGTTGGTGTGACGTCATTTAAGTACCCTACGATCGAGCCAAATAAAATAAAGGCAAAGTAGGACCACTCAAACCATTTAAATGTAAATAGAGAACGAAGATTATGTCGATAATGGAACAACGTCCACGTAAATACGACAAAGATAATTAAATCTCCTATTAACTTCATCCCACTGTTTACTTCCAGCAAAAATGGTCGTATGTTGACGTAAATCACCAGAAATAGAATACTTTGCTGTGGTTTAATAATAGCAAATAGGACAAAAAATAAGGTCGTTCCAAGCAAAGCTATTTTTGACGGTAGTAATAATGCGATGAGCATCACAGCTACTGCAATCAGTATTGTACTTATGGTTTGTTTTTCTAATCGCTCTTTCCATATATTCATTAGTCTATAAAACCCTTTCTACGCTTGCTAGTTCCTTGTTGCATTATATCACTATCTAGGACGGAATAGTGAAAGCTTTCGTTGCATCTTCTTGAATAATTGTAGATTGTCGTTTATTGCTATATTTGGTATTTCCTCTTTGATAAGTATGATACATAATTAGTATGCATTTTCACCCTATCGATCTATATGTACCATTCATTATATAGGAATTTATTATAATAATAGTCTATTAATATATCAAAAGTTGCTTACCAATACTAGTCCTTTCTGCTACAATAGTAGGAGATTTATATAGGAGGTTTTGATTTGAAACGTTTGATTACAGTACTGACACTATTGCTTTTAATTGCTTCTCCTATCTTCACGCCGGTGGCGAGTGCAAATGATTTCACTAGTCATCAAATGCAACAAGAACTGACATTTTGGGTAGATAAAGGGGTTATCCAAAAGGACACAAAGGGGAATGTCTATCCGAATCGCGCAGTTACACGAGGTGAGTTTGCTTCGTATTTGGCACGTTCACTCGCATTACCTGCTTCGACAAGATATACCTTTAAAGATTTAAAAGCAAATCATTCCCGTACAATTGAAATTCAAAACGCTGCAGGTGCTGGAATTTTAGCAGGCTATCCTGATGGTACATTCAAAGCGAATCAGCAGATTACCCGACAGCAAATGGCAGGCATGATATTTAAAGCATTCCGTTTCCTTGACATCCCTGTCAATTCAAAGACCGTTCAATTTAAGGATAGCAAGAAAATCTCGACAAACTTCATACCGGCTGTATCAGCGGCTTCTTCATTGAATATCATACGTGGAGATCAAGGCTATTTTAAACCGACAAGTAACGCAACGATTGCTCATGCTTCTGCATTTTTATTCCGTATGTTCGCAGTTGCTGACGGAAAAGGTAATACCCGTCCCCCTACGAATGTTGGCGGTACAGACAATCCTAAAGTGCATAAAGTCAGCTCGATTTCCAACAGTCAGCTGAATGTAACGGATGAATCATACATCACGTTTGAAGACGCATTAGCAGCATACAATGCTTCTTCCATCATTCAAACGATTTCCGTTCATAATAAAATTATCAAGATGAAGTCAGGTCAGGCGTTTGCTTCAGAAAACCCAAAGCAGTATACGTCACTATATAGTGATCCTGCATTGAAAAACGAAGTGACATATGTGCAGAAAGGTTATGAACTGGACTATATAGGCAGTAGCCCAGAACGCGTTGTAGTAGATATAGGCGGCTATACCTATTATGCGAAACACGCAGAAATTGATCTAGTCCCTTCACTGTTATCTAAAGGTGCAAGCCAGTACAAAGTAACAAGTGATGGCTTACTAATTCACCAACCATACTATCGTACATACGATGCAAAAACGAAACAGTATAAAGGTAGTTACGCAGAGTATACAGTAGGCCCAGCTTCTCCTGTAATGAAAAAAGGACAGACCTATACGAGTAACGATGGAGTTCACTTTAAAGAATTGAACGGTTCCGCAATGATTACCTATTATCCATACTTCCAATTCCAATCGGTGCGCCAGCCTTCTACTTACACTGGGCAGGAACTAGATCGCTTTATTTCTAACGCATTACAAGCAAGACAGAAAACAGGTATTGCACGCTATAAAAATGCTACATCCAAGTCGAAATTAATCGGACTAGGTACGTATGTGAAACAAATGGAGAAACAGCATAACGTCAATGCGATGTTCATCTTAGCAACAGCTATACATGAGAGTGATTACGGAATGAGCGGCAATGCGCAGCAGAAAAACAACATTTTCGGTATCCGCGTATTCGACTCTTCACCGGATAAAGGTGAAGTCTATGGTAGCCCTACAAGAAGTGTCGATGCATTCATCACTCGCTACATCAACTTAAACTATGCGAATCCACTCGGCGCGTATGCCAATGGTGCAGCTCCAGGTAATAAAGCAGTCGGCTTCAATATGAAGTATGCATCTGATCCTTTCTGGGGAAGCAAGATTGCGGGCCATATGTGGCGTATCGATCAGTTCCTCGGGAATAAAGATGCAAACCAAGCGCAATTAGCTGTGATTTCATATACAGGCAATACAGCAGTCAATATCCGGACAAGCCCTGAAACGGTGAATAGGAATAATATTTTATTCTCGTACAAGCCTAAGCATCCAGGCAATCTGGCAGCATTCGGTTATCCGTTGATTGTTACAGATCGTACGACAGGCGCAGATGGCTTTGTTTGGTACAAGGTGCGTATGGATATCAATCCAGGAACGACACAAATCAATGAACCATACGGCTGGATTCGTTCCGATCTCGTTACACTCGTTAATTAAATAAACAATGAAACCACCATCTCCGGCAGTTTAGGAGACGGTGGTTTTTAGTGCGATGAGTGAATTAAGAAGAGGAAGCAATGTTGATTGGTCGGCAGTCGCAGTCATCTACTTACAATCAACTTAGTGTCATTTCCTTAAGAGGAAACGCTCATAGTTCCGCGATATCCGCTCATAAACCTTCAGAAGTGCTCTATAATCCCTCGAAAGCGCTCTATCTAACTAATTAATCGCTCTATGAACCTCAGCAAGCGCTCTATGCCCGTTAGTAACCGCTCTATTAATCTTCAGAAGGATGACCTCGAATCCACCTTGAACATCAATCAACATTGCCCTCCCCCTTAATTGCTCAATAAAACAGCAAAACACCATCTCCCAGACTAACGGAGATGGTGTCTTCATCATTATAATGCGTCCGTATACTCTTTACCTGCCGGCAATAAGTTGGACATGTTGATTCGTTTCAGACCTTCTTTGATCTTGGTCGTATATCCTTTTTTCGTACTGTTCAAATAACCAGCCTTCGACTTAATCATCCGCTCGAATACTTTAGCTTTCGACTGATCGATTTGTGACCACTTTTCATAAGAGTAAATCAAGTCTTCCAATGTCAGATGAACATAATCTGTTCCTGAAAACTGACCATTTGGCGCACGTTTGTACCAAATGTCACCGTTTGGACGGGTCCAGTTCTTTTCTTCGAAGCGTATCGCTTTTTCAATAGCACTAGCATTTTCCAAATAGACTGGATCATTGAACTCTTGGAATGCGAGTAAGAGAATGTTCATGCCGCCAAGTAAATGGTTCATTGACGTATGAGTCTTCACCTGCGATTTTGCTGGGAAGTAATCTGGGATATAGTATGCAGTTGGAGACAAGAAGTTTACATTCCCTTTTCTATGTTGCTGTACAAGCAAGTTCGCATAGTTACGCAAGCCTTCATTGTAGTCTTTATGATTGAATGCTTTACCACCATTATAAAGGAATAAGGCAATCTGTTCATTGAAACGTGTATCGACAAATGGTGCGGTGAAGTTATATAAATTTGTCAAATACGTACTCGTCACTTCAGTTTCCCAATATGTCTTACTCCCTCTAAAGACGGCTAGGTTCGTAAAGGAGTTATGCAAAATATCTTCATAATAGCGTTCTTTCGTTTGGTTGTATAACAGCATGACACGATCTTCTTTTACTAGAAGTAAATTACGACCATATCCTCGCCCTGAAGCAGGCATAGGTTCGATAGTTGTCGCCATCTTATTGTATGGCCCTTCAGCTGTATACCATTTATTGCGCTTTTTATAGTTGGTAATGGATTCCCGAAGCCATGAATCCAATCTTTCTTTTGATGAGAAGAGTTTTTTATTGGATGCAAGATACCATTGATCCACAACATCGTATCCTCTAGAATTCAACTCATAAACCGATACGCGGTTATCGCCCATTAGAATATTGCTGTAAGTTTCTTTTTCATCCTGTAGTTCTCGTGTACGGCTGACTGCACCATTACGATACTTTAACTCAAGCTCACGTGAACGATATGTTTTTGATATCATTTGCTGTCCAGTGCCTTGTTGTGAAATCGTTTCAAGCACACCCACTGGCGAAGTAGCAATGTCGAATCCGAATGTATCATCCACATCTTTTTTCATTGGGAACTTGTCAAAACGTTCTATTGTATTCGTTTGGATGCCTCCATCAATTCGTACCAAGTCGACACGAATCGGTAGACGGTCAGGGTTTCTCAACTCTACGAATGTAAAATAATCACCGTTTGGCAATTCTCGTTTCGTTACAGTAACTTTTGTGCTTTTTCTTTCACTGACTCCATAGACATAAATATGATCCGTTGCATGCCCATGTGTTTTTACCCGTTTAGCTGATAAAGACATGAAATGGTTTGAACGCAAGTATGTCTGTCCTTCTTGCGTCAAAGGAACTTCCGTAATAAATTGTTCAAAACGAATGGGTTCGAATTTCCCCATAGTTTGTGTTTTATTGAAAACAATCGGTTGCTTTTTTTCGAGCATTCCTGCTTGAATCATTGCTCTATGTAGGAATACAGCAAATGAACCACGGTTAACAGAAAGTTTTGGAGCAAATGATCCATCCTCTTTACCTGTTGTAATACCGTGCTGCATAAGTACTTTTACGCCGTATCTGTGAGATTCACTAATACTCTTCTCATCAGTAAAATGTACTTTTTCACCTGTATCTTTCAATTTAAATGCATTGACTAACACACTTGCCATTTGTTCACGTGTTAATTCATCACTAACACCGAAATTACCATCGGGCTTCCCTCTAAATATGCCTTCTTGATAAGTAGACATGGCACCGCGTAAATGGGAAGACTTTGCGCTAACATCCTTGAATATCGGCTGATAGGGAGCTTCAGGTAATTGCAATGCGGCAGTCAGCAAGTTTGCGGCTTGCCCACGTTTGATGCTGACACCTGGACGGTATTGTAAATCTTGATAACCGTTAATGATTCCTTCTTCGACAAGCTGTGTTACTTCATCTTTTGCCCAATATTCATTGCTGACATCGGAGAAACGCTGATTTACTGTTTCTGCTTTCGCATGTATTGGCAGTGCGATAAAGCATACTAACGCCGCGATCAGCAATGAATTAAAAATTGCGTATGTATTTTTCTTTGATGCGCTGAACATCTTTAAAATCAACCCCATTCTTTGAATTTCTTGGTTATAGTATGTAGTTTCCTTCGACAATTATAGCATACCTAACTTTTCATTTGGACCATCATTGTAAAGGATGAGGTTTCCATGAAATCTAGCTATGAAATTTACTCAGACCATCTTCCGTTTCTCCATAATCGCACCGTACAGACGCAGAAAAACAGAAATAGTTTCAAAATTACACACTTTACTTTTAATATGTAAAAAACAGTTCATGCTTAGTAAGCGATGAACTGTTTTGAACTATGCATGCTTTTGTTCGTACTCTGAAATCTTGTCTTCATATTGGAATGTCAGGGAAATTTCATCCCACCCGTTCAACAACATCTTTTTATAATACGGATCGATATCAAAGCCGTACATCGAACCGTCTTCCCCTGCTACAGTTTGGTCTTCAAGACTAACTGTTAATGTATACGGAACTTCTTTCCCTTTTCGTAGAAATTCATCAATTTCTGCAACAGATAGTGTAATCGGTAAAATCCCATTCTTGAAGCAGTTATTATAGAAAATATCTGCAAAGCTTGGAGCAATAACTACACGGAATCCGTAATCCAAAATTGCCCAAGGTGCGTGTTCGCGAGAGGATCCACAACCGAAGTTTTCATGTGCAACCAAAATAGTTGAACCGTCAAATCGAGGATCATTTAACACGAATTCTTCGTTTTTCGTGCCATCTGCATTAAAACGCCAATGATAAAATAAATATTTTCCGAACCCAGTACGCTCAATGCGTTTTAAGAATTCCTTAGAAATAATTTGATCTGTATCTACGTTATTTTTATCTAATGGAGTGAGTACACTCTCTATTTTATTAATTGGTTCCATCTGAATACCCTCCTCAAATTTGCACAGCTGCATCAATTTTACGAACATCTACGAAATGTCCGTGTAGGGCAGCCGCTGCAGCCATGGATGGGCTGACTAGATGTGTGCGTGAGCCTGCACCTTGGCGTCCTTCAAAGTTCCGGTTAGATGTAGAAGCACAGCGTTCGCCCGCTGGAACTACATCATCATTCATAGCTAAGCACATACTACATCCTGACTCTCTCCACTCAAAACCTGCATCTGTGAAGATTTTATCAAGACCGATTTCTTCCGCCTGCTTTTTTACTGTACGTGAACCAGGTACGACAATTGCAGTCACAGTAGGATGAACGTGCTTACCTTTTACGACATTCGCTGCTGCTTCCAAGTCGCTAAGACGCGCATTGGTGCATGAACCGATAAATGCGTGCTGAATTTCAATATCCGTTAACGCCATTCCTTCTTCTAGTCCCATATATTCCATTGCGGAACGAAGTGCAGATTTATCTGTCTCTGATACATAGTCTGCAGTTGTAGGAATAGTAGACGAAATTCCAGATCCCATAGATGGGTTCGTTCCCCACGTTACGAATGGTTCGATTTCATCTGCATGAATTTCAAGCACTTGATCATATGTTGCACCTTCATCTGTATTCAATGCGAGCCAACGCTCTGCTGCCGCTTCAAATTCTTCACCTTGTGGTGCGTAACGACGGCCACGTAAATAATTGATTGTAGTTTCGTCCGGACCAATCAAACCTGCTTTTGCTCCCGCTTCAATGGACATATTACAAATTGTCATACGTTCTTCCATTGTAAGTCCGCGAATTGCTTCTCCTGTATACTCGACGATATGTCCAGTACCGACGCCAATTCCAAACTTCGAAATGATCGCAAGAATAATATCTTTAGCCGTGACCCCAAAGCCGATTTTACCTGTCACGCGGATCTCCATCGTTTTCGGTTTACCTTGCCATAGTGTTTGTGTAGATAATACGTGCTCTACTTCACTCGTTCCGATACCGAACGCAATCGCTCCGAATGCACCGTGTGTTGAAGTATGGCTGTCACCACACACAATGGTCTTTCCTGGCTGTGTCAATCCAAGTTCAGGACCGATAATATGCACAATACCTTGGTCAGGATGTTGCATATCCGCCAATTGAACGCCGAACTCTTCACAGTTTTTTGCAAGTGTAGTAATTTGTTTTTGGGCAATCGGGTCATTGATTACCGGTAAGTTTTTTGTCGGGACGTTGTGATCCATAGTAGCGAAGCAAAGATCCGGACGACGCACTTTACGGTTCGCTAGACGTAACCCTTCAAATGCCTGTGGTGATGTCACTTCATGAATTAAATGAAGATCAATATATAGTAGATCAGGCTTTCCCTCTTCCTCATATACAATATGCTCATCCCATATTTTCTCAATAATTGTTTTAGCCATAATTGTTTCCCCTTCCCAGCCCTTGCCTTTACGTTCGGCATATGATTCAGTTCGTCTATTTCGGTCTAACTACACAGAAAGGGCGCACCAGTTTCGGTATGCCCTCATGTGCATGTCGAGACGTAGACAGCGGTATTTTTTAAATATACGAGTACATGATACTATTGGAAACGAACTGAAGATCCAGTTCATCTACAATCTTATCTGTCCATTCTTTAGTCGTTAATGAACGTTGCTCTTTACCAGCTAAATCTGCTGTAAAGTGACCTTCTTCAAATACTGTATTGACTGCTTTTTCAATCGCTGTTGCTTCAGTTTCTAATCCAAATGAATACTTCAACATCATTGCGACAGAAAGAATAGTTGCCGCTGGATTTGCTACTCCTTGCCCTGCTACATCCGGCGCTGAACCGTGTACTGGCTCATATAGACCTAAACCGTCTGAACGTACACTCGCTGATGGTAGTAATCCAAGTGATCCTGTAATGACTGAAGCTTCATCACTCAAAATATCTCCAAACATGTTCTCTGTAACGATTACATCAAAATATGCAGGATTTGTAATTAACTTCATGGCTGCGGAGTCCACTAGCTGATGCTCTACTTCTACATCTGGATACTGCGCTTTTTTCTCTTCTACAATCTTTCTCCACAGCTTACTGGATTCGAGCACATTCGCTTTGTCCACAGAAGTTACTTTGCCTTTACGTAGGCGAGCCAACTCGAAACCTTTGTCGACAATACGTTCGATTTCCTCACGTGTATATACAAGCGTGTCAACAGCCGATTGATCTGTGTGACGGCTCGGTTTACCGAAGTAAAGACCTCCAGTTAATTCCCGAACAATCATCATATCGACTTCTTTGACGATTTCTTCTTTTAAAGGAGAAGCTTGGATCAAAGAAGGTACAGCTGCAACAGGACGAAGGTTTGCAAATAGATCAAAATGTTTACGTATCGCAAGCAACCCTTTTTCCGGTCGTAATTCAGATGGATTCTGATCCCATTTAGGGCCACCCACTGCTCCTAGAAGAATGGCGTCGCTTGACTCACATAACTCAATTGTCTCTTTAGGAAGTGGGTCATTCTTTTCATCAATCGCCGCTCCACCGATAAGTCCATATTCTGTATGGAATGTATGGTTAAAACGTCTGCCGATCACTTCCAATACTCTGACTGCCTCTGCTACTACCTCGGGGCCTATGCCGTCACCGGGTAATACCGCTACTTTCTTTTCCATAGAACTTCTCCTCCTTGATCAATCTCGTATCACTCGATCGAATACTCTATCACTTTGATATATGTTGCTTATTTCATTAACTCTTCTTTCCGCAATTGTTCGCGAACTAGTTGACGGTTGATAGCATTCAAATAAGCTTTTGCAGACGCTTCTAGTACGTCTTGCGCTACGTCTCGGCCTGTAAGCTCGAGTCCGTTATGTCTTAAGTTGACTACTGCCTCTCCCAGTGCATCGCGGCCCTTACCGATCGATGTTACACGATAATCCAGAATGAGTACTTCACCTTTAATGGCCAATTCCAGTGCGTTAAAGATGGATTCAACAGATCCTGCACCAGTTGTTGCCACAGTAACTGTTTCTCCGCTAGGCACTGTTGCTGTCACCGTAGCTGTCGGAATATTATTCGTTCCGTATTGTACTTGAACGTTATGCAATTCGTAAATTGGTGTATCCGTATCGGCCAATTGTTGTCCTGTGAAAAGAACAAACAAATCGTCTTCCGTAATTTCCTTTTTACGATCTGCTAATTTTTTGAAGTCATCAAACGCTTCATTCAATTGTTGATCAGTCAGTTCAAACCCCATTGTCATTGCCCGATCTTTGAACGCAGCACGTCCGGAGTGTTTACCTAACGCTAGCGGAATATCCGTTTCACCAATTAATTCAGGTGTAATAATTTCGTATGTTTCACGGTTTTTCAGCATGCCATCCTGGTGAATACCCGATTCATGGGCGAATGCATTCTTTCCGACAACTGCTTTGTTTGGCTGGATGACTACCCCTGTCAAACGACTAACAAGCTGACTTGCTTTTTTGATTTCTTTCAAGTTGATTCCAGTTTCCATGTTATAGAAGTCTTTACGGATGTGCATCGCGACAGCAATTTCTTCTAATGCTGCATTGCCTGCGCGCTCTCCAATCCCATTAATCGTACATTCTACTTGATCTGCACCATTCTCAACTGCCGCAATGGAGTTGGCAACGGCCATTCCAAGATCATCATGACAATGAGCTGAAAGCTTAACTTTCTCTATTCCTCTTACGTTCTCTTTCAAATACTTGAATAGAGCGCCGTATTCTGCCGGTGTTGCATAGCCCACAGTATCTGGAACATTAATCGTTGTAGCCCCTGCCTCGATTACTTTATTAATAATACGTACCAGGTATTCCTTATCAGAACGGAAAGCATCTTCTGCTGACCACTGTACGAGTGGGAAATACTGTTTAGCGTATTTAACTGCATCTACTGCAATATCGACTACTTCGTCTGGAGACTTCTTTAACTTATACTCCATATGAATCGGTGATGTTGCTAAAAATACATGGATATGTGGCTGTTCTCCGCCACGTAAAGCTTCCCATGATATATCAATATCATTCTTCATTGCTCTAGCAAGACCCGTAACAGTAGAATTTTTTACTGTGTTGGCAATGCGTTGAACGGCATCAAAATCACCTGGGGAGGAAGCAGGAAATCCTGCTTCAATAACTGCTACCCCAAGTTTTTCTAGCTGACGAGCAATTTCTAATTTCTCTACTGTATTTAGATTAATACCTGCAGATTGCTCACCATCGCGAAGAGTTGTATCGAAAAGATCAATTTTTCTCACTCGCTACCACTTCTTCCTCTTTTGATTTAGCTCCTTCGTTGATGAATGGCATCATAGAACGAAGCTTCTGTCCTACCTCTTCGATTTGATGCTTAGCTTCTGCTTCTTCGATTGCATTAAAATTAGGACGTCCGTTTTCATTCTCTTCGATCCATTCTTTTGCGAACTTACCTGATTGGATGTCAGTAAGAATATCTTTCATACGTGCTTTTGTATCTGCATCGACTACGCGTGGTCCGGAAACGAAGTCGCCCCACTCTGCAGTGTCAGAGATTGAATAACGCATTCCAGCCATTCCGCCTTCATACATCAAGTCAACAATTAGTTTTGTTTCATGCAATGTTTCGAAATACGCTAGTTCAGGCTGGTATCCAGCTTCTACTAGTGTTTCGAATCCAGCTTTAACTAGTGAAGTCAATCCACCGCAAAGTACTGCTTGCTCTCCGAATAGATCCGTAACTGTCTCTTCTTCGAAAGTTGTTTCCAAAACGCCGCCACGAGCAGATCCGATACCTTTTGCATACGCAAGAGCTACGTCTTTTGCTTGGCCAGATACGTCTTGATACACTGCGAATAGTGCAGGAACACCGCCGCCAGCTTCGAATGTTCTACGTACAAGGTGTCCTGGTCCTTTTGGAGCTACTAGGAATACATCTACGTCAGCAGGTGGTTTGATTTCACCGAAGTGTACGTTGAAACCGTGAGCGAATACTAAAGATTTTCCTTTAGCAAGAGCAGGTTCGATTTCTGCATCATAGATTGCTTTTTGGTTTTCATCTGGAAGTAAGATCATGATCAAATCTGCTTTTTCAGAAGCTTCTTTTACCGAAAGTGTTTCAAGACCGTCTGCTTTTGCTTGATCAAATGATTTACCAGCACGAACTCCTACAACTACGTTAAAGCCTGAATCTTTCAAGTTACGCGCGTGTGCGTGGCCTTGTGAACCGTATCCGATTACTGCGATTGTTTTACCTTCTAATAGTCCTTCATTGATATCCTGGTTATAATACATTTTTGTCATTTTTATTTCCCCCTAAGTGTGTGTGTGTATTACTGCTTTAAAATAGACAACTGTGGTGCTTGAACTTTTTGCATATCACGGGCAAAGCCGGTTGCTCCAGTTCGTGTTAATTCTTTGATGCCATATGGTTTCAGCAAATCGATAAACGCTTCGATTTTATCTGGGTCACCCGTTACTTGGTAAGTTACTACATTTTTTCCGGAATCAACTATAGTTGGACGGAAAGGTTCCACAATACTATTCATTTCAGAGCGAATCTGTGGTGGTGAGATGACCTTTACTAGCGCTAACTCACGTAACACGATTGCTTTGTCTGTTATATCTTTCACTGTAATAACATCAATCTGCTTTTGCAGCTGTTTTACAAGTTGCTCAATTTTGTTTTCATCTTCAACGTGAACTTGGAATGTCATCTTGGATCTATTCGGCTGTTCCGTAGCACCAACGGTAATACTTTCTATATTGAATTGACGCTTCATCAGCAGTCCCGTTACACGGTTTAATACCCCGCTCTGATTAATTACTGTTACTGTAATAATTCGTTTCACTGAGGACTCACTCCAATCATGTCTTGTAATCCTTTACCTGGAGCAACCATCGGATAGACGTTTTCACGTTGTTTCACTCGGCAATCGATCAAGACCGGCTCGTCAGATAATAGCGCTTCTGTAAATACTTTTTCAGCTTCTTCTAAATTGTGGATACGATATCCTTTTAGGTCGTATGCTTCCGCCAATTTAATAAAGTCTGGCTGTACAGGAACTAGCGACTGTGAATAGCGTTCCTCATAGAATGTCTCTTGCCACTGACGTACCATACCTAGTGCACCGTTATTTAAAATGATGACTTTCACGGGAATACGCATTTCTTGAAGAAGTGATAGCTCTTGTGCTGTCATTTGGAAACCTGCGTCTCCAACAACTGCAATTACACGCGCTTTTGGTCTTGCAAGCTGTGCACCGATTGCTGCTGGGAAGCCAAAGCCCATTGTTCCTAATCCGCCTGATGTTACCCAGTTGTCCGGATTGTTGAAACGATAATATTGAGCCGTCCACATTTGGTGCTGTCCAACATCTGTCGTAACAATTGCATCACCATTTGTAATCCGATGAATGATTTCGAGAGCTTGTTGAGGTAATAAAGCTTCCTCGTCCTTTTGATACCAAAGTGGATATTGGTCTGCTAAACCATTCAAATAGCCCACCCATTCTGTTGTATCCGGTGATTTGAAATCCGCTTTCAGCAATGCTGTTAACGCTTCTTTCGCATCAGATACAATCGGAATTTCAGTAACCACGTTTTTACCAATCTCTGCTGGATCGATATCAATATGGATAACACGTGCATTCGGCAAGAACGCATCTAAGTTACCAGTTAGACGGTCATCAAAACGGGCACCGACATTGAGAAGTAAATCACATTCGCTTAGTGCATAGTTGGCAGTTGCCGTACCGTGCATTCCAGCCATTCCGTAGAATAGTTCATGTTCCCCATGGATTGTACCCAAGCCTAGTAATGTATTGACGATTGGAATACGATGCGTTTCGACAAGCTCTTTCAGCTCGGTCGTTCCACCTGCATGAAGTACACCTGCACCGGCAAGGATCATAGGCTTTTTCGCTTCAGAGATCGCTTTTGAAGCTTTTTGAATTTGCAGATAATTAGGTGTAGTAGTTGGCTGATAACCAGGCAAATTCACTTCTTTACTTTCTTTTTCGACAGGAATAAAGAGATCTGTTGCGATATTTTTTGGTACGTCGACAACGACTGGTCCTGGTCTTCCGGTAGAAGCAATATGGAAAGCTTCACGCATAATACGTGGGATGTCCGCTACACTTTGCACTTGATAGTTATGTTTTGTAATAGGTTGAGTAATCCCTATAATATCCGCTTCCTGGAAAGCATCCGATCCAATCACTGTAGTCGCTACTTGGCCTGTAATAACTACTAATGGAAGCGAGTCCATCATGGCATCTGTAATTCCCGTTACTAAGTTCGTTGCGCCAGGACCTGATGTAGCAATGACTACCCCTGTCTTTCCGGACACTCTCGCATATCCTTCTGCTGCGTGGATTGCCCCTTGCTCGTGACGTGCTAATACGTGTGGTATTGGGTCGTTATATAGCGCATCATAGATTGGGAGAACTGCTCCTCCGGGATATCCAAAGATGATTTCTACATTCTGTTCTTTAAGCGATTGAATCAAGATTGCAGAACCATCTGCAAGTTTATTTATGGCTTGTTCCTTTGGCATAGATGCAGTCTGTTTTTCCTGTACTTCAGCACTCATACTGAACTCCTCCTTACATTTTCAACTATATATATATTGACCAATGACGTTTTCCCCTAAAAAAAAACCTTTTCATCCCACGCAAAGAATACTACTCTCTTTACATAGGGATGAAAAAGCTTTCATGGTACCACCCTAGTTCGTGACGTTTGTCACCTTATGAGAAAGCAAGCCGAAGCTGTACTTTCTCATTGCTAACGAGCCCGAATATCGAGCCCGGGACTGCCTAATCGGTATACCTTTTAGCAATCCACTCCGAGGGGATGTCGCAAATAGCTGTATTACCGGCTCGCAGCACCGCCGGCTCTCTGTGAATACACTCTCTATCTACTTTAACCTCATCAACGTTTTGTATATTAAATTTTCATGACTCCGCCAGTACTTGCTGAAGTGACTAGTTGAGAATATCTAGCAAGATACCCTTTTTTAATTTTAGGTTCAAATGGTTCCAGTGCATGACGACGTTCTGCAAGAACTTCATCAGATACTATCAATTCGATCGTACGATTTGTTAAATCAATTTCGATAATATCTCCATTCTCTACAAGTGCGATCGGTCCACCGGATGCTGCTTCTGGTGAGATATGTCCAATGGATATACCTCGTGATGCCCCAGAGAAACGACCATCGGTAATTAAAGCAACTTCCTTACCAAGCCCTTTCCCCATAATTGCGGAGGTCGGTGCCAGCATTTCTGGCATTCCCGGTCCACCTTTAGGTCCTTCATATCGAATGACGACAACGTGGCCTGCTTTTACAGTGTCATTATCAATATTTTCTTGAGCTTCTTCCTGTGAGTTAAAGACAATCGCTTCACCTCTGAAATCCTTGATAGAAGGATCAACTGCCCCCACTTTAATGACAGAACCTTCAGGTGCGATATTACCAAATAGAATGGACAAGCCACCTACTGGACTATATGGATCATCTTTCGTTCGTATGACATCTGTATTTGTAATTTCATGACCTGCGACATCTTCTGCAATCGTCTTACCTGTGATCGTAACCCGATCTTTGTGGATCGCTCCATCAATTTTACACAATTCATTGATAATTGCGCTCACACCACCGGCTAGATGAATGTCATGCATCGAGTAATCAGATGCTGGCATAATTTTCGATAGGTAAGGTACACGTTTGGCTACATCATTTACATCTTCAATATCGTAATCAATTTCTGCTTCGTGAGCGATGGCTAATGTATGAAGGACTGTATTAGTCGAACCACCCATTGCCATATCAAGTGCGAATGCATCGTCGATTGTTTCTTTCGTGATAATGTCTCTCGGCTTGATATCTTTTTCGATACAATTCATCAAATGTTTTACTGCATCTCTGATTAACTGATGACGATCATCCGATGTGGCAAGGATTGTCGCATTTCCTGGAAGAGCCATACCGAGCATTTCCATTAATGAATTCATAGAGTTCGCTGTAAACATTCCCGAACAAGATCCGCATGACGGACAAGCATTTTGCTCGATGTCGAGCAACGCTTCAGCTGTCATATTGCCGCTCTTGTATGCTCCTACACCTTCAAACACGGAAGTCAATGATAGTGTTTCACCTGTTGCGGAAACACCTGCCTCCATCGGTCCACCGGAAACGAATACCGAAGGGACGTTTGTTCGAACAGCCGACATCAACATGCCGGGAGTAATTTTGTCACAGTTAGGTATATAGAAGACTCCATCAAACCAGTGCGCATTAATGACTGTTTCTGCTGAGTCTGCTATTAACTCACGACTTGGCAATGAATAACGCATACCGATATGCCCCATTGCAATACCGTCATCAACACCGATTGTGTTAAATTCAAACGGTACGCCGCCCGCTTCCCAAATCGCTTCTTTCACTACTTCCGCGAATTTGTTTAAGTGCATATGTCCCGGAATGATATCTATATAAGAGTTACACACTCCGATAAATGGTTTGTTCATATCTTTCGTTTTAACACCAGCTGCATATAGTAAGCTACGATGTGGTGCACGATCGATTCCTTTTTTAATCATGTCACTTCTCATTTGCAATCTCTCCTAAACTAATTGAACGAATCAATTGCTAATTACATCAATTGCATTCAGTTGAATATTCTGAACAGCTAGTGAATTGTTCACCGCTATGAACTAGATTGCTGTAATCATATCTTGAATACGAATAAAGGTCAACCGTATTTTTAAAGTTTTTCGTTAATTGTGACTAATTTAAAACGTCTGAATACGCTTACACACGCGACATATAGCGATATATTGCATATCGAAATATTTGAAATTTATTTTGTATTTGAGCTTGTTTCTTTCATTAAATAAAAGAAAATCCAGACAATATCCTTATTATGCAAATAGAAGGTAGAGTTTGTACATTTATTCAACATTCTGTCTAGCCTCTTTTGCTTTGTATGCATCAATCAGATTTTTCGCTTTGTTTCATTGTAACTCTCTCATCTACTTACGAATCAATAAGTGTAGACTTCAACTAATGTTCTACCTCTCCTATTCAAGAAACCATATTTTTTCGTTAAGTATGTAGAATGCTAGTAAGTTTATGACAAGTTTCGCTCGACAGTATTCGACATTTATATTTTGTTCATAACTCTATACACATTATCCACCGCATATATTGGCAGTTTCTGTATACCATTCACATATTACCCACAACTTACCCACCAACATTGTGGATAATTCGAACGCTTGTTCTTTTTAGATTCCTTTGGTAAAGTAAGAGATAACATCTAGAGAGAAGCATGCAGACTGATTACAATCTATTCATCCTAAAGGAGGCGGTTCTACTGTGCTACATTTATCGGATCAATTGTTGATCTATTCCTATCAACAAGCTCAAAAATACCATCTAAATCTGGAATTCATCCAACTGTTGGAACGCGAGATACGTAAACGTGCCTTGGAATCGATAAAACTCAGTAGCTGATCTTTCGGATACAATAAAACGGACATGCCTTTTTCCATAGGCATGTCCGTTTTCCATTCTATAAGTACATCTCCTTCTATTTAAGGAGATATATTTTATGATAACGCTTTGAGTCCAACTACGCCGATAACGATCAGAATAAGACTCACTACTCTACCTGTACTCTTCGATTCACCGAAGAACACCATATTGATGAGTACGGCACCCGCTGTACCTATACCAATCCACACGGCATAAGCTGTACTAACTTGCAGGAACTTAAAGGAGTTATACAGAAAGAAGAACGCGATACCGAACCCTCCGTAGTATAGCAAGCCGTTACCCAATGTCTTGTTCTCACTAAACTTTTTCAACCCGATTACACCTGCAAACTCACTTAGAGCTGCCAATAATACTAGAATCCAACCCATCGTCTTTCACTCCCTCCAGCGCTTTCTTTTCATCCTGCCCATCCGCTTTCTTTTCATCCTGCCCATCCGCTATCTTTAATCCTGCTACACCAACCACTAGGAGGAAGATGAAAAAGATCTTCCCTATACTAATATGCTCTCCGAAGAACATGACATCCATTAACGATGTACCCACTGTTCCGATTCCAGCAAATATTGCATAGACCGTTCCTGTCGGTAGCCCCTCGCAGGCTTTTGTGAGGAAATGAAAATCCACAAATATAAACCCTACGATAAATATCCAGTGCCACCAGTGAGTCGCTGTGTTAAAACCAAAAATCCACACTAATTCAAAAAAACTAGTTAATGCGACATATAACCATGCTTTATTCATACCATTCACTCCAATTTTATTTCTTAGTTCATTTATATGACTGACTATCATTCATTTTATCATAAAAGCTAACATATTGCTATGTTAACCTTTCACTGTTTGAAATTGCAGTGCATGAGATATAAAATCGAGGACCTCTTCTTTCTGTCTATCCGCTTCACTTTCATCATGTTGAGCGTAAAGGAATACTTGCTCAGCCGCTGATTCAATAAGACCAATAATGATCTTTGCTGTCCGTTCAGGTTTGATCGATTGGCGAACCGCGCCTGCTATTTTGGCAGCTTCAAGCTTTTCGCTAATCCATTCATAAAATGGTGCGTATACGGATTCCCACTCGCGAATATGTTCCGTTGAAGCTATTCCTGAATAGATGACGGCTAATATTTCGTAATACTCTTTGTTCACTTTAAATATTGCATCTACCATTTGTTCGAACTGTTTTGGATACGTTGCTTCATCATCAACCGTTAGTTTGACGATTTCAATCGTTTTCATGACCATCACTTCCGCAATTGCAGGCATAAGGGATAATTTTGACGGAAAGTATAAATAAAATGTTCCTTGCGCAATCCCTGCACGCTTGACGATATCGGAGATCTTCGTCTTCTCAATCCCTTGCTCTTGAAACACTTCTATAGCCGAATGTATAATCGCTGTCTTTTTCCCCAATGAATTCCCCACTCTCTATAGATTCTAATTAGTATATCGTACTATTCTTTTCTTACAGGTAATGACAATAATTACTTCCGGATTTACTTAATACTCTTTAAATCTACCATCATTTGATGCAAAGTACACATCAAAACTATAAGATGATTCGTCTTTATTTCAGGAAACGCGTTATTTTCTGTTGCTGACGCGCTATATACTGTAAATAGTAAAACAATACTCATATACGCCATCTAGAAAATTCGTTATTCTTAATTGTATTCAATACGTTCAATCTATTTGTTCGAGTAGTAGGAATAGCTGAATAATAATCTATGAGTTGTAACGATAAAAATACCGTCCTTTGACAGGACGGTATTTTTACGTTCATTATTTGACTTCTTTTGTTTCTTGTACGAATGTTTCTCCACTTTTACGTGCTTGAATATCAATGCTATGTTCTGGATACTCTTTTTCAAGACGTTCGTAGTATTTTTTACTAATTTTTTCAGCATCTTCTTTTTTCATGTCTTCGGTAACTTCAAAGTCCAGCAAGACGAAACCACCTGCATCTTCAGTAATGATTAAACTTACTTCCGATACTCCTTCTTCTTTCTCAAACTCTTCTTTTAACTCATCATTAGAAGCCGTTGTATCAGATTTATCTACAGGTTCTTTAACAACATTTTCAGTAGGTTCGGTTTGTTCCTTGTCCACTTCTTTTTCGTTGTCAGTATCCGCGTTACATGCTCCTAATAATAGAAGTGATAGACTAAGCGGAGCTAATATCTGTCTTTTTTTCATGATAAACCGATCCTTTCTTTTTGTTCATTATATTGTGTATCCTATCATATTTGTAAAACCTTGACAAAGAATTCGATAATAGGCAACATACTATCAAACAGTTATGTGGCGAAAAGACTAAACTTGAATATGACTTTCTTGACGCTTCTCTTCCTTCTTTTAATTTACAATACAACAGTATCTACAATCCATTCTTTTACCAACATTCGCAAGGTTTTTGTAGGACGTGAAATGGGTATGTTATATAAATCAACTATAAAAAGGGAGGCGATACAATGGATGAACTCATAAGCAAGACATTTATTGGCGTATATTACAAGGATGCTGATCTTCTAAGTAAGATAGAGGAATTAAAAGAAACAGGTTATATCGATGATAATATTTATGTAATCGCTAAAAATGAAAATGATGTATCCATGCTACGCAGTCGAACAGGCGTAGATGTGTACTCCGCATATGATACGTGGACAGATCGCTTTATAGGCTTCTTAACTGGCGAAAATCAGATCAAACAAATGATGTATGGCATCGGAATGGACACGATTCAAGTAGACCGCTATTACGAAGAAGTTCAACACGGTGGTATGATGCTATATGTAGATGAAGGGTTGGCTTACAGCGTGTATTCGAAAGATGAGCCTATCTCTACAGAAGGATTATCGCCTAGTGCGTCTAAACCTGTCGTTGATCACAATAGAACGACAGATCCATTTATTGAGGATGCAGTATCTGAACTGTCTTATGGCGGATATGAGCCTTTGCAAAATCCTCCACAACCAGAAGTTCTACAAGCAACCAATCGGGGCGATACAATTCAGACAAATGATCTTACTTCTGAAGAAGAGGATGCCGTAGTATCCGAACAAATTGAGGATGGAGACCCTTCTACTTTCCCTAAAAGATAATCATATTTGTTTTGGGCCTTTCATTTCTACGGAAGGCTCTTTACTTTGTTACAATTTGTTTACAAAACACGTTTCTTGTAACCTCTTCTTAATGTGAACGTAATGTTTCACTCTTAAGCTGTCGTGTAAGATATTACTTGCAGCTAGAAAGTGATATCTATTATTTCGGAGGAGAGTCATTCATGAAAAAGTTTTTATGTTCAATTTTGATGGCATCAGCCATGTTCGTTGGGTTCACTGGCGGGACAGCCGATGCAGCAAGTAAAGCTACAGCTAAAAGTGGTACATACATAACAGTACATAATGCAAACGTTCGAGCAAATGCTGGAACACAACATAGAAGAGTCTTTACATTAAAAAAAGGTACACGCGTTCAACTGACACATCAAAAATATGCAGGTAAACAATTGTGGTATAAAGTAAAGATTAATGGTAAAAAAGGATATGTTTCAAGTTCTCTATTAAAGAGATCTACAGGCAAAGCAGTAGCAGCAGCTTCCCATACTAAAGGAGGATCTGGTGTTGTGAAAACTGCAATGAACTTGCGCGGAATCCCATACCGTTTTGGCGGCACTACAACTAAGGGATTCGATTGCAGTGGATTCATCCAGTATTCATACAAGAAGAATGGTAAGTCTGTAGCTAGAACAACAACCGGGCAATTCAAACAATCATCAAAAATTAAATCACCAAAACCTGGAGATCTAGTATTCTTCCATAACACATACCGCAAAGGAATTTCGCATGTAGGAATCTATATTGGAAACAATAAATTTGTTCATGCTGGTGGCAAGAAGTCCGAAGTCGTCAGCCTGAACAATCCGTACTGGAAATCTAAATTCAACAGTTTCAGAAGAATATAATGAGTAAAACGACCCGATGAACATTCATCAGGTCGTTTTTTTATTCAATGGAATGAGTTTTCCCCTGCTCATCTTTATAGATTACATGATGCCTTTCAAACTTTGTTGGAGAATCTAAGCCCGCAGCCGCAGCCACACGGAATAATCCTTCTCTCATTGTCAAAATATAATTGGTTACACGGAATTTCTTTTCTTCTACAACAAGTGCTCGCTGTAAGCTTTGATCTGTCGTGGCGACACCAGCTGGGCATGTATTCGTATGGCACCGCTCTGCCATAATGCAGCCTACTGAAATCATGAAACCACGTGCCACTTGTATCAAATCAGCACCTAAAGCCAATGCAATTGCTGCTTTATCAGGTGTGATAATTTTCCCTGATGCAATAATCTTTACTTGATCACGCACTTCAAACTTACGCAACGCATCGTCTAATAGAATAAGAGACGAACGAAGTGGTAAGCCCACACTATCCGCTAAGTCTTGATAGGTAGCCCCCGATCCCCCTTCTGCTCCATCGAGTGAGATAAAATCAGGACCCATTCCTGTCTCAGCCATATACGATGCCAATTCTTCAGCATCTTGCTTTCCACCTATGACTATTTTGATGCCTACAGGTATTCCACCGGCATGGCGGATGTCTTCAATGAATGAAAACAGTGTCGGATAATCATGAAACTGTTTAAATCGGTTCGGACTGTTAATAGAAGTATAAGGTTTCACATTTCGTATAGCCGCAATCTCTTCTGTAACTTTCTCGCCTTCTACGTGTCCACCACGCATTTTTGCTCCTTGGGCCAACTTGATCTCAAACGCCTTAACCTGTGGTATATTTGCTTTCTCTTTTACTTTTTCAATATCGAACTGTCCATCTTCTGTTCGGAACCCGAATAACCCCGATCCAATCTGCGCAATAATGTCTGCGCCCCCTACCAAGTGATGGTCTGATACGCCACCCTCACCTGTGTTCACCCAGGCACCTTGCGCCATTCCAATACCTTTAGATAGTGCAGTAATTGCATGGTCTCCGAGTGCACCATAACTCATACCGGACTGCCCCAATAAGCTACGCACGACAAATGGATGCTCACAATTTGGTCCTAATACAATCGCATCTTCCTCGGGTAACAACCAAGGCAATGTTGTCACTTCTTCACGATGTTCTTTGCGCGAGAATAAATTGTCAGTTTCTACTTCATAGCGCATAGTTTTCAATAGATTATCATTATCTACACGCATTTCCTCATTTTGTTTCGTGAACATGGCATTACGAATATAGTGACCAGGTTCCTGGTAGTCTCGTTTAGACCCAAAACCAATGATACTGTTTAAGTACTTCCCGGGCATCACCATATGTAAGTATTCTTCGCGGCTGAATGGCTTGCCGCTATTATCATCATTAAATAAATACTGTCTAACCTCTGGACCCGCCTTTTCAAATATATACCGAACTCTACCTAAGATTGGATAGTTACGTAAAATTGCGTGCTGTTTCTGACTTCGATCAAAAAAGTATAGAAATATCCCCATACTGATCGGAATGGCTAATATAATGAGCACTACCAATGAAGTTGTTAAATTGATGCCTTCTAACCAATTCATAGCCCCACTCCTTTCTATTTGTCTGTACTTTACCTGTACCCCTGATAAGCGGCTGACTAAACGTAAAAAAGCCCTGTTCCTTGAATGTTGTCAAGGAACAGGGCAGAGTATTATTAGTTTGCTATTGTGTAACTGATATTATATTAGTTGCTCGCAGGAACGTTTACTTCGATTTGCTTAGTTGCAATCGCGCTAGATTGTCCAGCTTTTGTCACGCTTACTACGATTGTACCTTTTGCACCTGACTGAACTTCACCAGTAAGAGTACCACCACTTATTTTTAAATCAGTGATATCTGCTGTATTTCCAGAATAACTTGTTGCAACCGTACCAAGAACAGTTCCATTTTCTCCTTCTCCAATATAAATATCGCCGTTATCAGCAATCTTTGGAGTGAATTCAGTAGATGTTAATTTAATACCCTCGGGCAATACTACTGCTTCATTTAAGTTTCCAGCCTTGATAATAGTTTCTAAGTTTTTGATTTCCACTGAAGAAATGGATGGTGTTGTGTTTACTACAGTAATTGTAGCAGTTGCTCTTGTAATATCGCCTTGTTTAATCAAGATATTCGTAGTTCCTGCTTCTTTAGCTTCAACAGTCAGTTCCCCTGTTTCAGCATCTTTTGTAACTGTTGCAACACTTGGATTAGACGAAGTTACTTCGTATCCAGCTCCAATTTTGTCGTCGCCTACATAAAATCCTTGGCTATTGTACTGTTTCCAAGCTAATGTTACAGAGCCGTCTAGTGAACCATTAATAGCATCAATTGTCAAATCGTCTGAAGCAGATACTGTTTCTAGCTTTTTAGTAGCTACTGTTTCATCATCCGATACAGCAACTGCTATATTACCTAGAACTGTATCTCCAGATTTAACTTGGACAGTTGTTGTCCCAGCTTTGACCCCTTTTACATTCACAGTAGCCTTACCTTCTGTAACTTTTAAAGTAGCTGATTCAACAGTAGCAATCTCAGCGTCTTTTGACTCGACAGTTACATCGCCAGCATATAAGTCACCATACTGGTCTTTAACTACTACATTAGTGCCTTGAGTTGTACCTTTTATTAATTTTGTGTCTGTTGACGATAATGTAGCACTGCTTGCAACACGCTTACCAGCACCTACTGTAAGCTTTATGTCCTTCGTAACATCGCCAACTTTTGCTACAATCGTAACTTCTCCAGTACTGATTGGCGTTACTTTTCCAGCAGAAGTGACTGTTGCTACGCTTGGATTAGAAGAAGTGAATGTTGCAGTCGAATCAGTTTTTGTTGCTCCGCTAAGAGTAATAGTTTCTTCGACTTTTACATCTACTGCTCCGTCTTCAAGTGAAATCTTTCCACTCTCTACCGTTACTCCACCTTGCTTAACTGAAACTTTACTAATCTCAGAAACTGTATTAGCGAAGTCTACTACTTTAACATCTACTAATTCTGATTCAACAGTTTTTCCATCTTTATCTGTCACGACAACTTTATATGAGAATTTGTCGGTAGTAGCAAGATCCTTCAACGTACCAGTTGTCTGATCAGAGAACACATCAGTATTAGTAGACTGGAACGCCACCTTGTAACCAGCATCCGTCAATTTCTTCATATCAGCAGGTTTGCCGTCAACGTTGAACGCCAACTTCTGGCCAGCTGTACCAGCATTCACTTGAGTAGTAGTAGCTGTAACTTTCTCTACTGTCAACTCGTACGTGAACTTGTAAGAAGTCACTACATCTTCTTCGCCTTCAGCTTCTGCTTTTGTCGTCAAGTGAAGAGTCATTTCTTTACCCGACGTTAGTTCGTTTTTTAATTCGATTGTCGCTTTTGTACCGTCTTCGTTTGCTTTGAATGAAGCCAGTTCATTTCCTTCAATTTTCAACTGCTCTGCTTTCAACACGTGTAAACTCTTACCTGTTAGCTCAAGTTGCTTTTCGCCAGTTGCTGTAACAGAAGTGATTTCAGATACTTCTGGAGCTTCCGGTTCTTCTCCAGGTACTTCAACTTGAATCGTTTTGTAAAGGAATGAAGCGAATTGTGCGCGTGTTGTAGTTTCTTTTGGTCTGAAGTTTGGTGCAGCTGGGTTTGTAATGTCGAAGTAGTCTAATACATCGATTGCAGTACGTGCTTCAGCTTTCGCCTTATTCAAATCTACTACGTCTTTATCAAATTCTTGTTCTTGCACATATGTTAATAAGCTCGTTTTATTCACTGAATCGAACGCACGAACCAATACAACCGCCATATTTTCACGGGTAATAGATCCAGCCGCGCCTAATGATCCATCTTCATATCCTCTAAATACATCGTTATCCTTTACGATTGCCGCTGATTGCAACAATTCGTCATTCGAATTGGATGTTAAATCTGTGAAGCGTGGATTTGTTTTATAGTCTGTCGGAATTGAATAACCTTTTGATACAAGCCATTTTCCCATTAACTTCACTACGTCGGAACGAGTTAAAGTCTTATTAGGCTTGAATGAACCATCCGGATAACCACTGATTACACCTGTTGCTGCTAGTGCATCAATTGCTTCCTTGTGTGAGTTATTGTCTACAACGTCATTGAAGTCTGCTGCACTGACAACTGGTGCCACTGCTGATGCTACTAATGCCGCTGATGCTACACCTGTTAGATACTTACTGTACTTCTTCTTTGATTGTGATGTCATTAAATAATTTCCTCCTCTAGTTTGTTTACGTAATTGCTGGTTGGTTGCAGAGCAGCATAAAAACCACTCTTTTACTCTTATACCCTCTTTCACATTAAATAATCCTTAAGACTATTAAATGAATAAAGTATAGGAAAGGTAAGAATGATTACTAGGCGCTCAACTAAAATAATAACATACATTTCCTCCGTTGGTAATGGAAAATGAAGGATGCATTGCACATATTGTGGAACTACCAGCACTACGAGAGTGTACACCTTGCATATTACATTCAGGTTACAACCTTGTAACTGCGCAATAACAAATTAAAATATAGCTCGCCTACATCCTATGTTACTTTTCATGATACAATCCCATTATGAAAAAATTACTGGCTCTTCTCTTACTACTCAGCATTTTAGTCGGACTGTCGATCTCATCCAGTCAGACATACGAACAGCAATCGCTTGTTTCCACATTACACCAATGGCTACCCAGCGAACCTGGCAAAACTGCTTTATCCACGTGGGAATTCTCCTATTGGGATAGAACTATCTCTATTGAAGAACGGGGATATTATCACTTTGTGGAATTCTTGATTCGAAAAGCTGCACATTTCTTTACATTTGGATTTTTAGCTTTAGTCATTTATTGGCTCTTGCCTAAAGGAAAGGGCCGTTTATTGTTGGCCGCTCTATTCACCTTCGTTTTAGCATGTGCTGATGAATTACATCAGTACTTTACAGGAGGCCGCACCGCGACGATGCAAGATGTGTATTTAGATACAGCAGGTGCTGTAACTTTTCTTTTACTGCTAGCGTTAGTTCGTTTAGCCAGTCACTTACGTAAAAATTAGTTCCATAGTATCGTTTAGGTCTATAGTATTCCTAACGTTTTTACGAGCATAGTACTCTGTGTTATGATAATGACGAAATGGGAGGTCGTCTAATGAATAACTCGAGTGATCAGCTAATCCTTTCACTTAGCTATATTTCCATCCACCGAGTCGTGGATCGCATAGAACAAACGCACCAAAAGTCTTACCACACAATGTGCTTATTCCAAGATCGCATTACAACGTCGGAGCGCAGTTTCCCTCTGAAGCATGTTTTTGATGTATCCTATCGCCCTTTCTCTGGTCACACAGGATTATTTTATCTTCATACAAATGAAGGTGTTTTTACATTTGAAATCGAGGAAGAACCTGAACAATTCATTTCATTATACAAACAAATACAATCAAAATAAGTTATATATAAGGTATAATTCTACGTCCTACTTCATATTTTGAAGTAGGACGTTTATACTTTTTGTTTACAGGGTATATACAACTATAGTCTACAATGTATTCAATGGAATATTCGTAAAATGAGTATTTTTAAATGTGTTCATTTATTTATGACGTGATATGATAGCATTACATTTAACACAATATAACGCATACATTAGAACTATAAAAAATACTAAAACTTCCTATATCGGAGGAGAACAGCAATGGCAAAGGAAAATGAGATAACGGCTATTTATAGCAAAATTAGTGAAGCAAGAAACGAAGGTCGCTATGACTTAGTCATTAAATGGGCAGAGGATTTATTAAATAAAGGTCTTTTATTTTCAAATAATGAAGCTGTTTTAACCGCGCATTACATTTGTGCGATCTCCCATTATTACACAGGTGATTTTGAAAAAGTTCTCTTTCATATAGAAGAGCATCATACACAATGTATTTTGTATGGCAAGAAGTCCGATTATATGCGTTCGTATTATTTGCAATACTTCGTCAGCTCTTTCGCATTAGACTATGACAGAGGACAAAAGTTATTGGAAGACATGCTCTCCATTGCGATTGAGAGTGAAGATTATTCTTATATCAGCATGGCGTACAATAAACTAAGCCTTATTCACAATAAAAAAGAGCAATATGATAAAGCTTTAGAATTTGCACAATTAGCCGTTTCTTTTGCAAAGATGAAAGATGTAGACAGAGAAATTTTATTGATTCGAGCACATCTACACGTAATTGAATCCGCTATTAACCTACAAAATTCCCATCTTGCTCAGACTAGCCTTGATTTTTTGCGCCAGTTACCTACTATGAACGATCACCCGCGTGAAATGGCATTTCTAGAAATCTTAAAAGGTAGATTCTATGATTTAATAGGTGAGCCCGAAAAGGCTTTCCACTTTTACACGAAAGCAAAACAACGTGAGGAGAAATTGAGAGATTACTCTATACTGAAAGACATCCAGCAAAAACGAATTGTGTTGGCAGAAAACCTTTGTAGTTTTGATGAATTAGCAATCATTCAGAAGGAATATATTGATTTATTGCATGAAATCGAAGACAGCCGACTAGTAAAGGCAGCACTCGAATTGCAAATACGGTTACAAAGTTCTTCCAGCACAACGAGCGAAAACACGGATTATTTGACAGGTATATACAATCGAAAGTATTTAGAAGAAATGACTAATTTATGGTTGGATGAAGCCACAATGCCTAAAAAATCCGTTGTTTGTATTGTTTTTGATATCGATAATTTAAAAGCAATTAATGACACATATGGTCATCTAGTCGGAGATGAAGCCATTAAATTTGTTGCGCACACTTCTATCCATGAAATAAGGAAAGAAGATGTGTTAGCTCGTTTCGGTGGAGATGAATTTGTTTTAGTGATGCAAGGCATTTCTATGGCAGACGCAAAAAGAAAAGCTACTTTACTCGCTGGAAAAATTGAGTCCTTGTCATCTACTTCAGATGTTTTACCTATTCCAATAACGATCAGTATAGGACTCAGTGACAATACGAGGCGTAATATACAAAACTTCAATGAATTATTTCATTTAGCGGATCTCGCTCTTTACAAAGCAAAAGAGAACGGCAAGAACCAAGTCATTTCTTTCATATAACCCAAACATGGATACCTGTAAAATAGGGTTCATGTTTTTTTGTTATCCATACTAGAGCACAGTTAATCATACCTATGTATGCAATAAAAAAAGCTCACACCGCCACTATGCGGTGTGAGCTTTCAATATATTAATTAAGGACTTTTACTTTTACGTTTTTACGTCCCCATTGGTAGGCACGTGATTTACTTGGAATGAATACGTCGATTTTATTACCTTTGATTGCTCCGCCAGTATCTCCAGCGATGGCATATCCGTACCCTTCAACGTGAACTTTTGTTCCTAATTCGATAACACGTGGATCTACAGCAATTACTTTCAAGTTGGGATTTTTACGTAAGTTCAATCCTGTTCTTGTAATACCTGAGCAACCATTGCAATGTGCTGTATACGCTGTTGCACTTACCATAAGTTCTTTCGATACATTATCTCCATTTGAACGAGATGGTGTGCTTTGTTTCTTCGGAGCGCTAGCAGCCACTTTAGAAGACTTCACTAAACGCAATTTTTGATTTGGATAAATCACTGTGGATTTTAAGTTATTCCATTTTTGAATATTAGAGACAGATACATTGTTTTGTAGAGAGATTTTATATAGTGTGTCACCTTTTTTAACTGTGTGAACTGATGATGCGGCCGATGTTTCGTTCATCCCGCTTGTGAATACTGTGATTAACATGGCTACTGTCAATGCAAATAATAACTTCTTCAATATGCCACCCCTAACAATTTGATAGCCTTATCTTACCAAGTCTATATTACAATTAGATTACAAACATGAAACAATGCAATGACAACACGTACATTTATGTTACAAATAGCTTGTTTTCATTTCGAATTATATGAAAACTTAGGTATTAAATCCTGTATCAAACATTACATTTCGATATGACTAAACATTGCCGGGTTTTATTTGGATAGTAAGGGGTAGTTTTATAAGTAATGTAAAATTATACTCTAGCAAATTTGAAGGAGGGGCTATTTTATGAAGAAAAGACATGTAGTTGGAACCTATGACACAGATAGAGAAGCCATTGCCGCTATTGAAAATTTAAAGCATCTCGGATTTACCGCAGATGAAATTTCAATCATTAGTAAAGATCGTGAAGAAGCAGATCACGTAGTCGAACAAACAGGCACACTTGCTACTGAAGGTGCCGCGACAGGAGCTACAACTGCTGGTTTAATCGGTGGTTTTGGAGGGATTCTTACAGGCATCGGTGCTTTGACTATTCCAGGGATAGGTCCTATTATAGCAGCTGGCCCAATAGTAGCCGGCATTACAGGAGCTGCAGCCGGTGCGGGTGTCGGTGGCCTTGCGGGTGCGTTGATCGGAATGGGAATCCCCAAAGAGGAAGTCCATCGCTACCATGATCATTTCGAACACGGTAGAATTTTAGTATTAATCGACTCAGACCTATATAATCCAGTAACACATACACATGCTTCCTATACGACAGGCTCAATTAATCAACCTACTGGTAAAGGTTTCGAATCAAGTCCGTTGATTGATCCAAATCCACTAGCTAAAAATCATAGCTACGATCCATTAACTGATCCAAAACCTGCTGACAAAGACACTCACAAATAAATTGAATTAAGTCTCTTCGGAGGCTTTTTTTATTGACTAAAGTTACTATATATTGCTTCACTTGGTTTCTTTTCTTCCACAGAAGGGAAAGAATGATTGAGCATAACTATTTACACATAAGAGAGGTGCGTTACATGCCGGTGACTCGTGACCAAGATGATGTTTCACGCGCGATTATACAATTGATTAAAGATGGTAATCTGGAATCCGTAAGAAAAGTAATTAGAGAACTAAAACCTAGAGAAGTAGCTGCTCAGTATGAGCGATTACCCCGAAAACGACATACAACATTTTTAGAAGTACTGGATAAAGACCATCTGGTGAAGATGCTAGGCTTTTTACCGAAAAATGAACAGTTACGCGTACTGGATTTAGTAGGGCCAATTCGTTCCACAGAACTGCTGGAAGAAATGAAAAGTGATGACTTATCTCACCTTTTGTCCGAGCTGTCAGATAAACAGGTGGAAAAACTCATAGCTGAATTGCGCCAAGAACAAAAAAAGAATATTTTACAGCGCCGAAAGTATCCAAAAGATTCAGCTGGACGGATTATGACGACACGTTATGTTTGGGTTCATCAGTCATATACTGTTGAAAAAACGATTGAAAAGCTCAAGCATTATGAATCATTTGCTCATTACTTAAATTACGTATATATCATTAATGATGAAAAACAATTAGTAGGTGTGCTTTCTTACCGTGATTTATTGCTCGCTAAGGACGATTGTATAGTAACGGAAGTTATGGAGACCGGTCTCGCCAAAGTATATGATACGACTGAACAAGGCGAGGTAGCCAAAATGATTGGAAGATTTGATTTCGTATCCCTACCTGTTGTCAATAAAGAGAATATATTAGTGGGAATCATACGGACTGACGAAGTACTCGATTTAGTCGTTAGAGAAGCAAACAAGGATATCGAAATGCTTTTCGCTTCTGGTAAATCTATTGACTTCAAAACAAAACCTCTAGTAGCGGCCTACCGTAGACTCCCTTGGCTCATTCTATTGTTATTTATCGGCCTCGTTTCCGGTAGTATCATTTCCAAGTTTGAAGAAACGTTGGAAGCTGTTGTCGCTCTCGCCTTTTTCATGCCGATGATTGCCGGTATGACCGGTAATACAGGCACCCAATCTTTGGCTGTCGTGGTGCGTGGTCTGGTATCTGAGGACTTGAATATGAAAATGTCACTGCAACTAGTTCTTCGCGAATTAATTGTTGGAATTATATTAGGTGTCGTGTGTGGTGCCGTGATCTCTGTAATCGCCTATGTATGGCAAGGAAGTTTCACACTAGGATTAGTGGTAGGTTCCTCTTTAGTTGCTACACTGATTATCGGAACGATTGCAGGAACGACTATTCCTTTGATCCTCAATAAATTTAAAGTAGATCCAGCTGTAGCTTCTGGTCCTTTAATTACGACGGTCAATGACATTCTATCGTTACTGATTTATTTCGGAATTGCTACAATGTTCATCTCGAAATTAATGTAATTGAATATTCTGATTTCTCTTGCATATAAACAGAACATTCAGCATAATATATAGTAATGAAAGGTTAGTGTAAGGTTGTTGTAATATATCTCAGTTTGATGCCAAACACTACAGAAACATGACATTCTTCACAGTTTGATGATTTACGTTTATTGCGTTTTGTATAGGTTATACTACTAGTAACAGCAATTGCATAAACGGATTTGGGTTGAAGTTTGGTGCAGCTGGGTTTGTGATAGCGAAGAAGTAAAGTCGAATAATCTGTACCGCTTCGTCGAAGAGCGAGTACATAATGAAGAGCTCCGCGGCCATGGGTTGACCGCGGAGCTTTTTGTTGCGGTTAAGAATACGTTTGATCGCATGAATTTTGGGGAACTTGTCAAACAGGAGGTGATGTCAGATGCCATGGAGCAAACAGGATTATCCTGCTTCATTAAAGAATCTGAATCCTAAAGTACGTGATAAGGCGATTGAAATTGCCAATGCTTTGTTGCGTGAGAATTATGAAGAAGATCGCGCCATATCCATAGCTACGGCGCAAGCCCATGAATATGTAGAAGGTAAAAGTGAAGGTCGGTCACATTACGAAGTAAAACCTCGTGAAGATGAATGGATCTTCCGAAAGTCCGGTAGCGATCATGTCATGTTTAAAGAAGACACCAAATCAGCTCTACTTGATAAGGCGAAAAAGTACGTTACGGAACACGAAGGTATATTATCTGTTTATCATGCAGATGGATCGCATGATAAAACATTGTACGAATAACAGGAAAGCCCTTTGCTTCATAGGGCTTTCCTGTTATTTATCTTCTTCAGGGGGATATGTCACTTCATCATCTTTTGTCACTATAGGTTCTGCCCCCCACTTCCCCACTACATGATTTTCTATCAACGTTTGTTCTTTCGGTCCATCTATAATGTGTTTCACATTCCAACCATGTGTAGCGAGCCAATTACTAATCAACAAGCGATGGCATCTTGCCGGATGCCTTTCGGAACAGCAGATGGCAATTCGTTGTTCTGCAGCTTCTTTCATTAGGTTGTCGACTCCTTCTTGAAATTCCTCTGTCAACGTATAGTCGGCATAGTTATGGAACGATTGATTGTTCCATCCATCGTTTATTTCATGATCAATCGTTTTGGATTTCCTTCTACGGCCACCCAACTTACTACAATGCGCATAGTCGATATCGTGTGCCGGTAGCCATTCTTTCATTCGATCCTCATGGAAATGCGGAAATTTGCGACTCCCCGGAAATGCTCGTACATCGACTAATTTCTCGATTCCTGCATCATCCAATAACTTTAAAAACTCTTCCTTTGTATGCGTGGAATGTCCAACTGTGTAAATATCCATATCTACTCACCCCTCTACTAGTTACCATTCCCCGAGATTCATATAATTAACCAGTTGCTTGAGTTCAACACATGGTTTCTACATCGTGAAATCGGGAATAATAAAGGAAAAAAGGAGTGGAGATTATGCTTCATTTCAACCGTGCTCTCTTTGTTTATAATCAGGCAGCTGGAGAAGAAGATACACAGCTAAAACTTTCCCAGACGCTTCATGTGTTTGCACAAGCTGTAGATGAACTCATTGTGTTGAACACTTCTTCCGAGAAACAACTCCAGCAAGCTTGCGTTACATATAGCGACCAAGTCGATCTGCTCATCATACTCGGTGGTGACGGTACGGTACACACATGTATAAATAGTATCGCTCCTCTTGCTACACGTCCTATCATCGCAATCTTGCCTGGTGGCACATCAAACGACTTTAGTCGATCGTTAGGGGTTCCCCAACCATTGCAAGATGCAGCTACCTCTATACTCAACGGATCCATCATAAAAACCGATATCGGAAAGGTCGGTGAGCATTACTTCATGAATTTTTGGGGAACCGGATTAGTCACCGACACATCGGAAAATATAAAATCAGATGAAAAGAAACGTTTTGGTTCTATTAGTTATATGCTTAGTACATTACGTACATTGAATCAGACCAAACCATTTCGATATAAACTCCAATCTGCAGATACGGAATTAGAAGGAGAGGCTATTTTACTTTTCGTTCTGAATGGAAGATTCATTGGTACAACCGAGCTTCCTATCGCTTCCTTATCCCCTATTGATGGCAAATTAGATGTTTTAATTGTGCGCGATTCCAACTTAGCTGCTTTTCGCGAATTATTTGCTTTACAAGATCCTACTGTAAAAAATGATCAATTAATGCAACTCGAATATATTCAAGTCACGTCTCTTGAAATCATGCAACCCATTAGCAATAAAGTAGATATGGACGGAGAAATCTATGAAGAAACAGCACAGAAAATTACTGTGTTACCTGGTCATTTACGAATGATTCATGTAAATACAAGCTAAACAGACAGATTTTCAATTGACTATATTGCAATCGCATGTGTGACCTTCACATTCTGTTGCAAAATTGTAAGATCCTGCATGGTATAGTGAAGCCGATTCACTTCCCACCGAGTTTCCCTCCATACTACTAGCCAATTCTATGCTCAAGAAATTCTTTTAGCGTCGTCTACTAATTAAGATGACTCTCCTTTTCTGCGCGTAGAACGGCTAACTGTATGTACCTCCAACTATTATTACTCCCTTCTACTTTTTTAATGAACAATACCATTTAATATTTCACATAGCATGGTATTCTATATCTACTAACATGTTTACCGGGGGTTCGACATGATCCGCATCCGAAAAGAAGATTTATCCATTTATCGAACAAAAAACAAACCCTTTTTCAATCTTCACCTGAAAATGATTAGCTTGATAGGTGCGCTATCTATCACGATCATTCTGATAATCGGTGGATTCATGAGTTTCTTTGTCACGGATACGTTAGAAACTCAAATTGGTGAAAGGGCGCTCAGTGTTGCAAAGAGTGTGGCAGTGATACCCGAGATTTCTCAGGCTTTTGAGTCGAATAATCCTTCCGCTATCATCCAGCCGATCGTGCAGAAAATTCAAGCTCAGACAGACGCAGAGTTTATCGTTGTTGGTAACCAACAGGAAATCCGTTATGCCCACCCGACTCCCGAACGGATTGGCGAAAAAATGATCGGTGAAGATAATGAACGTGCCTTACAATACGGAGAATCCTATACTTCCAGATCAACCGGATCTTTAGGTAACTCACTCCGTGCAAAAACTCCAGTCTATTTAAATGGCGAAATTGTGGGCGTTGTCTCGGTAGGATTCTTAGTAGATTCCATTGAATCAATCATTTGGGGGTATAGCCAGGAAATCTGGCTTGTTCTTCTAGGCGTTTGCACAGCCGCGATCATTGGAGCCGTGCTGATTGCGAACTATATAAAGAACGTGTTATTTGGATTAGAGCCGGAAGAGATTTCGCATTTACTCTTTCAAAAAGAAACTATTTTGTATTCAATTCATGAAGGCATTATTGCTATAAATAAGGATGGCCGAATTACGATGGTCAACTCCGCTGCGTTAAAGCTTTTGACAGGCGACGAACAGCGCGCTGACGACTGGATAGGTAAACCTATACAAGAAAGCTTTCCAAATTCCGATCTGCCTTATGTGCTGGAGCATGGTGAATCCGTCTTTGATCAGGAAAGAGTTTTTAGCAACCACATCGTGTATGTAAACAGTGTGCCGATCTTCTACGAACAGGAATTGCTCGGTGCAGTCGCCACTTTCAGGAATAAAACAGAGATCGAGAATTTAACGAAAAAACTGACGCACATCCAACAATATGCTAATGCCTTGCGATCACAGACACATGAATTCGCTAATAAATTGTATACGATCATGGGACTGACGCAGCTAAACAAAAAAGATGAAGTGCTTGATTTTATCCGACAAGAAACTAGCATTCAGCAACACTGGACAAACACACTACTTGATAATATAAATGATCCATATATTAGTGGTCTGCTTGTAGGTAAACTTAGTCAAGCGAGCGAATTGCAAATCAATGTATCAATCCAACCAGACAGCCAATTCCATTCTCCAGTGTCCGCCGTGAACCGCCAAGCTTTGTTGACGGCTATCGGAAATCTACTTGATAACGCATTTGATGCTGTACATGACGAACGCGCCATTTCCCGAGAAATATCGATTTCATTTACTGATATCGGACAAGATCTGCTGTTTGAAATCGATGACGCAGGTCCGGGTATCAATGATGCTTCACTTGATAAAGTTTTAACCCGTGGTTTCTCGACAAAAGTTGGAACCGAGAGAGGTTTCGGCCTAGCTCTAACAAAGAACGCTATTGAAGCAGCGAATGGCCAGCTGTCCATTGAACCAAGTGAATTAGGCGGTACATACTTTGTCGTTTCGTTGCCAAAAGATAATTGAAGGAGGGATTCTCCCGGTGATTAGTACTATACGCGTAATAATAGTTGAAGATGATTTTCGAGTGGCAAAGATTAACCGCCAACTAATTGAACAGATTGCTGGCTATGAAGTTGTATCGGAACAAAGAACGGCTTCAGAGACCATTGCCTTTCTACGGCAGTCAGAAGTGCTGCCTGACCTGATTTTATTGGATGTCTACATACCCGACAGCCCGGGACTCGATTTATTTTGGTGTCTGCGGAGGGAATTCCCCAGCGTTGATCTTATAATGCTAACCGCTGCTAAAGAGTCAAATACAGTAGAAGAAGCACTCCATGGAGGTGTGTTGGATTATTTAATCAAACCCGTTGAACCTAAGAGGTTTACGGAAACTTTCAGACGGTACCGTTCTAGAAAAGTATTACTATCATCAAAAAGCGAACTATCTCAAGATGATCTTGACCGCATATTATTTGGTATCGAGATACAACAAGCCCCTGCCCTTACATCTGATGGATTGCCAAAAGGTATAGACCGCCTGACACTTGAACGCATTGAAAACGTATTACTACAATGTTCGAAAGAAGGAATAACTGCTGCTGATGCTGGTGAGGCAGCTGGTGTCAGTCGGTCTACCGCGCGTCGATATTTGGAATACCTTGTATTGGTTGAAAAAGTAAAAGCCAAATTGCACTATGGGGATGTCGGCAGACCGGAACGCACGTATATCAAACTCTAAGTGCTATCACGTGAACAGAATGAACAAAATGCATAATAAAAACTATATTCGCCTTATGATCACAAGCTTTTTAGCGACTTTTCGACATGGTACATTATGGACAGCTTAAGAGAATCTATTCAGATACATACGTTTGTATCCGCTTACATCACTCTGTCACCATTTTATCCATTGGAGGGAAATCACTATGTTAAGTATTATTGGATTACTGACTATCTTTATTATCGTGGCATTACTGATCAGTGGCCGGATTACACCTATTGTCGGTCTGGTCATTGTTCCTATTTTCGGTGCATTCTTTGCCGGCTTCAACTTCAAGGAGATCGGGGAATTCTTCAACAGTGGAATTGAATCTGTTATCAGCGTTGTCATTATGTTCATCTTCGCTATTCTGTTCTTTGGTATTATGCAGGATGCAGGGGTATTCAACCCGCTAATTAATACGATGATTAAAATCTCACGGGGAAATGTAATTGCTGTTGCCATGGCGACAGTGGTCATCGCAGCTATTGCACAGTTGGACGGTTCAGGTGCTTCCACGTTTCTAATTACAATCCCTGCGTTATTACCGCTCTATAAAAGATTAAAAATGAGTCCTTATTTATTACTACTGCTTGTTGGAATCTCAGCAAGTATCGTCAACATGGTTCCATGGGGCGGACCTCTTGGGCGGGCTGCAGCTGTGCTTGGTGTCGATGTTACGGAACTGTGGCGTCCACTCATCAAAATCCAAATTGTCGGTCTACTACTATTAATCGCGTTTGCTTTCATTCTCGGATTACGCGAAAAGCGAATCATCGCCAGGAAGTTTGCTAGCGGATCTTTTGAGGACGAGCTAGATGAAATAAGTGAAGAGGGAGAGCATAAAGTAGGATCTGAAGACGTTTTCCTTCTTCGTCCAAAAATGCTCTGGATCAACGTGATTATTGCCTTAAGCGTCATCGGATTGCTCGTTTGGGGAAAAGTACCGGCAGGCTTTATCTTCATGGTTGGATTCAGTATCGCTCTTCCATTAAATTATCGCACTGTGAATGAACAGATGGACCGTATTAAAGCGCATGCACCGAATGCTCTACTTATGGCGGCAATCATTCTAGCCGCAGGTTCATTCCTGGGTATTCTTAACGGTGCTAATATGCTAGATTCTATAGCAACAGATTTAGTGAAAGTGCTACCGGCAATCATCGTACCGTATTTGCATATCATCATCGGCCTCTTTGGTGTTCCATTCGATCTATTGCTAAGTACGGATGCCTATTACTTCGCATTACTGCCGATTGTAGAACAAGTCGTCTCTAGTTTCGGTGTTCCATCGATTTCCATCGCGTATGCATTAATTGTTGGGAACATTATCGGTACATTCGTCAGCCCCTTCTCCCCTGCGCTATGGCTGGCCTTAGGACTTGCAGGTTTGGAGATGGGCAAGCATATCCGCTACTCATTCCTCATCATGTGGGGCTTCAGTATCGTGTTATTTCTAATTACAATAGCTATGGGTGTTATTACATTCTAAGATATCTAATCTATAAAGATCATATTATTCATGTAAATACACGCTAAAAGCAACTAGAGAGACATTCTCTAGTTGCTTTTTTAACGTTCTATTTCCACTATCGGTTCATTAGGATTCGACTTCCCTGCCAATTCATCACGCAATAAATACGCACCCAACATACTGTAGACTGTTCCGTTACCGCCAAGTCCAATTAGATAGTAAATATTCGGCTCGAATGGATGACGTCCGATGACTGGTAATTCATCTGTTGACTCACCGAATAATGCCGTCCACTCATATTCAAAGTCGAGCTTCTGATTAGGAAACAGCTCTTGCAACTCTTGCTTTAATTGTTTAAATTTCTTATCGATTTCTTCTTGTGAGCTCGGTAATGTATCCATATCCTGATCCAAACCACCCGCCACGATGCGATTTTCATCCGTCAATCGCATATACAAATAAGGTCGTTTCGTTTCCCAAATCATCATACGTTCATGCCAGAATGACAAATCGTCTATTGGCTGTGTAGCGATTGCATATGTAACTTTCAAGTCTTTTTGGGGAATTTTCGTATCAAGAGTTGGTTCATAACCCGTAGTGACAACGACTGACTTTGCCTGAAAGTCTCCATTCGTCGTTTTTATGAGAACGCGTTCTTCTGTATCTCGAATCCCAAGCACTTCCGTATGTTCAAATATATCCATGCCCTTTTCATATGCATAATGAATCGCCCCCATACACAAACGTAAAGGGTTCACTTCTGCATCTCCTGCTGTCACGATTGCAGCAGGTTGTGAAAATGGGAAGTGTGCTTCAATATCATCAGTTTCCCAAAACTCTACTGGAAAACCATATTCTCGTAGCACTTCAAACTCTTTGCGTAATCTGGCGACATCTTCTTCTGTACTAGCATAGTATAAACTTTCGCGTGTATGGAATTGGACATCGAACGGTGCATGTTCCGCAACATCTTTCAAATTCTCCATCGCTCTTTTACATGACTGATAAAATTCCACGGCTTTCTCTTCGCCAATTTGTTCCATCAATTCATGCAGCATAATATCATTGGAGAACTGCAATAGACCAGTATTCGCTGAGGTACTACCCCCTCCTACTTCTTCTTGTTCAATCAACGCGATTGAATAGCCTTCATTCGCTAATACGTAGGAAGTCAATGCACCCGACATCCCGCCACCTACTATGGCGACATCATATACATCTCGACGATTTACTTTCGCAAAACTTTCTTTTGTAAAAGTCGACTCCCAATATAATGACCCCGTATGTAACTTCATCTTTAGCAATCTCCTATCTATTCGTTTTTCCTTTCTTTACCCTATAAGCTTGGTCTTATAAACATAGATAAAAAAGGTGCCCAGTTTGTAGCTGAGCACCTTTTTCTTATCCTCTAAACGGCCACCAAACACCGCGTCCGAATGATACCGTAATGGCCGGAATTAACAGTGGCAAAATAATTAAACCATAGAGCAGTAATCCCGAAATAACAATCGTTGCGATTTGCATGAGACTCAAGACGCCTGAAGGCATCATCGCACCGAATGTCCCTGCCAATATGACAGCTGCCGTAATAATAACCGTACCCATCTTCGCCATAGAATACATTAAGGCTTCCTTGACTTTCATACCCCCGATACTCTCTTCGCGGAAACGATCGAGTAAGAAGATGGAGTAATCTACGCCAAGCGCAATCAGCATAATAAATCCGAAGAACGGAACGGCCCAACTGATTCCGTCATAGCCAAGACCATTGACGAAGATCAATTCCGTAATAGAGATCGCCGTATAATATGTCAGCAATAATGAACCGATCATATACAATGGCATGATTGCCGAACGGAATAAGACGAAGAGAACGATGAATAACCCTATTATCATAATCGTGACTGTACGTGTAAAGTCAGCGGATGAAATATCACTTAAATCCGAGTTCATGCTCGAAATCCCACTAAACGCTAAGTCCGCATCTTCAAACGGCGTACCGATGACCGAGCGCTTCACCGTATCTTTAATATCATGTACCGTCGAAATGGCTTCACGTGAATAAGGGTTTTCTTTCAAGATCACTTCCATCAAAATTCCCTTTTCATCATCGAATGTATAGCGATCAATGACTGGTGTAAACTCTTCGTTATCGAGCGTCCCTTTTGGAATGAATAAACCCGTGTCGCGCACACTTTTCGTATCCGCCATATCATCGAGCATATCCGCAATTTCCTGAAGTCCTGTCGTTACTTCAGCTAAACCGTCCTTGGAGGCTTTAACACCACTACCTAGCTGTTTCAAACCACCTTTTAATTGGCCTATTTGCGAACCACTTTGGTTGATCTGCGACCCAGCTCCTGCAATTCCCTTACTGATTGTATCCAATTCATTTCCTAACGCATCCAAACCACCAGCTGCTTGTGCGGCAGGAAGACCTTGTTTTAGGCCACCGGAAATCTGCGCTAGCTGACCATTGATCTGCTCAATACCGTTTGCAGCTTGGATCAGGCCGCCACTGCCACCAGCTCCACCAGAGGGCAATTGATTAGCTGCGTCACGTAAATTATACTGCACTGTCGCTAACCCTAGACGTATTTCCTGTATCCCATCATTCGCTTGCTTCAAGCCGTCTGCCATCAAACCGATTTGATGATCCACATACAAGTCTTCTAACAACTCACCAGTCGGTCGTGTAACGGTACGAACACTTTTGACTCCCTCTACTTTCTCCAAGTCTCGGGAAATCGCTTCTAAATAGGTGATATCCCCTTCTTTTACGATTGAAGAATCCTTCTTTAATAATACTTGTACCGGTAGTGAATCCCCTTCACCGAAAGCATCAGAAATAAGATGTAATCCCTTTACAGACTCTTTACTTCCATCAATTTCATCTACCGTATTGAATGATAAATCATTGTCGTACGTCAATAATAGCGGAATCGTGATGATGGCTACGATTAACATGGAAAGTAGTGGACGCATTACGGATACTTTACTGAATGCAATCCATAATTTACTGTCCTTATGGGAAGCCGCGCCTTTTGCAGGCCAGAATAATTTGTCTTTCAAAATAGACATCAACAGCGGTACGACAGTGAATAGAACGAGCATCAATACCGCAATCCCAACTGCGACAGCGACTGCCGATTTAAATATAGGGAAGTCCGCAAATCCGATTGCTGCGAAACCGATAAATACTGCAAGTGCACTGATGAAAAGTGTGCGTCCTGCTGTTTTATACGTATTGATAATGGCCTCTTCCACTTCATGTCCAGCTAGTAACTCTTCTTTATACCGACTTAATAACAGAATACAGTAATCTGTTCCAAGACCGAATAAGATCGCTACTAAAAATATTTGAGTATAATTCGAAACCGGGAACCCAAACCAGTCAATGAAGAATGCTACGAATGACTGACTTAATAAATAGGTGATCCCTACCGCCACTAACGGAACGAATGGTGTCACAATCGAGCGGAAAACAATGAGCAATAAGGCGAAAATCAATACAACAGTAATAATTTCTGTCTTTTTCAACCCTTCTTGCGCACTTTCATTTACGTCATTATTAATGATTGCCTCGCCCGTCATATATACTTTGTCTTCTTTAGATACGATATCTTTTTTTATTTTTTCAGCCAACTGAATGATTTCATCCTCTGTACCGTCTACCGTGATCGGAAGCAATACAGTTTTCTGATCTTCTGAAACGAGCTGATCTTCCATTTCTTCACTTTCAAACGGATCCAGAACATCCGTCACAATCTTGCTGGCACTCGTAATCTCTTTGGCAGTCGCGGAGATTTCTTGTTTCTTTGCTTGATCTGCCGGTTGATCGAGATCATAAACTAGCGAAATGGTTTCATCTGCTTCACCCGCATCTTCTAGCATTTGTGCAGCCTTTTGGGAATCTGCTGAGTCGAGCAGTTGGAAGGAACCTGCTTTTTCCGCCTGCTTTGCCAAATCAGGTGCTAGTATAAATAAAACAGCAGTCAGTATCACGATACCAATCGTAATAGGCCATTTGAATTTCACTATCGTTTTCACGCGTTATCTCTCCTTCGTTACTAAAATCGATTTAAGTTTACGAAATGTCTTGATGAATTGTTCGAGCTCCTGTTCATTGATTTGATCTGTAAACAGACTTTCGATGCTTTCATTTATTGCCGCATTTGAAACGGATAGTACTTCGTGACCTTTTGAGGTCAGTGAAATCCGGTTAATTCGCTGATCGTTCAAGTCTTTTTCAGACTGTACAAGATCTTTTTCGACTAGTTTCTTGAGACGTGTCGAAATAGCGCTTTTATGTACGCCTTGAATTTCTGCCAGTTGTCCGCTAGATAGTTTCCCGTAGGCTGCCAGGATTTTTAGTACTTGTATTTGTTCTGGTGAGTAGTCATTCCAGATAGCAACGTCCAAGTTTTTCACGACATGTTCCGTGCCGTAGATCATGACTTCTTCAAATAGTTCTACCGCTTCTTGAAGTTGTTTTTTCAAAGTAGTCCACCCCCTAAACTAATAATTAATAGTTTAGGGGGTGGACTAAATAAAGTCAAATGAAAAAGCTAGCTTTAGAGATATTTCTCCGAAGCCAGCTTTTTATTGCTAAACCGAATCAAATTATAAAGTACGCGATGACCGATAGTAGAACAGATGTTACTGTCATGGCGGCTAGTGGTCGCATAGCTCGATCTTTTAAATCTCGTAGACTGACGTTTAGTCCAAGACCTACCATAGCCGCTGTTAGTAACCATGTGGTCAGAGTGAAGACGCCTTCCATTACGTTGTCTGAGACAGGAATGGAGTGACCGAATACGTAGCTTCCTAGAATACTTAGAATGATAAAGCCTAACAGGAACCAAGGAAATTCAATTTTAGCGCCCGTTTCGTCTGTATCTTTATGTTTACGCTTCACGATAAATATTAAAATGAAGCAGAGCGGTACTAATAGGAATACACGACCGAGCTTGGCCAATAAAGCTATGGCTAGGCCGTCTTCTCCTGCCGGTGCCCCAGCCAAAGCTACATGCGCTACTTCATGTAAACTGATTCCTGCCCACATCCCGTATTCAATTGAATCGAGCGGAAGAATAGGACGCAGAATGGTGTAGCCGATTGCAAACACTGTACCCATTAATGCGATGATTCCTACACCTATTGCTGTGTCTTCATCTTTTGCTTTGATGATTGGTGCTACTGCCGCAATGGCTGCTGCACCACAGACACCTGTTCCGACACCTAAAAGCATGGAAATATTTTTATCCGCCTTAAATACTTTAGCGAGCCAGATTGTCATGAAGATAGCGAAAATGATAACACCTACATCGCGAGCGAGTAAGCCGAGCCCATCGCTTAAGACCGTGTCTATATTTAATTTCAAACCGTATAAAATGATAGCTGTGCGAAGCAAGCGCTTGGATGAAAAAACAATTCCACTTCGGATCACTTCAGGATAGCCGAAGAATTGACGGTATGCCACCGCGATAATGATTGCACATGCCAATTGTCCAATATGGTCGAAACCTGGTACTTTTGCTAATAAATAACCTAAAAATGCAATAAAAAATGTAAAAGCTATTCCACCAATCCACGATATCCATTTGGATGGATATTGCGGTGCATGCTGTTCTGAAGTCATATTCGAAGAAACCACGATAACAACACCTCCTAGTAGTAGTATATAAAATAGCTAGCTATAAGAGAAATAACTATTTATAATAGGTATAATAAGTAATTCTATATACATGAAAAGGAGTTGTTTCCTATCGATCAGCAACTGCAAGTATTCATTGAGGTAGCCGAGCAAAAGAACTTCTCTAGAGCAGCGCAAGAACTACATATGACACAACCCGCTGTCAGTCAATACATTCGTTCATTTGAAGAATCCATCGGGGTACGATTGCTTGAGCGTACCAATAAATACGTACGACTTAATCAAGCTGGGGAAATTGTCTATCATCACGCAAAAGAAATTGCCGGACTATACTCCAAAATGCAAAACTTAGTTGATGACTTAGCCAATAAAGCGAGCGGCCCCCTAACCATTGGGGCTAGCTATACATTCGGTGAATACGTCTTACCCCATGTTCTGTCTAAACTTGTCGCAGACTATCCATCGATTGAACCACAAGTAACAATCGGTAATACAGCAGACATTGCGGAGTTAGTCATTACTCACCAGCTCGACGTCGGTTTGATCGAAGGACACTTCAAGGAAGCCGCCCCGCTTCAAAATGAAGATTTTGCAGAAGACGAAATGTACATCGTGACTTCCATCGATCATCCGCTTTCACAGAATAAAGATCGTCAATCGATTACTGAATTAGAAGATGATATTTGGCTATTACGCGAAGAAGGCTCAGGTACACGCGAAGCAGCAGATTTATTCTTCTCCCAGTCAGGGTTCTATCCAAAGCGCATTATGCAATTCAGCAGTACGCAGCCGATAAAAGAATCCGTCGAAGCTGGCCTCGGCGTCAGTCTGCTGTCACAGTGGGCGATCCAAAAGGAATTGCGCTATGGTAATTTAACTACCCTGTCGGTGAAAGGAACACCATTCAAGCGTCATTTCTCTATCGTGACGAATTCGCCGTTTCAAACAAAGGCGTTGCAAGTGTTTATTGAGTTGCTTAAGAATAGCGAGGAATTGACAGTATTAAACGTTGAAACGACATCCTAATGTTCTTTTCTGAATGCTGGCCTTCAGATGGCTTTCACCAGAGTGTCTGTAGGTCAGTTCCGATAGTTGTTTTAAATGGAATGAGTGCGTAAGTGACTACGGATTACGGTTCTGTTAAGAGTGCGTAAGAAGCGGCAATGGGGTTGTGGTTCTGCCACGTGCTTTTTCTGTTTCCTGTTTAATCAGAAGGTTGTGGTTTAGCTGGCAATCTAAGTGGCAAGTTCATTGCCCCCACTTCGGCGCTGGTGGATGGCTTTCGTTAGATTGGGAGTAGGGCAGTTCGGGTAGTAGTTTTTAATCGTCGAAGTGCTGTCGTATTACGTTTCTATTTAGCATGCCTAATATGCGGCGTTGGGTTGTGGTTCTCGCAAGTGCTTTTCTTTGTCCTGTTTAATCAGGAGGTTGTGGTTTAGCTGGCAATGTAAGTGGCAAGTTCATTGCCTCCACTACGGCGCTGGTGGATGGCTTTCGCGAGGAGCCACAGACAGGAAAGTGCGCCTGTCTCTGTCTCATCGCTACGCCTACCACAGCAGTCGCCTTCGTTGCATCGGGGGTAGGACAGTTCCTATACTTCTTTTTCAAAAACACAAACTCAGTATTACCAAATCACCGATACTCTTCCTATTAGAACCACAACCAAATTAAATACCACCCAGTAGCGCAGGCACAACTGCGGGGTAGGCCGTGGCCAGGAGACAACTGGCAGCACCACCGCCAGCTGGCTCATGGCTGGAGGCAATCCCCCACGTGCCTGCGCGAGTCCAGAAAACGAACACCCACTAACTCCAATACCCAACAACCAGTCGAGCAACGCCCCCAACAAAAAGTCACAAAGACCCGCAGCCGCATAGTCTCTTCCACCAAACGCGTTTGTTAGTCGGGTACTGTACGCCATCTCTTGTTTTGCTTTACCGCTTAAAACCACAACCAAAATAACTACCCCTCAGTAGCGCAGGCACAACTGCGGGGTAGGCCGTGGCCAGGAGACAACTGGCAGCACCACCGCCAGTTGGCTCCTGGCTGGAGGCAATCCCCCACGTGCCTGCGCGGGTCCAGAAAGCAGATACTCACTAATTTCCATACCCAACAACAAGTCGAGCAACGCCCCCAACAAAAACTGAACAAGACGCGCAGCCGCATAGTCTTTCCGTCAACCGCGTTTCTAAGTCGGGTACTGTTCGCTATCTTTCGTGTTGCTAGACGTACTCTAACTTCAGCCCCACGCAAAAAAGACTGTCAAAGTCCGAAATGCACTTTAACAGCCCCATTCACTTATACATTGGCAGGAACGCCAGACTTCAACTTCAACACCACCAACTGATCACCCGCATCCAACGAAATCTTCTTCTGAAGCGTAGCGAATACCAACGTGTCATTCTTCTTCTTCACAAACAACGCAGTCGCTGTCTTCGGAATAACCTCCTTGAACGCCAAATCCGTCTCTGTCCCTTCCCACTCATACAAACCAATTTCATAATCCGTATTGATCTTGCGGTTTAACTCAGGGAACGTAGCTTCTTCACCGAACAATAAATGCGCTTTTAATGAAATCGGCAACGCGGACTTACTCATCGTATGGTTAGATACAGCCGTCAATGAGAACGTGTTGTTAAAACCGAACTCAGGCGCAAAGGATTGTGTGATCAATGCGTTATAAGACGCATCTCCAGTCATCGATAAAATCGTATCATACGGCGCCAAATCTATGGAAAATCGTGACCGTTCCGATAACATTTGCCCCGTAAACGTATCAATACCTGCTTCAATCGCTGGGCGCAAACGTCCCTGTGAAGGATCGACAATCAGTACCGGTATTTTCATTTCTTTTAATTGAATAGCTAACGCAATCGAAAAACTGCTCGCTCCAACTATTAACACGCCCGGTGGTTCATTACTCGCTAAGTTCAGCTTTTTCGCTAGCGGTCCGAGTGTAAATCCATGAGCAGTTACTGTAATAAAGACGAGAGCGAAGGTCAGTGCGGTCAGTAATGTAGCCTCTTCGTAACCGTCTTCTGCAAGCGTCGCAGCAAAATAACCCGCGACGGTTAATGCAACAATCCCTCTTGGTGCAATCCAGCCGAGTAGTAACTTCTCTCTCCAGACCAATTCAGTGCCCACCGTCGAAATCCATATGGATAGTGGACGTACAACGAATAGCATAACCAATACAAACCCAATAATCGGCAGAGTGAAGATTTGTGAGAGGGTTTCTCTCCCAAGTGATGCTGTCAATAAAATAAAGACCGTCGATGTCAACATGACGGAGACATTTTCAACAAAATGCCCAACGTTTCCGATGGACGAAACATAGCGCTTCGTGCGCCCCAGTACTAGCCCCATAACAGTCACTGCAAGCATTCCCGTTTCATGCATGATGATTTCCGCCATCGTAAAGCACAATAGTACAAATGCCAAAATGACGGGTGATTTCAAGTACTCAGGAAACTGGCCTTTATTCGCCATCACACTGATCAACAATCCCATCGCTAATCCAAGAAGCGCAGCAAGTGCTGCACCGCCAAAGAAGTTCAATAAATAATTCATCGATAAGTGTTCATTTGTTAATACTTTAATCACTTCATATGCAAATAAAGCAAGTAACGGACCGGCGGGATCTACGATAATTCCTTCCCACTTCAAAACGGCGGCGGTTCGTGCCTTTAATTTTGCATTACGTAACAACGGAATAATAACCGTCGGCCCTGTCACCACGAAGAGACCTCCAATGATAAACGACACTTCCCACGTTAATCCGGCAATGAAGTGTGCCGTAATCGATCCTAAAACCCATGCTAAAAACGCACCCAATGTAACGACTCGGAAAACAGACTTCGAAATGCCTTTTATCTCCCGAAAGTCTAAGTTAGAACTTCCTTCAAATAAAATAATAGCTACCGCCAGTGATATTAGTGGACTATACAGCTCGTCCAATGCCACTTCCGGATTCACCCAGCCAAAAATCGGACCAATCAACAAGCCGGCAATGGACATGATGAATATTGAAGGCCATTGGATTTTCCAGGCTAGCCACTGCGAGAAGATACCGAGCGCCAATATGGCTACGATGCTAATCAGTGCTGCTTCTTCCATCTACACACCCGCCTTCATACTAAAATTATTGATTTGCCTAGTGTAGCAAAAGAGAATTACAATGCATACTAGAAAGGCAATCTACCTTGTAAACCTTCTGCTAATTAACTATATCTAGTAAAAGTTAGTATAACCTTTTTCGACAATTATTAACCATTTTCTTACTTCGATCGACGTGAATGAAATCTATAATAAGACAAAAAAAGAAGTGGACTAAGCCACTTCTCTACATTATGATAACTTGAATCGTTCCACTACACTCCGCAATTCCCCTGCGATCTGATTCATTTGATTGGTGGAATCTGCTACTTGCTCCAATTCTCCTTGCTGAGCTGCAGCTGACGCACTCACTTGTTCAGAAGATGCAGCCGTTTGCTCGGAAATGGCGGATACATTTTGGATTGCTAAAATGGCTTCATCCTTATATTCCATCATTTCTGCAAGCTTTTCAGATAGCTCCGTAATCGATTCGCGTATTTGATTGACGATACCTGCATTTTGTACGAATGATTCCTCCGTATCGGTAACGGACTGGTTTTGACCATCCATTGACTTCATATTCAATTCTATGACATCAACTGTCTGTTGTGATTCTGATAAGATTTCCTTCACGGTTTCTTGAATTACTTCAGTTTCTCTTCGGGACTGTTCCGCTAGCTGACGTACTTCATTCGCAACTACCGCAAATCCTTTACCACTCTCACCAGCTCGTGCCGCTTCAATGCTCGCGTTGAGAGCTAGAAGATTCGTACTCGCTGTAATATCATGCAATGTTTGAATAACTTGATTGATAGATGAAATTTTATTGGTCAGTGTTTGTATTTGTAGTTGTACTTTTTTATTAACTTCATTGGCTGTCGTATTATGATCACGTAGTTTTTTCACTTCCGACATTCCATTTTCCGCAGAATTGGACGCGTCCGTAGATAACTCGTTCATCGTCATGAACATCGTGTGGATATGATCCATACGGTCTGCTAAATCAGAAATTCGTAAGCTGGTTATTTCAGTATCTTCGGATTGCTTCGAAGCCCCTTGAGCGATCTCATCCGTTGCTACTGATACCTCCTGATTGGCAGCTACTAGCTCTTCAAAGGCATATGTGACTTGTGTCGATGAATCACTTAGTTGCCCCGAGGACTGCTGCACGGTTTGTAGAGCCGCATTTGTCCGACGCAACATATCGTTATAAGCAAGCGCCACTAAGCCTATCTCATCGTGGCGAATTTTCTGTTCATCTACCATCATAGTCAAATCGCCAGTTGCAGCGGTTTCCATAGATTGTTGTAATGTTTTCAACGGTCTCAATTGACGATAAATAAAGAGCGTTGATGCACTTGACATCAGTAACACGATAACAATTGCAGATATAATGGTTATCCACAATATAGTGGTAAATGTATCTAGAATCTCAGATCTTGGTGTAACAGTTTGCACTGACCACTTCTCATTAATTCCTTTTAAGTTAATGGGAGCGAACGCATTAAATGCTTGTTCATGCAGACTTTGAGAATCTACATACATACTCGCCAATTCACCTTGATCCAGTTTCACTTTTGCACTATTCCAATCAATCGCATCCGCCATATTGCTATTGTTCAATTCAGCCTTCAAACTATTCGCCGTGATATAACCAGCGTCTGTAATGACAGAAGCATAACCGCCTTTTGGTTGAATGGTCTTCACTACATCAGTCAAGAAATCTATAGATAAATCGGTTGTCAATAAACCAAAGTAATTTCCTGATGCATCGACCATCGGCACAGAAATAGTAGTCATAAGAATCGTTTGACCATTCGTTTCATACGAATAAGGTTCTGTCAAAACGGCACGTGCTTCATTTTTCGGAATGGTGTACCAGCTGTTCGCTGTAGTATCATCCATTCCACTTAACGGCTCTACATTCGTCGTATTGTCTTGCTTAAAGACATAGGGTATGAATTGCTGATTTTCATCAAGCAAATTCTTCGGTATGACTTCTCCTTTAGCAAATGCAGACTGATTGATTACCGCAGCCATACCTGTCGCGTCATTATTTTTTTGCAAATTGCTTTTGATGATGCGAATAACTTCTTCCGGTTTCATATCGCCCGTCGTTTGTAATGTTTCCAATATGTGACTTGTTGTGCGCAACATTTCATTTGTTTCACTTAGTTTCGCACTCAGAACAAGCGAGTTTTTATTTGCACTTTCTAACGCATATTCCTCCGCATCTTTAATGCTTTGCCTATGTAACATGACGCTCGTTACGATTGAGTAAACCAAAAACAATAATAAGAATAATGCGATAATGAGTCTTGAGAGTTTCATCGCAATACTTGCAGACTTCTTCACTTTATAGGCCCTCCTAGTAAAATATAAGTACACTAGTAGTATACCTTTAGTCCTTGTTAAATGTATACCTTTTAGCTAAATGTCACACAATAAAAAACCTTGCCGGATCGACAAGGTTACAAATGGATCATTGTGAAGTTTTTATTTGATTAATTTTTTCTGTACTGTTTCATCCTCAGCCTTTATATCTGCTAAGTTGACTTCTACGTTCTCCGCTGGCGCTTCTTCTCCGAATTGTTCAGCATATAAGAGTTTGGCGGCTTTTGGAGCAGCCCAGAATGTAGGTAAAAGTAAAAGTGAGACCGGTATGGCCGTTACTACGATAAAGGATTGGATGGCTTCTACTCCACCTTCACTAATCATCAATAGAACGCTTGCTACTGCTCCCATGATTACCGCCCAAAATACACGCATGACTTTTGGTGGATGACCGTCACCTGTAATCGCGACAGAAATCGTATACGCCATGGAGTCACCTGTTGTGACTACGAACAGGATTGTGACGAGAAGAAACAGTGGCCCAATAATCATATTCAACGGCAGTTGCTCGGTAATGGCAATCATCGCTGCAGGCATTCCAGATGTATTCAATGCTTCGGATATTACACCTGGCTGTGTCATTTCATAAAATATACCTGCCCCACCGACAGTAGTGAACCAGAAAGCGGTCACAATGGGTGCCGTAATGGATACAGCTAATACAAGTTCGCGAATCGTACGTCCGCGTGTAATGGTTGCAATAAAGATTGCCATCATGGGTCCATAACCGAGGAACCAACCCCAGAAAAAGATCGTCCATGATCCAAGCCAACTAGAATCACCGCGGAATGTCGCCATGCCGAGGAATTCTTGAAGATGCACACCCGACGATGAAATGAATGTATTGATGATAAATCCACCAGGGCCAAGAATGAGGATTGCGACCATCAAAATCAACGTGATGATAACATTCAAATTACTCAAGAACTGAATCCCTTTACGTAAACCTGTTACCGCCGAAATAGTAGCGATCGCCACCACTCCAATAATAATGAGTATTTGAGTCATTAACGTATTCGGCACGCCATATAGTGCTTCCATTCCGTAAGCTGCCTGAAGACCGAGAAAGCCAATCGGTCCAATTGTGCCGGCAGCTACTGCAATGATGGAAAATGCATCAATAGTAGTACCCAAAGCGCTTTTACGCATGATTTTTTCACCGAGTATTGGATAAAGCAATGTACGCGGTTTTAACGGCATCCCTTTTGAATAATGAGCATACATTAGCACAATCGTCCCTAACGTACCGAGAATCGACCAGGCAAGAAATCCCCAATGCAAATAGGACTGAGCAAATGCTGGTATAATAGCACTTTCCGTTGCCGATTCGACTCCTGTAAACAACGGAGGACGATCCAAAAAGTGATACATAGGTTCTGCAGCCGCCCAAAAAACTCCGCCTCCCGCAAGCAATGTCGTCATAATCATGGCCAGCCATTTGAAATAACCAATTTCCGGCTTATTCATTCCACCTAAGCGAATCTTCCCGTACTTTGAGAATGCCAGGAATAGCGCAATGAAAAATGTACCCAATAATAATAATTGCCAGAACGCGCCAAAGTATTTCACCGCAAATGCAAATGCCCAATCTACCATGTTTGCAACGAAATCCAAGTTAATAAATGATGCGACGACAAATGCTACAAGCAATCCACCGCTAATAAATAAAACGGGACGGTCCGTTTTTGATTCATATTTATTCAAAGTTCTACCTCCTCTAGGCTGCACATACTTGTAACCGCTTACTTAGAAAGCTGTGGAGAATTCATCTCCACTTCCTTACTTCACTTCTACAATGACATCAATTTCAACTGCTGCACCGCGTGGCAACATCATCCCAACTGCTGTACGTGCGTGCGTACCTACTTCTTCACCGAATACTTCTACCAATAAATCCGAAGCACCGTTCATTACTTTTGCTTGTCCAGTGAAATCAAAAGCCGTGTTGATCATGCCGAGAAGCTTCACAAACTTCGTGACGTTCGACAACTCGCCCACTTCTTCTTTGATAGTTGAAAGTGCAAATAGTATGGCCTGTCTAGACGCAGCGTAACCCTCTTCTATTGTAAGCGTATCGCCCACTTTACCTAGTACATCGTATGACAGTGAACCGGATAGAAATAAAAGATTTCCTGTGCGCACACAAGATATGTAGTTGCCGCCTTTTGCACGTTTGACAGGTAGTTCCAATCCTAATTCTTGTAATTTATCTTCTGGTCTCATTCTAATCCCATCCTTTTATAATGCGTCTGTTATTTCTTTGCTTGCAGCAATCACTGAAGCTACATGCAGTTCCATCGTTTTACGATTCCACCTGAATAATGGTCCTGAAACAGATAATGCACCAATGACGCTTTGTTGCTTATCAAACACAGGTACTGACAAAGCCGCAACATTTGAGCTAATTTCCTCTTCATTGGTAGCATACCCCTGATTTTGTACTTCTTGTAAAATATGTTCTAGTTCATTTCGTTCTTGTACAGACAACGTACCTAGCACTCTATCCTGCTGGTCAGGTGATTGGAAGGCGAGAATTGCTCTTCCACTTGCACCTAAATGTAGGGGTAGGCGTTTCCCGATTCCGACTGAGCGTCTGATTTCTTGTTGACTTTCATACTCCAATACACAAATGCGCATTTGTCCTGTAGGCATGTAGAATCCGACTGTTTCTCCTGTATTGTTGCGCAACGACATAAGCCATGGTTCTACAACCGGTGCTATCGGCATTTCAGTCAAGATTTTATTGGCATAATCTAAAAAGATGGTCCCTAACGTATATAGTTTTGAACGCGGATCTTGAAAAACCATACCTTCCAGTTTCAATGTAGTCAGCAAACGGTGTACAATCGTTGTCGATAAACCGAGACCTTTACTAATATCACTGACTCCTTGAGGACCTGACACTTCATTCAAATAGTTGATGACGGATATGGCCTTCACCACTGTGGATGAAACCTCCTGTGTCTTAGTCATTTTCATAAACTCCTTTTATGTGATGAATAGAAAAGAAGAGGAAAGACTGCTCTATTCCTCTTCTTCATCCACTCTTACTTAGTTGCTGTTGATGTAACGAGTTTTATTCTGACAATAGAATTCGACCGCTTCGCTGCCGAGTTCTTTATACGTTCCAGTACTTGATTGCTTATAACCGCCAAATGGTGCTTGGAAGAACGTACCTGTTGTCGTCATGTTCACTTTGACAATCCCCGCCTGAATTTCATTCAATGCACGGTTCATGTATGTCAGGTTACGTGTGCAGATAGCTGCAGACAGACCGAATGCTACATCGTTCGCTACTTCAATCGCTTCATCAATCGACTCGATTTCAATGATGCTGATTACAGGACCGAATACTTCTTCCTGTGCAATCGTCATTTCTGTCTTCACGCCACCGATTACTGTCGGCTCCACGAAGTATCCTTTATCTGACCCTTCGAATTCAGGAATACCGCCACCTGTTAGGATTTCTCCACCTTCAGCTTTAGCTTTTTCAATAAGATCCAGTGTAGATTGACGCTCTCCATCACTAACTTGTGGTCCCATTGTTACGCCTTCGTCCATACCGTTACCAATTTTAATTTTCTTAGAAGCTTCTACTAATTTATCCGTGAACTCTTGACGAATATCTTTGTGGACAAGTACGCGACTAGTTGCAGTACACGCTTGACCTGTTTGACCGTATCCACCTGCTACTGCAAGTTGAACAGCTGCGTCCACGTCTGCGTCTTCCATGACGAGTAATGGATTCTTACCACCCATTTCAAGTAATACACGCTTCATATCTTTTGCTGCTTCTTTATAGATTAAGTTTCCTACACGATTCGATCCAGTGAATGTGATTGCTTTTACAGCTGGGTGATTGATCATATCTGTTACCAAACGACCTGGTCCCACTAATTGGTTGACGACACCTGCAGGAACGCCAGCTCTTTCAACAATTTCAATGAACTTCTGTGCTGTCAATGGTGTTTCAGATGAAGCTTTCAACACGACTGTGTTACCGCTTAGAATAGCCGGTGCAATTTTCCAAGCTGGGATAGACAGCGGGAAGTTCCAAGGCGTGACGACTAACACGACACCAAGTGCTTCTTTGTGTAATTCAATTTGTACACCTGGCATGTCCGACTCAACGATACGGCCTGTCATGCGACGACCTTCACCTGCGTAGAATTTAACGATACCCGCTGCATAATTTACTTCTTTGAATGCATCCGCGTACGTTTTTCCTTCTTCTTGTACAATGATGCGCGCGATTTCATCAGCTTCTGCTTCCATGATTGCAGCAATTTTGAATAAATACTCGCCTCTCGCAGGAGATGGTGTCTTACTCCATTCAGGGAATGCTTTTTCTGCTGCTTCAATAGCCGCTTGTGCATCTTCAGCATTGGATTGCTGAACCTTCACAACCAATTCATCTGTGTTCGCTGGGTTTCTGATTTCCAACATATCTGTACCCGAAGTTTCTACCCACTCACCGTTAATATAGTTCTTTAATACTTTAACTTCACTTGTAACTGTCATCATGTATAGTCTCCTCCAGTAAATAATGTAGTTTTATGCCATTTCTCCTGCACCGCGTTCACGCGATTGATCAGTAGATTCTACCAGCATACGCTTGCCTGTTTCGTTTAAATCAAGCCACAGTTCTCTGCTGACTTCTGTTCCAAATTGCCACGAAGATTCCCATCGTTGTTCAAAATCATCTGTGGTCGTTAAAATATAGGATGTGTCTATTGTGTTTTCGAAGCGTTCAATCACATCATCAATTTTTTCAATATCGGTTGTACCAAATATACAAAATCTTGTTGTAACAGTTGGCAATTTCAATTTCTGATCACCTGTTAGGCCTAGTTCTTTATTGATTCCTTCCATGATATCCTCATTATTACGTTTGTGGACCATGATCGGGTATGCGAAATTCGGTGATGAAATGATTAATGATGAGTGACTAGGCTTCTTGTACAAAATAATACTAGCCAATCCTTTTTTTGATATATACATCGCTTGTTGTGCAAGCACCCGGGACGGTCGTGCATCCCGGACGCAGACAGCTACTGACGGTTGAGCTTCCAAGCGCGCGATTAAATAATCGGCACATGCTTTTCCAAGTAGCATTCCACTTTGCTTCCCGCCATCTATTACAGTTACGCGATCCGATTCATTCAATACTTCCAACTCTTCAAACTCACCTTGCAAATCCTGCAGTTCATCGTAAAGTTGTTGTAATCCATACAATCCAAGAAACTCAGCATTTGCTACCGTTTCTGCTCCTTCTTCCGCATAGCCATAAGGAACTCCAAGAGCTTGGAAGATTTTTTTACAATGAGTATATAATTCTAAGTGAGAGACACGCATTTCTCCAACTCCTTCTCAGACTTGAACCCTTCCGTAAAGAACCGGTGCCAGTTACCGCCCATAATTTTAGATATTTCCTCATATGTCATACCGCGAGCTTCTAATCCATTTGCGATATTTGGAAAATCGTCAGGCGTCTGGAACCATTCCGGCCAATCCGGCCATCCTGGACTCGCTTTCGAACCTGCACCATAATCGATTTCATGAGTCCAGCGACCCATCCGCATCCATGCAAGGAAGTCCGTAGACATATTATGTGTTAAGTCCGTTCCAATCCCTACATGGTCAATTCCCATGAAATCAGCCGTACGAGCAATCATATCACAGAACTCTTCAAGTTTTGTATCCGCCCCATTAATCAAATGAGGATATGCACAAACACCAAGCACTCCCTTGTTGTCACGTAAAGCGGAAAGAATTTCCTCTGATTTATTACGTTTAGATGGGTAGATCCAATCCGGATTAGCGTGTGTAATTGCGACAGGACGGCTTGAAAGCGCCAATGTATCCAGTGATGTTTTCGTTCCGACATGCGATAAATCAATAACCATTCCTACTCGGTTCATTTCTTTAATCACATTCTTACCGAATCGAGAAAGACCAGGATCCGTTTCTTCATAACAGCTACTACCGATCAAGTTTTGATTGTTGTATGTCAATTGCATAATTTTAACGCCCATCTCATTGAATACAGAAACGAGACCTAATTCATCTTCTAAAGCAGAAGTGTTTTGTGCGCCTAAAATGATTCCTAGTTTACCGATACGCTTCGCCGTTTCGATATCTTCTCCTGTTTTTACAGGCATAACCAAATCACTGTTCTCATTAAAGAAGCGATGCCATTCCGCTACTTTGGTTAATGTTTCGCGGGCATTTTCCCACAGTCCAACGCAAGCATGAACAGCCGTAACGCCACCTTTTTGTAGCATGATGACAAAATCACGGTCCCATTTACTTAATTCCAAAGCATCTATTACAATCATATCTTTCATGTCTATAGTCATTTGATCTCCTCCGCTTTCGCTATTAATGGATAGAACCAATCATCCTCGAATGAAGTAGTTCCGATTTCTTCAACTAGCGGTGCTCCTTGGAATAGCGTAATCCGTACCCACCGATTGGATTTCGGATCATACCGTTCAGCGCCAAGTATCGCTAGTTTACAACGCAATAGATATACCGGAAGTAGATCTTTACCTGTCAAGTTCGCTTGTATCTCACCATACTCCAGACCGTCCAACGATTGGATTCTTCTGACGATCCCTCTGAGCTCCGGCTTTTTCAATAAAAACGCCGCTACTTTCAGATCATTATCACAGACTTCTATTTCCGTAGCTAGTTGCTGGACTTGTTCTGCAATATTCATTGGCATATACAATTCATCGCCCGGGTCGATTCCACGTTCTCCAATACGGGGTTCTTCTTTTTCAGCTGAACGGTACCAGAAATAATGTCTCGACTCGCGTTTTGTGAAGTCGTATTGGAATGCCCACTGGTATTGTTTTTTAATAATTTCGCGTAATGAACCAATTGACATTTCAGGAATCAAATGGAGACCGTCGTCTGCATTCGTCTGATGCTCTAAGTCGACGATTACTTCAGGATAGAGATCGATTAGTTCTGAGTTAATCAATTCCTGTGCTTCCATTGTGAAATTCGCTTGTACTTTATCAGCAAACTCCAACCACAGTCCTCCTACTTCACTATTGGAACGCTCTATAGTGTTACACACACCTTCTACTAATTTGGAAATCTCTCCGACTTCTTTTGCCAAGTCTCTCGGATTTCTAAATACTTCCATGTCCGGTATTGGAGCGTCTTCAAAGAATGTGCGTATTTGTTGTAGTTTGGCAATGAAGCGCTGACAATCATCTGCCGTTGGTTTCATTTTCTTTGCACGTGCCAATGCTACTTCACGAATCCACATCCATTGATGAAGAAGTTTTGGATGAGATATCAAGTAAGGTACCATTCCAAGTCCCGTTGCATTACCTGTTCCAAGTAATTTCTTTAGTTCCGGCTTTAATGTAGCCGCTTTAGGATTATTCTTGCGCGCGATATGTTCAACCAGATCAAAGCTGAAGTGACGTAACATATAGACAGCAAACATTTGAGATTGATAGGCACCGCTGAACGTATGATTATCTTTCATATGTTCATAAGGCGCAATTCCAAATTTACCATTTCCATAGACTGCAGTTGTGCGGAATAGATAACCAATATCGTAAATCATTTCTGCATCTGGCTGCTTACCTTGAGATAGCGCTTCCACGACATGAGAAAAGACACGTTGGCTTTTATTCGCTCTCGACCATACGAGATCCGTGACATCTCCTCGGCCCACTTCCTGTTTCGGAAGTTCTTGTTTCATTCGTTTTAGTTTTTTATCGGAAATTGCTCCATCGCAAAGCGCAAATGTTACATCCCATCTTTCAGAAATGACCCGATCACTTCGAGTTTCTTCACTGATCTCACGGGATAATGCGACAAATGTATACGTACCTTGTGGGGTAGTAATACTATAAAGCGCTTCACCGTATCCTTCGTCATTTATATCAAAGGTCGTTTGCTCAATTTCCCAAGCTTCACGCATCATTTTACGAATTAAAATGCGTAAAAAGCTAAGACTTGTTGAGCGCATTACGCCTAGTCGTTGGATGTCCATTACTTCAGATGCCGGTCTTAGCGCATCTGTATTTTCAATAGCTAATTTAAACATGTAAAACCCTCCATTCTTCTACTCCCACAAATATGCACTTTTACGATTATCGGAATGCCTTTCCGAATATCTACTTCTATCATAAACCCGTTTGAATTCTCTGTCAACAATTCTATTAAAAAAGTCTATAAAGATTCGACAAGAATCTCCATAGACTTACATCATTTATTTAGTTCTTTCAGTCATTTGACGCCAGATGGAACCTTTTGCCTCTTCGCCTTCTTCAATTCGGGCTATCGCCATCCGGACTTGCAGTTTCACTTCAAATTCGTTATCGTTTTCGGCTTCGTGCAACGCAGGTAATGCTTGTTCCGTTCCCGATTCATAGAGGAACATAGCTGCACGCCAACGTACTAATTTGTTTTTGTCTTGTAATAGACGGATAGCAGCAGATTCAAAACCAACATAGCCAAGGTCACTCATGCAGTCTGCGGCTGTACGACGAACTGCCCAACTTTTGTCCTTAAGTGCTTTTTCGATAAACGGAATGACCGTTTCATCTTCGATCATACCAAGGTATACAGTGGCCAATCTACGGATGGACATTTTCTCATCTTCAAGTGCCATCGTTAATACTGGATAATCCGATACGTCCGGATCCGGCATTTGATCCAGTAAGCGGAAGCGCGTTTCCCATTCGGGAACAGCAAATTTTGCCACACTTACTTTCTGCCCACGAGTTTTTGTTTCCTCGTCTGCCTTTTCCGCTTTTTCCACAAGCTCATGCAAGCGTGTTTCAGGATACGCGGCTTCAAGTTCTTGTACAACTTGCTCGCCTACTTCCTGCAATTCTCCGTAACGGATTCCGTAATCAGCCCACTTCCGAAGTAAAATATAGTTTTCTACTTCAGAATGGTGAACGGTTTCCATTGCCTGAATGAAACGTTCACTTAATCCAAACCTAGACTCCTCATCACTATTGAACACTTTCACTTGTAACGGAATCTCTTTATACGTTTGTACATGAACGTAGACTTCTCCGTAGTGCTCATCTATCTTTTGCTCCTCAGCTTGTTCTAGCGATTCGCCGCCTTCATTTAAGACAGAACGCACTTCGGCAAGAATGGATTCCCACGCAACGTTTCCGATTCGCTCTACTGCCATGAAGTCTAATACATGATAGATTCCTTTAATCCCTTGTATAGCCAAAAGAGAACGAATCGGCTCAGGTGCCTGTGCCTCATCTTTCTTCTTATAGTTATGGCTAGTTCCATCAGGTAAAGGGGTATCTAAAACAATTTTCATAGAATTTGGACTCGGTGTTGGTTCAATCGATTTGATTTTCAAGAAAATCTCCTCCAATATAATTAATCAGCTAATTCCTGCAAATAAGACCAGCGCTCGACCAGTTCTTCGTATTGTTGATTCAGCGTTACTAGCTCTTCATCCAATTGGCGAAGCTGATCATAGTCTGAACCCGTAGTGGTCATTTGTTGTTCTATCGCTGCTATTTTTTCTTCCATTACTTCTATATCTGTTTCAATCGTTTCCCACTGACTTTTTTCAGCGTATGTCATTTTCTTTTTAGGTTCTTTAACTTCTGGAGCCGGAGCAACAACCGCAACTTTCGCTTGTGGCTTCACGTCTTTTGTATTCTTTTCATCAAGGTAGTCTGAATACAGGCCAAGACGTACATCGATTTCACCTGAGCCGTCTAGAATCCACAGCTTACGTGAGATTCGATCCAAGAAGAAACGGTCATGGGAAATCGTCACGACGACTCCAGAGAACGTGTCAATGAATGACTCCAAAACGGAAAGTGTTTCGAGATCCAAGTCATTCGTGGGCTCATCTAGCAGCAAAACGTTCGGCTGTTCCATTAACAACTTCAATAGATAGAGACGTTTACGTTCCCCACCTGATAATTTACCGATTGGCGTTCCGTGTGCAGAGGAAGGGAATAAGAATCTCTCCAACATTTGCGTCGCAGATAATCGCTCACCGTCTCCTGATTCAATGTCATTGGACGTCTCACGAATATACTCAATAATCCGCTGATTCTCCTTCATTGGTGGCAAATGTTGATGGAAATGAGCAATCTTTACGGTGGAGCCTTTATCGACTTCACCGGTGTCCGGCATAGTCGTTCCATCCAGCATTTGAAGAAGTGTCGTCTTCCCTACACCGTTTGGTCCGATAATCGCAATACGTTCTTTTGCTTGTAGAATAGCAGAAAAACCGTTCAATATAACTTTATCGTCAAATCTTTTCGTAATATTATTGATTTCCAACACTTTTTTACCAAGACGTGTCGTTTGTAAATCCATTTCAAAGTCCAATGACTCATCGGTCTGCTTCACTTTCGCTTGAAGATCATCAAAGCGATCAATTCGCGCTTTCTGTTTCGTCGAACGCGCTTTAGCACCGCGGCGTATCCATTTCAATTCACTACGGTAGCGATTACGGTCTTTCTGATCCGAAGCAGCTGACATCTCTTCACGCAGTGCTTTTGACTCCAAATAATCTGCATAATTTCCAGTATGCGAATAAAGTGTTTTATCGGCTAACTCGTAAATATGCGTAGCGACTTGATCCAAGAAGTATCGATCGTGTGTAACGAATAATACTGCCCCTTGAACATTTTGCAAGAAGTCTTGCAACCACTGAATCGATGCAACGTCCAGATGGTTCGTTGGCTCGTCCAATAATAATAAATCTGCTGGTTCGATTAATACTTTAGCAAGAGCCACACGCTTCAGTTGACCACCTGATAATTCGCCCATTTTCTTATCGAATGTCTCGATACCTAGCTTCATTAATATAGTACGTGCCAATGCATTCAAATCCCAGCCACCCGTTGAATCCATTTCATTTTGATAGAATGAGTAACGCTCCTGATACTCTTCATTTGAAGAATCTTCGGTAAGTAGTTGCAATGCATGCTCGTAATTAAGATTTGTACGAATAACAGGTGCATCACTTTCGAATACTGCTTCCATCACGGTTAAGTCCGGATTGACAATCGGTTCTTGAGGCAAATATGCCACACGGAACTTATTCGGATGATCCATTGTCAACGTATCCGCACTTCCCTGCCCCGAAATTATGGATAGTAACGTAGATTTCCCAGTACCATTAATCCCGATCAAACCTATCTTGTCTCCACTTTTCAAATTAAATCCTACATCTTTAAAAAGTGTTTTTTCTCCAACTGTTTTGGTTAATTTCTCTACTACTAAATGACTCATCCTGGCACATCCTATTCTTAAATTGCTTCTAGTCCTAGTATAGCCGAAATTCGGGTAAGTTGAAAACATGCACGTTTGTGTACGGTGTCTTGGTATGTTTGGAGAGGTCTGAGGAAGTTGTTTTTCGGGAGTTAGGGATGAAGTGCTTGTTGGATCATGAATTTGTTGTTTCGCTGGCAATATAAGTGGAAAGCCCATTGACTCCACTACGGCGCCGGTGGGGTCAATGGGCTTTCGCGATGTTACTGATCTTCTTCCTATTAGAACCACAACCAAAATAACTACCACTCAGTAGCGCAGGCACAACTGCGGGGTAGGCCGTGGCCAGGAGACAACTGGCAGCACCACCGCCAGCTGGCTCCTGGCTGGAGGCAATCCCCCACGTGCCTGCGCGGGGCCAGAAAGCGAACACTCACTAACTCCAATACCCAACAACCAGTCGAGCAACGCCCCCAACAAAAAGTAACAAAGACCCGCAGCCGCCTAGTCTTTCCGTCAACCGCGTTTCTAGGTTGGGTACTGATCGCAATTTATCATTCTCTATCCTACTTAAAACCACAACCAAAATAACTACCACTTAGTAGCGCAGGCACAACTGCGGGGTAGGCCGTGGTCAGGAGACAACTGGCAGCACCACCGCCAGCTGGCTCCTGGCTGTAGGCAATCCCCCACGTGCCTGCGCGGGTCCAGAAAGCAGATACTCACTAACTTCCATCCCCAACAGCTAGTCGAGCAACGCCCCAACAAAAAGTATCAAAGACCCGCAGCCGCATAGTTATTCCGCCAAACGCGTTTGTTAATCGGGTAATACTTTACTAGCGATAGAAATAGCGAACGCAACGCCCCAACACTAATTCTGCTGACATGTAAACGTTAAGAAACGTCATCTAGACTTCGGCTGATTCATGCCCGCAAGCTTCTTCACCAACTGCTCCAACAACACCGGCATCTCCCTGAACGCACTATCAATATGCAACCGCTCCGTCTTCTGATGCGCATCCTTACCAAACGGCCCTACATTCAACACAGGCGCAGTTAGCTTACGCATATCTTCAAATGGAATCGAATACGTCGCACCATAGACCGGTGTATTCTCTGCAAACGCCTTCCAATGATCCTCTTCATCCTTATAATGCACATAACTCAAATCGCAAATTCCGTTGAAATAATGCACTTGCTCAATGGTTAGATCAAATACTTGTGCACGCTCCTGCAAAAACTCGATTGATTCCTGTACAAGCGGATCTTTAGACGAGTTGACAGCTGGATAATATGGCGGGGCATAGAATAGCACAGTCGCTGGACCTAGTTCCTGACACTCCATCATTAGCGTATCGACAATACGTATGCATTGCTCGCGGTCATCCCATTCTTCTTGTAACAGCACTTCTTGCTTCAATCGATTCACTTCATTTTTCCCTAACTGTTCTTCAGCGTACTTTAATAACTCTTCAAACCGCAGTACACGAATATCTCCTAGCGGCACCGCCGATTCACGATCACATACTGCTTTATAATGTTCATTACACTGTGCCATCGCTTCATTCGCCACTTGTTCAAATAAACTCATGATTTCAGCGGCTGTGCGCTTGAATAAGAAGACATTATATAACGCAGCTGCCCGCTGTGGTGTTTGTGTAGAGTATTGGATTTTCAAATCTTTTTGATGCAGTGTGACCGGAAGAGGTGTTGATTCGTCCTGATGTATTTCACGGAATAGAGGATTCCACTCCATCTTATGTGTCAAAAATGATGCCATATAATCTGCAGTAATTCCTTTTAAAGGTTCACCGACATGCGTTTCTTTCCCATAGAATAAAGCGGAAGGCATAATCTTTCCGATTGTCCCGGAATAAACATATTCTTTCGTATCCGAAGGCCCTTGTGAAAATGAAGGCTCTCCGTTTAGGAATAATTTAAAGCGATGACCTTCCTGCTCTTGCAGACGGACAAGTTCCTTTACAGCAGCACGCATGCCCGCTGAGTTTACCTCTTCATCCGGTACTGTGCACAATAATAGATTAATAGGCCACTTCTCTATACTTGCTCGTTCGATTAACTGAATATGTAAAGCCAAACCCATCTTCATATCCATCGTACCTCGGCCAAATAGATATTTTCCAGATTCCAAATCAATGCGTGCCGCTTCAGGCAACATCTCTTTGTTTTCTAACAACTTCTTCGTCAGTTCTTCTGGATGGAAAGCGAGCGGTTCAAGCGCTCCGTATTCATCTGTCTGCACAGTATCGAAATGACTGATCAAGACAATGGTATCTATAGCATCCGGATGTTCATATAAAGCATGCACGACTTGTCGACCGAGACCCGCATCATGAAGCGTAATATTGTCAGGATTCTCAGTGAAATATTCCAGTTCACTCAACTTATTTTGCAACTTCCAGGAAAAGAAACGCTCTCCTTCCGTCAACGTACGACTATCCCAACTTACTAGTTCACATAATAAACTACGAAGTTTCTCTGGTGTTTCGAATTGGTACACTTCTATTCCCCCTTCAGCTCTTGAGTTATTTTTATAAAGAAACGTTCAAGGCGATTCATTCCTTCTTCTAGTACAGGCATAGAGTACGCATAGGAAATACGTAGAAAGTCATCCGCATGCTGCGAGAATGCTACACCAGGAACGACTGCTACATCTGCTTCTTTAAGTAATCGTGTAGCCAATGTATACGAATCTATATTAAACTTTTTAATAGAAGGGAAAATATAGAATGCACCAGAAGGTTTCACGACATCTAATCCCATTTTCACTAGACGCTGATAGACGTATTCCAGCCTTTCCTCATATGCAATATTCATTTCAGCCGGAACATCACGGCAATTGGTCAATGCTTCAATAGCTGCATACTGACTTGGTAATGAGGCACAAATTGAATTATACAAGTGTACCTTAAGTACAGTTTCCATATACTGAGCTGGTCCTAGTACATAGCCGATCCGCCATCCGGTCATTGAATGTGACTTTGACAAACCATGGATTAAAAATACCCGGTCATGAATTTCTTCATACTGTGCGAAAGAGACATGCTTGGCGCCAAATGTGTTTTCACTATAAATTTCATCTGATAGCACAAATATTTCATGTCTTTTTAATACGCCCACGAGCTCGTCCATTTCTTTTTTATTTAATGTTACCCCCGTAGGATTAGTGGGAAAGTTAAATAGAATGGCTTTCGTTTTAGGTGTAATTAAATCCTCTAGACTCTCCGGTGTCGGCTTAAACCCTGTATCCGTAGTATCTAAATAAACAACTGTAGCTCCACATAATTCAATGATCGGCGCGTATCCTAGGTAAATGGGCGTCGGTAAAATAACTTCATCACCTGGCGATAGTATCGTTCGAAATGTACTATCAATCGCTTCACTCGCGCCGCTTGTAATCACAATCTCATGATCCGAGTTGTAATTAATACCATACGTGTCATAAAAAAATGAAGCGACTGCCTCTCGCAGCTGCAATAGACCTGCGTTATGTGAGTACTCGGTCAAGTTATTTTCAATAGCTAGTATACCTGCAGATTTGACGCGTTCAGGAGTCGGAAAATCAGGCTGTCCAATTGTCAGGTTTACTGCAGTCGGATAATGTACGAGCTGATTAGCGAACTCTCGTATACCAGGGACCTGCAATTGTTCAGCGAATTGATTTATGGAGATTGTCACTACATGCACCTTCCTTAACTTTATTTATCTAGAAATTGTGGCAACCATAGAGACAGTGCTGGTACATATGTAATGACAAGAAGACAAATAATCATAGATACCAAGAAAGGTAGAATAGCCACCACAATTTTCTCTAACTTAATATTTCCTACACTAGAAGCCACAAATAGATTTACTCCAAGTGGTGGAGTAATGAATCCAATTGCCAAGTTGGCTACTAAAATGACACCAAAGTGAACAGGATCAATACCGACAGTTGTAACTATAGGTAATAAAATAGGTGTTAAAACGACCAATGCGGAAATCGTGTCAATAAACATACCAACTACTAGCAATAGAATATTGATGAGGAGCAAAATAACTATTGGATTTTGTGAAAACTCCGAGATAGAAGATGATAGTTGATTTGGTATTTGTTCTAATGTCATAAAGTAAGCAAATGACACCGATAAGCCAATGATGATCATAGTTGTTGCATTAATCATTACGGCTTCTAAAAACGAATCAAACACTGACCCCCACGACAATTCCTTATAGACGAATTTTCCGATAACAAATGCGTAAACCGATGCAACAACCGCCGCTTCTGTTGGAGAGAAAATACCACCATAAATTCCGCCAAGAATAATAACCGGAATCAATAATGCCCAAAATGCGTCAATAGTTGCTTTTATTACATCCTTAAATGAAAAGCGCGTATTTTCTACCGCCTTATACCCCCGTTTTTTAGCTATTATGTATGCAGTAATCATCAATCCGCCACCTATAAGCAATCCTGGAATTATACCGGCTAGGAACATTTTCCCGACTGACACACCACCGATTACACCATACAGAACAAACGGTATACTTGGTGGAATAATAACACCGATGGAACCCGCGGAAGCTGTAAGGGCTGCCGCAAAGCCACCGCTATAATTACGTGCTACCATAGCCGGAATCATAAATCCTCCAATCGCCGCAACCGTTGCAGGACCAGAACCTGATATAGCGGCAAAAAACATACAAGCTACAATTGTTACCATTGAAAGTCCGCCAGTCATCCATCCGACAATAGCAGATGCTAAATCCAGCAGTCGTTTAGAAATTCCTCCTTTCCCCATTAAAATTCCGGCTAACATAAAGAATGGAATCGCTAATAATGGGAAAGAATCTAATGAAGTAAACGCTTTTTGAGTAATAATTCCAAGCGGTAAATTAGAACCAAAATATATAGCAACAAGTGCTGAGGCACCGAGCGAGATCGCGATAGGTACACCGATAAAAAGACAGATGAACAACGTGCCAAATAATAATGCAATCGTCATACAATCATCTCCTCGCTTTGCTCATAGTCTCCGCGCCATACTTTAACAATTTGTCCGACTAGGCGAATAGACATTCCAATCGCCCCTAGTGGTACGGCTAAAAACGGTACCCACATCGGGAGTTGGAGTGCTGGGGTTACTTGTCCATTTTGAAAGCTCGTCAAAACAAGTTCAGTACCATAGATAGCGAGGAACAATGCTAAACAGAACCAAATCACAATTCCCACTGTTTCAAGAATTTTTCGAGGTAGTCCTTCAAATCGCTCGATGAATGCACCAACTCGAATGTGATCCCGTTTCTTTACAGCGTAACTAGCGCCAATCCAGACTTGGAAAATATGAATATAGCGAGCTAGTTCTTCGGTCCAGCTAGGAGCTGAACCGAATATATAACGACCTATTACTTGAAAGAAAATGAGGAGAACCATTGCGACCAGCGTGAAAACAAGGATACCCTCTTCCGATTTTTTGAATGTTTTCCCCATCGACTTACATTCCTTTCTAAAAAACAGAGGTATTTAAATTTCCTGATTTCGTATTTCGTCATGCACTATTAGCTCATTGTTCGTTTGCTGCTCTTGCTTTCTCTACTAACTCTTCTCCAATAATCGGTGTGTATTTCTCATATACACCTTCTGTTGCTTTACGGAATACTTCACGTTGCTCAGGTTTCATCTCATGAATTTTCATTCCCAGTTCCTTTAAATCATCCATGAATTCTTTGTCTTGCTTTTGTGCTAACTTTCGTTGTTCTGTACGGTACTCTTCTGCTGCCGTCATTACGATTTCTTGAAGATCCTCAGGCAGTTCATTATAGAAGTCATTATTCATCAAAAGAATGGTTGCCGCGTATACGTGTCCAGTAAGTGTTAAGTCACTTTGTACTTCATAAAACTTATTTAAATAGTAAAGTGAAATCGGACTTTCCATTGCATCATAAGTTCCTTGCTGTAGTGCAGTGTATAGTTCTCCAAATGCAAACGGTGAAGCATTAGCGCCAAACGCTTTAAATGTATCCGTATGAAGCGGGTTTTCTAATGTCCGCAATTTAAGTCCTTTTAAATCAGATAGTTGCGTAATAGGCCCTTTATTATTAGACATATGACGGAAGCCATTCTCACCAAAGACTAGACCTTTTAGATTTTTCTCTTCCAATTCCTTCAGTAATTCATCTCCGACCTCACCATCTAACGCACGGTATGCCGCTTCGTTATCATCGAATAGGAACGGCAGGTCAAATACCATGAAATGATCATTAAAAGAAGCTAGTGGAGCAACCGCTGGAATAGTCATCTCTACATTACCAAGTTGTACGGCTTCAATTGCTTCACGGTCTGAACCAAATAATGATCCATTAGGATAAATCTCTACTTCAATTTCTCCGTTAGAATCTTTTTCAACTTTCTCTTTAAAATCAAGCGCTGCTACATGGCTCGATTGCTCTTCTGAAACTAAATGCGGCAAGCGAATTTTGTATGTACTGTCGCTCTCCGAATTCTCAGTATCACTAGCAGAATCACTTCCTGAACCTGGTCTTCCACATGCTGCTAAAACAAGTATCATAATAAATACTAACGGTAAAAATCTTTTCATTTTATATCTTCCTCCTTATAATAGGCTTGAAATCGATCACGGACATTTTGCAGATGAATGAGCATTGCACTTTTAGCAGCGTCTATATCTTTTCTTTTTATAACCTCTAAAATGTGAACATGTTCTTTATAAGCTTCGTAGGCGCTCATTCCCAATGTGTTGGATAATATTAGAAAGGCTCGATTGACTTCGGTGTTAACTTGATGGATTAGCGCCCGTACTTTTTTATTTTCGTTGTAGCTAGCTAGAATCAAATGAAATTCCCTATCATAATCGATAAATTGATGATAATCATTATTTGTAATCGCTTTCATTTGCTGTTTCAGGTTATCCTCTAGACTAGTAATCCCTGTCTCGTCACAGTTGGCAATTACTTTTACTAAATTAGGAATCTCTAAAAGTTGTCGTAATTCCATAATTTCAACAGACTCTTCATTCGTAAAAGTAGCCACAGTAGCAGGCTTTCCCTTCTTAAGTACAACCAATTCTTCCATCGCTAGTTTTTGTATAGCTTCACGCAGTGGTGTTCTACTGATTCCTAGATCTGTAGCTATTTTTCCTTCTTTAAGCTCCGTGAGTGGCGCAAGTTCACCAGATATAATAGACTTTTTCAACATATTATAAGCTTGTTCAGCCAAAGAAAATGAATTTACTATTTTCTCCAAATTAATCCTCCCTTCTTTTTGAAGTATACTGTATACAACTATACTAATTTAAATTAATATGGTTGTAAAGAAGAATTTGACAATTTGGAAGGTTGGGTAAAATGAAATATATTACTTCATTAATTTCACACTTAGGTTCCGCTAAAGTCAGCATAAACGAAACTGAATTAGAACGACATAGTCACGATGAGTCTTTTCATCCCCCCGTTAAGCCGAATGTAGTATGTTTCCCTGAAAACACGGAAGATATCGTACATATTCTCTACGTGGCTAATGAATATTCTATCCCTGTCACGCCTTTTGGTATTGGGTCTGGATTAGAAGGTCAAGCCATCCCCTTAAAAAAAGGGATATCGATTAGCTTTGAAAAAATGGCGGATATTCTCGAATTCTCACCCGAGGATTTAACCATTACAGTCCAACCAGGTATCACACGGACCGCGGTAAATGAAAAAATCAATCGCTTAGGGTTAATGTTTCCAATTGACCCCGGAGCAGATGCATCAATCGGGGGTATGGTAGCGACAAACGCGAGTGGTACAACTGCAGTAAAATACGGATCTGTCAGAGATCAGATACTAGATTTAGAAGTTGTACTTCCAAATGGTACGATTATTCATACAGGAACCAAAGCTAAGAAATCTTCATCTGGCTATCATTTAAATGGATTATTCGCCGGTTCTGAAGGTACATTGGGTATTATATCGGCAATTACATTGCGCTTGCACGGCATTCCTGAATATACACAAACTGCACGTTGCACATTTAATACGATTGAAACCTGTGCGCAGGCAGCTCAAACTATACTAATGAGCGGCATACCCGTCTTGCGTATGGAACTCGTCGATCAAATAAGCATTCAAACAGTTAATGAATATGGAGATTATAATTTTCCGGAAGCTCATTCATTATTCTTGGAGTTTTCGGGGAACGAAGAGGGTGTGAAAGCCGATGTACGGTTAACTAAGGAATTGATGAATGACTTAGTATGCGAGCATTGGGAAGAAGCTGACACACCTACACAAAGTAATGAACTGTGGAGAGCGCGTCATGAGATGGCTTACGCTTACCGACATAAAAAGGGAGTGGCAATCGCAGGAGCCGATGTCTGTGTCCCTATCTCCCAATTACCTTCATTAGTCGAATATGCAAGAGTTTTAATAGATGAGAGTGGATTGAAAGGCGGGATATTAGGTCATATTGGAGATGGCAATTTCCATACGCTTCTTTCATTTAACTCACATGATGCAGGTGAGCAGGCAAATGCAGAATTAGTGAATGAAAAGCTAACAAACCGCGCAATTTCGCTAGGGGGTACTTGCACAGGTGAACACGGTGTAGGCATAGGAAAACGGAAATTCCAGCAAGCGGAGCACGGAGCCGCATTAGAATTAATGCAACAAATTAAAAATCTGATGGATCCAAATCAAATTATGAATCCAGGTAAAATTCTTTAATCAAACTAAATCTATAAAATAAAGAGCTCTCCTACAATGTCAGATGTTGACGTTAGTAGGAAAGCTCTTTGTTTATTATTCAGACGTGGAAACTAGCTGTACGCGAGCCGACTTCACTTGCTCCACTGCACGTTTCAATTGTCGTAGATGACGTTTTTCGTGGAATCCTACGAAACGGAACCATTGAATTAACGGCACATTGCCAAAAACCGGATGCTTGAGCGATTTACAGCGAAGTTCTGTAATAGTGGCAGATTCATAGATATCCAGCAAATAATTTCTAGATGCATGCAACTTCTCTTTAACTTCTGGAATAGAAAGATGCATATCTGTTGGTTGTGTATATTCCATGAAATACGCCTTTACTAAAGGACTTGCCGATACACTAATCGGTTTTTTGAATACACGCAAACTCTCAGGATTTTTCAATTCTTGGGCGATGTTTGTAGCAACTCGACATTCCATTAATGCTAAATGTTCTACAATCTGTTTGGGTGACCAGCCGCCATGTGATGGTGTTCCGTTAAATTCCTCATCTGTTAAGCCATCAATCAACTGCAAGATGCGTTTACGGACCTTGATATTTTCTCCAAAAACCATCAACATCTACCTCCATTTCTTCCATATAATCCATTCTATTGCCATAGCATACGCCTTTTACTCAGAGATTTAAAGGGGGAACGGTTATATTTTTAGTAAAGCTTGTCAATGGTGACAGAAGGGTGCCAACCAGCCTTGATATAATAGGATTTCTACTCTATTCCATACGCTAGTTGTTCTACTTTATTTACTACTTCTTGCGCAGTCGGCATACCGCCTTGCGCACCGAATTTGCCTACCGATAATGAAGCCGCCACATTGGCGAACTGAATGGCAGACTGTAAATTGCTCCCTTGCACTAATCGGCTAGCGAGCGCACCATTAAATGTATCTCCCGCTCCTGTTGTATCCACAACCTTTGCAGGCACACCTGGCACGTAGATGATTTGCTCTTGATCATGATAACAAACACCGTCTTTTCCTAGTGTTACGAGCAGTTGATTCGGATAGTTTGTCACAGTTTCTTCTATCGAAGTGCCGAAGAGTTGCGCGCACTCCGTTTCATTAGGAGTCAAATAGTGAAGATACGGCATATATTCCAATTGAAAGCTACTCGAAGGAGCCGGATCCATCACGACAGGCACTTCTAATTCATTACATAGCTCGAGCACAGACCACACCGTATCTATAGGAAGTTCCAGTTGCATCATCACCAGTTGACTGGCTCCAATAACAAATTTCAATTCCCCCATTCGCTCTGGAGTCAACGCGTGGTTCGCTCCCGGTATGGAAATGATTCGGTTGTCTCCTTCCGTCAATAAAATAACGGCTACACCGGAAGGACCGTCTGCTTGTGTGATATATGAAGTATCCACTTGTTGATTCTGCAAATTAGCTATAATCATTTTTCCAAATGAATCCGTACCCGTCGTGCCGATCAACTGTACTTTCTGCCCAAGTCTTGCACATGCTACAGATTGATTCGCACCCTTACCACCTGGTGCCGTCTGAAAGTCCTTTCCCCTAACCGTCTCGCCTTGTAACGGAAACTTGTCCGCTTGTGCAATGACATCCATATTCGCACTGCCAATTACTGTAATCATGCATACACCTCGCTTCCCGTCCTTTTATCGATCATATGCTTTTGTATATCCTGTTTCAATATAGACTGCTCGCTGACTGAAAAGTTACACTTTGTGCTAAAGTATTTACATCGACTCGTTAAACAGTATAATGAATAAATATACATCAACTAGATTATACGCAAGGAGAGAAATACCTTGAAAAAATATACAGCTAGCACTTGGTTAGTATTCTTACTTCCATCAATAATCGGTGTGCTATTATTCATGATTCCACTGCCATTTACAGCAGGCTGGAAAGTACCCATTGCCAAATTGGCGGATTTATTGTCAGGCGCATTGGAACCAATTATTCCACAACTTATGATGTACTTGATCATCGCGTCTGCACTCGGATCCGTACTCTATTTATTCGTTAAAAAAGATCCAAACAGACCTTCATTCTTTACAAACTTATTCAAAGTGACACCGTTTTGGACAATTACCCGCATTGTAGGGGCAATCTTCGCGATCATGGTCGTCTATAAATTAGGACCCGAAGCAATTTGGAGTGAGAATACAGGCGGATTGCTACTTGCAGGTGACGGACTCGTTTCCTTCCTGTTCAGTATCTTCTTCTTCGCTGGTCTATTGCTTCCTTTATTACTGAACTTCGGTTTGCTCGAATTCTTCGGTACGTTGATGGTAAAGATTATGCGACCTTTATTTAAATTGCCTGGACGTTCTTCCATTGATGCACTCGCTTCATGGATTGGAGACGGGACAATAGGTGTCTTGCTAACAAGCAAACAGTATGAAGAAGGCCACTATACACAACGTGAAGCGGCGATTATTTCGACTACGTTCTCTGTTGTATCGATTACATTCACACTCGTCATCATTGATAAAGTTGGTCTTGGAAACTACTTCCTACCATTTTATGCGACGGTTCTGTTCACAGGGTTGATCCTCGCCCTCATTATGCCAAGAATTTATCCATTACGTTCTATTAAGAATACGTATATTGACGATCGGGAATATTCCATGGAGAATGAAAAACTGCCTGCCGGGACAAGCGTATTTAAACTAGGTCTCACTAGCGCACTTGATACGGCTTCAAAACAACGCTCTGTTGTGAAGACGGTACGTGCAGGTATGCAGAACGTGCTCGACATGTGGTTCGGCGTGGCGCCAGTCGTTATGGCTTTCGGTACGATCGCTTTAGTGATGGCCGAGTATACGAGCGTATTCCGTATTTTAGGTAAGCCGTTCGAATACATTCTGAATTTCTTGCAGATTCCTGAAGCTGCCGAAGCTGCACAGACAATGGTCGTCGGATTCGCGGATATGTTCTTGCCTGTTATTTTAGCAGAAGGCGTCATTACATCGCCTATTACGCTATTTACGATTGCGGCAGTATCCGTAATCCAGTTGATCTACATGTCTGAGGTCGGTGGCTTGATCCTAGGTACTAAAATCCCATTAAATATTTTTGACTTACTCATCATTTTCTTGTTGCGTACGATCATTGCCTTGCCAATCATTGCTGGTATTGCGCATTTATTATTTTAAGTAGGGTGAGAACCCGTTACTTCTTTTTGAAGTGGCGGGTTTTTATGTTTGAGATTGAGCGGATAATGCTTGGGATTGAGCGGTTTACCTGACGGATTGAGCGCTTGAAGCTTCAGATTGAGCGGTTCACACGATTGATAGAGCGCTCGACGCATGACATTGAGCGGATTACTCGAATGATTGAGCGCTCCACCAGCATTGAGCGGATTGCTCGAATGATTGAGCGCTCCACCCCCAGCATTGAGCGGATAGCTCGAATGATTGAGCACTCCACGCCCAGCATTGAGCGGATTGCTCGACCGATAGAGCGCTCCACGCCCAGCATTGAGCGGGTAGCTCGACTGATTGAGCGCTTCACGCCTGACATTGAGCGGATAGCACAACCGATAGATCCACGACTAACATAGAGCGAATAACGCGACTGATTGAGCACTCCACCCCCAGCATTGAGCGGATTGCTCGAATGATTGAGCGCTTCACGCCTAACATTGAGCGGATAGCACAACCGATAGAGCGCTCCACCCCCAACATTGAGCGGATAGCACAACCGATAGAGCGCTCCACCCCCAACATTGAGCGGATAGCACAACCTATAGAGCACTCCAAGCCCAACATAGTGCACTCCCCCAACAACACCATCCACTTTCATCAAGTTCCAACACAAAAAAACTGCTCTCATGAAAGAGAGCAGCCAAATGAAACAGCTTGAAAGCAACCCTGCTGGAATGTCGTGAATGTCCGCAAGTAAAGGGAGGGTTGCGTTTGGAAATTAGCGTGGCAAAGCAATGGTGGGCATTTGGACGCTAATTGACAATGAATAGACGTGTACAGTTTGCTTTCAAGTGTTTACGCGATATACGTGTATGCTGACGGGGTTACCGAAAGCCATCTATACAGTGGAGGCCTATTCCACTGCATAGATCACCTTCGGAATGCCAGCGACAAGTTTTGTCTTGCCGCTGTGATGAATTACTTGGTTTCTACTGTCTCTGCCGGTAAGTGCTGAACTTTCACATCGAATGTTTTCACTTCATTGCCTAGGATTGGACTCGATTCAGTCGGTGCTTTGACGTCATGTGTTTTCGCATTTTCACGACTATGTAGCCAACTATCGAAAAACTGACGTTCTTGCCACGTCGTACATACTTTTATTTCGTCATGTTCTTCGTTGTCTTCATTCAACAATACTTCCATGCGAATGAAGCCTTCAAATGTGTGAACAGCTTTTGCTTTTGCAAAACGTGCGGTTACTTGCTCGCCTTTCCCTTTTTCAACGTATATCGTATTGATTGCAATCATTTTCTGCATCATACAACCTCCAGTTTAATTGACTGTAAATATTCGAGGACGGGCGCTGATTGTGCCCCACCCACTGCTGCATGGCGAAGTAACGGAATGCCGTGTGGACCTTTCAGTTCGTCCCAGCTCGGATACCATTTCAACAACGTTTTCACGATTTCGAGTTCACCGAGCATAGCGGCTGCGAATATATCCATACGTGCACCTTTTGCCAATAAATATTCCGCAATATCGCGATTTCCGGTATGCGCCGCAGCCCCGAGACCGCTTTCCCAGTCGTCGCCACCCCAGTTCATGACGGCATGTACCAAATCAGGCTCCTGTTCAATGAGCTTTTGTACTTCTTCAAAATTCCCATGTGCTGCAATCAAATAGTCACGAACCAGCGCTTGATCAATGGGTTGCTTCTTTTCTACATCAGCCCTCATAGCACTCACCCTTTTCTAATGTACTTGGTGTGAAAAAGTATTTCCCATTATTCATGAAAATCTCTGCGTCGATTTCGAAAATGGAATGGAACATTTCTTTGCAAAGGACGCATTGTGGAATTCCGTCAAAACGTACACTGCCGTCTTTCAACACAATGAGACGATCGCTGTAACTTGCCGCTTGGTTAATATCATGAAGAACCATAATGACAGTCATTCCGTACGTTTCATTTAATTGTGTGACCAATTCCATGACTTCCAATTGATGTGAAATGTCCAAATACGTAGTGGGTTCATCTAGCAATAACACTTTCGGTCGTTGAGCAATTGCCATCGCAATCCACGCACGCTGACGTTCGCCACCGGATAATGACTGCAACATGCGATTCTTGTACTTCTCTAACTTCGTTACACCGATTGCCCAGTTAATAATCTCCTGATCTTCACGACTTAACTTGCCGTAGCCTGACCGATGAGGATGTCGTCCGAATTCTACCAACTCGCCTACCGTGACGTCGAGCTGATGATCTTGCATTTGCGGGAGCATAGCTAAATTCCGAGCCACTTCTTGAGATTTCATTCGTTTCAATCGTTCGCCGTTTAGCAGAACTTCGCCGCTTCCCGGTGTGATCAGTCTAGATATCAACCGCAGAAATGTCGACTTGCCTGAACCATTAGGGCCTAGCAAACTAACGATTTCCCCCTGCTTAATATGCAAATCAATGGACGTTAATTCGAATGAATCCGAATGACGATAGGTAAGTTCCTCAGTTATCAGCAAATGAATCCCTCCGTTTTTGAATGAGATACAAGAAGAATGGTCCGCCGAGGAATGAGAGTAAAATTCCGACTGGCAGTTCGATTGGATTAAATAACGTACGGGCAATCGTGTCCGCAACTACGACTAGCAATCCTCCACCGAGCGCAGATGCAGGTAATAAAAACCGGTAATCTCCTCCTACTATGGAGCGCATAATATGCGGAACGACAAGACCAACGAAACCGATCAAACCCGAAACACTGACAGCCATTCCCGCAAGCAGCGTACTCAACACGATGAGGAAAAATCGACTTCGCTCCACATGATGTCCAAGCAACTTCGCCACTTCGTCTCCAAGACGTAGTATACGGATATGCTTGACTGAGAAGATGGCCAGCACGAATGCAGCAATCGCATAATAGATGATCATTTCAAACTGTACCCAGCCGACACCAGCGATTCCTCCAGCAAGCCAAGGCAACACCGCTTGCACACGGTCGCTGTATAGTAGCATCAATGCACTCATACACGCACCGATCACTGCATTAATTGCGACACCGACTAAGATGATTCGTAAAGGCGATGCCCCGCCTCTCCATGACAATGCATAGATGACAACGGCTGTTGCAAGCGCTCCAAGAAATGCAGCTAGCGGTAAGAACATGATGTAGGCTGGATATATAATCATGATCACTGTCGCCGCAAGTCCAGCTCCAGATGAGACACCAATAATACCTGGGTCAGCCAATGGGTTCCGCATAACCCCTTGTAATATGGCACCGGCGACTGCCAGGCTGATCCCGACAATTATGCCGACCAACACACGTGGAAAGCGAAGTTCCCATACAATTCGCCGTTCCATCGTGTCATTGGCTATAAAGATTCCGTTCCAAATTTCCTGCATAGAGAATGAAACCGGGCCAATCATCAAGCTTAAGACAGCTGCGATGATGAGTAAACTGCCACTCGTTACGAGGACGAAGAGCCGCTTTCTGGCAAGTGGATGACGTTCTTTCTGGGTCTGTTCTCCTGTTGCAATCACCTTATTTAACCTGTCCTAAACTTTCTTTCATCACGTTAAGTGCTTCCACTACTTTTGTCCCAGGGTTCGTACCGAATAAGTGGGAAGGTAAGACAATGACATTTCCTGCTTTCACTGCATCTAAGTTTTTCCACGCTGGATTCTTCAACATTTCGCTTTCAAATGCCGCTTTGACAGCTTCCGGCTCACCGTGTGTAATCAACATCACCATTTCAGGATTGCGTTCGATGATTTTCTCGACGCTTAAGCTTGCGTACTGTGGATATTTTTCTTCATTCGGGAAATCACTAGCAATATTATCCCCACCAGCCAGTTCTAGTAGATTACCTGATAATGAATTCGGAAGCGCCACCATGTATGTACCCGGTGCCCCGTATACTAATAAAGTTTTCACAGCATCTGCTTTGTCCGCTGTGCTTTTTTCAATTTGTTCTGCGATAGTGTTTTGTATGGTTTTTGCTTCTTTTTCTTTATCAAACAGCTGACCGAATAGTCCAATCGTGTGTTGAATGTCTTCCACAGAGTTAGCTGCTGTGTAGACAGTCTTCGTTCCTTGGCGCTTCATATTCGCTTCATGTTGCTTGAAGCTTGGTGCAGCGATCAGGACTTCAGGATGTACTTCCGCAATCTTCTCAAAATTCGGCTGATGCGGATTCCCAATTTCAGCGATGCCTTCTAAATCTTTATTCGGAGGTCCTTGCACTGTCGGTCGTCCATCTACTTCTATTCCAAGCGCTAGAAGCATGTCGAGATCACCTGAACTTAGCGTGGCGACAGATTTTGGTGTTTCGTCGAATGTTAATGTTTGGCCGGTCATGTCTGTCACTTCGATGCTTGTATCAGTTGTTTTCTCAATCTCTTCTGCTTTCACTGCGGATGCGTCTGTTTTATCTTCCGCTTTTTCTTCCTCTGCACCGCACGCACTGAGTATAAACAGTAACATCAGTACGCTTAACACACCTGCTAACCTTTTCATCTCTCTTCATTCCCCCTCGAATATAATGAGAATGTTTCTCATTGAGGAATATCATAGTCGATAATGAGAATCATTGTCAAATAGGTTCACAAGAATGAATACTTTGTCCTAGTGTTGGGATGTTGTAACTGGTGAGGGATTTGTACGTTACCCAACAAGGAAACTCTTATTGTAGGGGGTCGTTGCTCGACTGGTTGTTGGGTACTGAAGTTAGTGAGTGTCTGCTTTCAAGACCCGCACAGGCACGTGGGGGATTGCCTCCAGCCAGGAGCCAGCTGGCGGTAGTGCTGCCAGTTGTCTCCTGGCCACGGCCTACCCCGCAGTTGTGCCTGCGCTACTGAGTGTAATTTAATTTGATTGTGGTTTTAACTAGAAGAAGATCAGCAACATCGTGATTTCTATTTTCATTGCCAGCAAAAAACGAACACCTGACCAAACTCGAACAGGAAAGCACGTACAAGAACCAAAACCCAAAGCCGCTTCTTCCCCACCTATCACAATGCTTAAATCTTGAATGTAACCGCTAAAACCTGTTTCCTCCTCCTTCATCAAGGGAATGCTAGCTATAACACAACCCTCAAAGAAAGGAGTGAATGGGATGAGCACTGTACAAATCCTCATTTTATTAACCATAGGCTACGTCGCGATGACAATCGATAAAAAGCAGAAGAACTTTCCACTTCCTGTCTTTCTAGTCGCGATCGGTTTTGGGCTGTCATTCATCCCCTACTTCGATAGCATCAATATATCCAAAGAAATCATCTATACTATTTTCTTACCAGGACTGCTATTCGCATCTGCGTACCACTACTCGGCTAGCTCATTACGAAAGCATGCCAGAGTTATCGGAACGCTTAGTACTGCTGGTTTACTCGTGACCGCTCTCCTCTTAGGACTCGCTACATATTGGATGGGAGCGAGTATAGAGATTTCATTAGTAGGGGCATTATTGGTCGCTTCTATTTTGACGCCGACTGACCCTGTTTCTGTTGTATCCATATTAAAAAAGTCGTTGGATGATCCTTCGGTTGCGGATATTGTCGACGGGGAATCTATGATTAACGACGGGACTAGTGTCGTGTTATTCACTGTACTGTTGAAGATGTTCACGACGCAGCAAAAGTTTGAATTTTGGTCATTCGTAGGAGAGTTTCTTTCCGTATCGATCGGTGGTGTGGCTACAGGATTAGTCGCAGGTTGGATAGTCAGTAAAGCAATTCACCTTTCAACGCATCGGGAAAATCAAGTATTACTCAGTATCATCATTGCGTACGGAGCGTTTCATTTAGCCGAAGCATTAGGGTTTTCAGGTGTATTGGCAACAGTTGCGGCGGGTATTATGTTATCTGCCGAACTAGGACGTGCTGATGAGGAGGAAATGCACCGAGAGTCGTTGGATGGGTTTTGGGATGTGGCGGAACCTGCGTTGCTTTCGATATTGTTTTTAGCTATCGGAATTGTGTCAGCTGACTACTTGTTCCCTTTGCATAATGGGTGGCTAGCAATCGGAATATTTATCGTTTCGATTATCATACGATTTATCGTAATCACCGGGACGATGCAATTATTCTCAAGTTATCGAAAGTTATTAAACATCAAAAAAGCCTCGCTCCTATCATGGGCAGGCATTCGGGGGACGATGTCGATTTTCTTATTGTTAAGCTTAGCTGATGCCGCAGACAGTTCCGCGGATGCTCTCGTTTCGTTAGGATTCGCCGTAGTCTTGTTGTCACTCGTCGTGCAAAGTATTGGTATTTATCCACTTTCAAAAGCACTCGAAAAGTAATTACTTCGAGTGCTTTTGTTGTCGTTGAATCATTTGCATGCGTTCATTGAACAGAGTCGGATAGGAAAGTAACCCTAAACAAACACTCGTTAATGCAGCCGTTGTCAATAATAGAAATATGACTAAGATTTGAAATTGGACAGCCTCTAACGGGTCCGCCCCTGCAATGATTTGACCGCTCATCATACCTGGCAATTGCACGAGTCCTATCGTCTTTTGGCTTTCAATTGTCGGGATCATACTTGCTTGAATAGAGCGCATCAATTGCTTATGTATCGCCTGTTTTGGTGTGCCGCCAAGTGACAAGATCAGTTCACTTTCCGAGCGATGCGCTTCAACTTCCGACACGAAACGATTGAGGAATAAAATCGCTAGGACCATCGAATTTCCGATTACCATACCGGTCAATGAAATAATATATTGTGCAGTAGCTGGGACAATCTTAAAGCCTAGTAAGATACTTTGCGTCAACACTTCCAGCAATACAAACGTCACGATCAACTTCCACGTGATCCCTTTAATACCTTGGCCTTTTTTACGCGCATTTTGCACGGCTGCTCCAATCATCAAGATGACCATCAAGAAGATGAACACATAACTTTCCGAATCGAAGACAAACTTCAGTACGAAGCCTACCGCCACTAATTGCACAGTTGAACGGATCGTCGCGACAATGGTATCTTTCTCCAACTGCAATCCGAGTGTTTTGGACAGGACTAGCGGGATCAGCACAAAGATCAGTGTCAGGAATAAAGCAGTCGTACTCATGAAAAGTCCCCTTTCAAAAAGCGATGGACTGACGGGATATCTGAATGATCAAGTACAGATATTTCGCCGGCATCCACTAACTTCCCATCCACCATAATCCATGCATACTGCCCCATTCGCTTCGCCTGCTCCAAGTTGTGCGTAATCCAGATGACCGTAATAGCATGCTGATTATGCAGTTTACGAATCAAAACCTCTACTTCATTCAACGAAGACAGATCTAGCGCAGACGTAATTTCATCCATCAACAAAATCTTCGACTGATTCAATAACGTTCTGGCAATCGATACTTTTTGTTGCTGACCACCCGACAAGTTCTGGCTGTCACGTTCAAGATACTCTCCTTCAAGACCGACCTGATCTAAAATATCCAACGCTTTTTCTTTACTCAACGTCTTGCCTTGTAAACGCAATGGCAGTGCCAAATTGTCATAGACGCTTCCAGCGATCATTGGTGAATTTTGTAACACCATCCCCACTTTTCGACGGAGATCGATCGGCGACATTTCATGAATTGCCTGCCCCTGTATCGTAATATCCCCACTAGTAGGACTCAGCAGACCGTTACACATTTTTAATAAAGTCGTTTTCCCGGCACCCGAAGGTCCGACCAATACCGTAATCTCATTTGTAGGAAAAGATCCGGTTATCGAATCGAGAATCTTCGTGCCCTCCACTTCAAACGATACATTTTGAAAATGAATCGCAGGCTCATACAAGGTTGTATTCTGCTCACTATCCATCCATCTCACCTTTTCCACACTTCTTCATTCATCTATTTTCAATAAATCCAATGGAGTAATGATGCCGATCAGTTTCTCATCTTTACCACCTTGCTCGGTGATGAGCAAAGCCTGGAGACGTTTCCCCGACACAATGGACTTTCTAAAAAATCCTTCTGCTTCATAAACCGACATCGAACTTTTGACAAAACGATAGGTTTTCCTTCTTTTCTCGTGATTATATACGTCTAATAATGTCGGTATTTCCCGGGAAATGCAATCTGCTTCCTGATCCGCTAACCAATTCATGATGCCATCTGCGGTAATTAATCCGATAAATTGACCTTTTTTGTAAATAGGTAATTGATTGATTTTCCATTCTCTTACTAAACGCAGACCTGTGGCGAGTGATTCATCTGCTTGCACGATATGTACTTTTCCAGAGAATAAATCTTTGACCGTGACCGGGTTGGATAATCGTTCATCTATATTCTCAATCAGTTTTACAATTTCATCATGAGGCTCCGCTATAGCATAGTCAAAGCCTGTCCGATTATGCACAATCGCATTACGTAAACTGCCAAACTCACGCAGATCATCTTCATAATGAGCAACCAACGCATGTTGCGATTTAGCTCGATCGATTTTCTTTGAGAATGAAAAATGATTCGGCAAACCTGTCATCTTCATTAACGATTTATCGATTCGGTTAAACGCAATGAGAAAACGCTCTGAATTTTTATGCTCCATGACACATCGCCCCTATTCTAGGCAAAGTATAGCATATTTCAATTTCATTTCGCGCCTTTAGACTTCATGGCAAGCTCTACTTTTAAAGATTCAAAAAGCCGTTGCGATGCCTAATGACGGTCACTGCAGCGACTTATTATTATTTCGAATCTGTTTAATTTGAGTGTTCCTCTCTTTCATCCCCCTATGCTTTTGAATAGTTTTCTCTCTTTATTGATACCATATGGACTAATACAAAAGACATGATGTATATAGTGGAATTCAGTTCTCTCTTGATGAGTTTTCTAGTTCAATTACCCCTTTCAATATCGAGAATAAGACTTCCCGTAAATTTTCTTTCAACATACATACACCAATTCATCCTTATTGAATATATCCAATGAAGCGGCACAGTTCTCTAGCAAATTTCCACATACGCTAAAGAGAGAAGGAGGTGCATGAAAACATGTCATCTAGAAAGTTCAGACCTCACCATGAATACGATGTGCCGTATATTCCGAAACGAAAAGCGCGATGTTATGAGGAAAAGAAAATCATTCATATACTTGCCGACCTGACAATGGGCGCGCCTGTAGAGATTACATTGAAGGATTCCAAAGAGGTACAATATAACGGTTACTACTTACAGTTTGATCGGAAAGTTCGTACTATCCACTTTCAACCATTTGGAGATTCTGATGTCCAGGAGATTGGTGTAGAAGATATTTGTACTATTAGGTATGGCTCCTGAAATTATTACATCTAATTGAAGCTGATGAATCATCAGAACAAACTGTGCGGACATTGGGATTGCAAAATATGATTGAGAAATTTAATATTTGATTCGTGAGAAAAGCAGCCCACGCATATGCGGAGCTGCTTTTTTATATGTTGGGTAGTTTGTGTATGAGCGGTTGCTGGGTGTGATAGAGCGGATGAACATCGTCATAGAGCGATTATGGACCGCAATAGAGCGTTCAGAGGTCTATATAGAGCGGATACCGGACTTGATAGAGCAGTTAACCATGTACTTTGAGCACAGTCCTACATTCCATCATCCATCACGCTACGTGATTCTTTCAACTCTCTCATTACTTCCACTAACATACTCAACACCATCCGATCCTCGATCCGTGGAGTGGCGTGAATCACTTCTTCCATTTCTGTGATAGCTTGCTCCATTTCACTTTCAGGAATCGTGCGTTGCAGAAGTACATTTAAACCTGAAGTGATTGCAGGGATATTAGATTCACGCAAGCCACGCTGATTTAGCCAACCGTATAATTCAAATAGTGTCGTAGCGGCGCGTCTCTGATGCTTGAGCCAAGTCATACTTTCTTTACTTTGCGCGCCTTGATTATTCAATTTCACACGATCTTCAATCATATTCGCAATCAACAGCAAGTTTTTGATGGCATGTTCATTTCCGCCACCCTTCACTTTCCTATCTACTTCAACTGTCATTTCATGAATCGTATCTTCGTACATATCCCATAAATCGCGATTCGCATCTTCCAATTTATATGGCCAAATGAATTTATTGATCAGTAGCGCCAAAACTACTCCAGCTATGACAAATAAAACTCGTTCGAGCGTCAGGACGTGCGTCGTGCCCGTTATTAGAGCTACCGAACCGATAGCGGAAAATGTCACAAGAATGGTGTTATAACGATAAGTCTTCACATAACTCATCAAATAACCTGAAAACATTAAGATGATAGATCTGGCGGTGTTGCTGTGGAATACCATGAATGATAATGTGACCGCCACCGAACCAACGATAGTGGCGAATATCCGGTCGCGCATTTTTTTCTTAGATTGTTCATATAGCGGAATAATGACGGACATTACCGTGAACATCATCCAGCGTCCTTCAGCCAAGTCGAAGAAGTCTGTAATGAAACCTGCTATCGAGATTCCGATTGCCATGCGGATCGCGTAGGATATTTTAATGGAATTCGTATGGCTTTTCTTCTCACTAATCGTCAGTTTTTGGAACTTCTTTGGAATCTGTTCCAGCCGCTTAACGACATTGGCTTGGCCTTTTTCTATAGAAGTCAACTCTTTCAAGTTTAACTGGAGGAATCCAATATGATTCAGCATGCCGAGCACAAATAATTTATGATTATGCTCTGCTTTATATTTCTTTAGCATGGTATCAAATGATTCTTCTAGAGCTGCCATCGCTTCTTTGTCGAGGATACTATCAGCAGCCAACTGGAGAGTTAGTATTACTTCTTCAAGTAGCTTTTGATCCAGTTCTTCATCCGTTACATCATCAAGTAGAATATCGATCTTCTCCAACGCAACGGAGATATTTAGTTTCAGGCGACCTTCTTCTGTCAAATAATAATTTTCTTCGCGTTTATCATAAATGATGCTTCTCAAACTGTTGATGTCGTTGGCAATTTTTGTAGTAATATCTTCTCGCGGTTCCCCGGTTTGCAGTAATCGAATCTTTTCAATAAGCGATTCACAAATCAGCTGCACCTTCTTACTGCCGCTTTTCTGTACTTTATTTCGATTGGCAATCATTTGGACACCCATGATAGCCAACGCACCAAAGACGAGAGAGCCTAGTCGCATCGGCATTGCATCAGCCGCTACAGGCATAGCCAGAAGAAATAAATATTGAAGAGTAAAAGTTAAATAAAGAGGATTTTTCAGATTAAACAGTAACGAATAACTGATTACAAACATGGTGATAAAGTTAATCGGCACTGCCAACCACACGTTAAAGCCTGTTAAATATGCGGCGATTCCCATAAATACATTGAGGGCAATAAATTTCATCGTATTGCTGAATGGATGACTCGTTAAATCACGTTCAAGCAACATCAGCATGGCAGTAATCGTCGAGACACCAATTAAAATATTTTCATTCCCAAACAAGGCGCCAAAGCCCACAACAAATCCGATAATGAAAATAAATAAAATAGTATTGGAAATGATCAATTTCTTTGTCAGTTTCATGCATTCACTACTTTCATCAATTTATATCGTTAAGTACTTTAACATTAAAATGACTGCCGGTATATAAATATGCACAGTGTTTTCTTATAAAAGTTCTATTACAGAAGTAACAGATAACTTATTATCCTACAATGAAAGTCGGTTCTATACAAATTAAGTTATATCGCCATGTAGCCCTGTTGGAAAATGTGGATAGAGCGGTTACGGGTGGCGATAGAGCGGAGATACGCACGCATTGAGCGCTTGCGGGCCACGATAGAGCGGATAAATGCATGCTTTGAGCGCTAAATCAAAATCGAAATTGCAACATCACTCCAATTCATCCGCACGAGGCATCGCGGAAAGCGCACCGACTTTCATTGCACATAGCGCCCCCATTTGATTGCCAAACTCAATATGTGCAAGCATTTCTTCGAGCGATTTAGGCTTGCCAGTTAGATGAAGACCACGAAGTACGCCCGCCAAGAAAGCATCTCCTGCTCCTGTGGTATCTACGGGATCGATTGGCTCCACCGCTACATGATGTTGCGACCCTTCAATAATGGCAAGAGTTCCCTCCTCCCCCATCGTCAGCATAATGACAGGGATATTATAGGCGGCCAGTTGATCTAGTGCTTTTTCTATATTCGATTCTTGCATAAGAAAAGTGAGTTCTTCTTCCGTAAGTTTCAGCAAGTCCGTTTGATCTAAAAATGAAAGAATGGTATTACGACATTTTTCTTCGCTTTCCCAACGTAACGGACGAATATTAGGATCTACTGATAGATATAGACCATTTTCTTTTGCTAATTCGACAGCTCTTTTCGTTGTTGCTAAAGCAGTTGGTTGGAACATCGTACCGGAACATATATGTAAAATCGAAGCATTTTCGAAAGCTTCCTCTTGTAAATCACCCGGTTGGACTTGAAGATCGGGCGTGTCGTCTATATATTTTACAAATACCCGATCATATTCCGGAGTCAAATGTACATATACACGGTTCACTTTCTTCTCCGGTGAACGGACAGCGAACGTTACATCAACACCTTCTTGTCGCAGCTGATTTTCTGCAAAGATCGAATCCTCGTTTTCCCCGATTACGGTGATTAATGAAGATTTTGCACCTAGGCGTGAGACACCTGCTGCTACATTAATTGTTGCTCCACCGAGGAATGTGGAGAATTCGGTGTTCGTTTCATCTGTTGCGATGTAGTCTACGAAAATGTCTCCGTATATTAGGACATGTTTTTCTTGTGGATTCTTCATGTATTTGATCTCCTCAGAAGTTTTCTTTCTATCGTATCACGGAACTAACTTAACTTTGATAACGTCCGAAAAAATATGGTTCAGTATTTTCTGTGCTAATTTAGTTAAACTACACACCCTACAGTTTAATTCATGCATTTCATGGGAAGTCATATAACTAAAATGGAATGTAAAAGGGATGAAAATAGGTATGATCTATGAATGTGCAATCGTTGGTGGCGGACCCGCTGGATTAAGTGCGGCTTTAGTACTCGGACGGGCAAGACGGAATATTATTATATTCGATGATGATCAGGCAAGAAATCGCGTCTCTCGTGCATCACACGGTTTCCTGACACGTGACGGCGTGCATCCTGCAGAGTTACGTCAGATGGGGCGTGAAGAGCTTAAACACTATCCGTCAGTAAACTTTCATCATAAAAAGGTCGTTGCAGTGGAACGTTTGGACGAATCGCATTATGAATTGATGACAGCAGACGGCAGGATGTTCCGCACACAGAAAGTCCTTCTCGCCGTCGGTTTGCGTGATGAACAGCCTAACGTGCCGGGTATTGAGCGCTTTTACGGCACATCCATCTTCAGCTGTCCGTATTGCGACGGCTGGGAATTAAGAGATCGTTCATTGGCTGTATTTGCGGATAAAAATGTGTTTAAATTGGCGGCAGAAGTTTATACATGGAGCCAGGATCTAATTGTTTTTACAGGTGGAGAAGGTCAGCTAACGGCAGAGGAACAAAAGAAGTTGAGTGTGAAAGGGATACAAATTTTAGATGATATCATTTCGGGGCTTGAAGGCGAAGATGGACAATTGCACAGTGTGAGGCTTGAAGATGGTACATTGATAGACCGCGCAGGAGGATTTGCCTCTCCTCTATGGAGTCATCCCAATCATTTCGCTCAAGACTTAGGGTGTGAGCGCAATAAACACGGCGGGATCCTAACTGATGAATATGGACGGACAACCGTTTGGAATGTCTACGCAGCGGGAGACGTCTCTCATATCGTCCCTTCACAGCTACTAGTCGCAGCGGGAACCGGAAGCGCTGCTGCTATAGGGATTAATGGTGACTTGACGAATGAGTTTTTCAATCGAATAGATTAAGAACACCCCCTTACCAACAATTAAGGTAAGGGGGTGTTTCAGTGTTCATTGCCATTCAAGTCGATCTACATAATCACCATGTACATATAGCGAGCCATACGGTGTTTTATCTGAACGGATTTTAATCCATGGATTTTCTGGTAACTGATCATCCTGGATAATGAGCGGCATGCCCACTTTTGGATAGTAATAAATCTGAAGCGACTCTTTTAATGGTTCAATACGCACTTTTAAATCAACGTAATTCGTCAACCCAATCTTCAACTGATTCGCCATTTCTTTCCCACCCATCGAACGATCCATTCGATACAGATGCCCCGCGATCTTAGAACCCCAGTATGGATCGGAAGCGTATTTGACGTTTATGCCAACTGCTTTATTACCGAAATTTGTACCGTTTGCATATGCAGCGTTCGGTGGTAGATAGTTTCTGTTCAAGAACGAATCGACTAGCTCTTGGATGTTTTCACTCACCGAAGCAAAGACTTGATTGGATGGATCATCATCTGTCACATACAAACCGAATAAGTTATTATTGTCCAACGCGCGCTTACTTAGACCGTACTGACTTTCATGTTGTGCCAACGCTAAAATGTGCATCGCGTTCACATGACTTTCTCGTTCGATACGTTTTAACTCGGTTCCTAATCCTATCAATTTACTTCTTGTCGTAGCATCTTTGTAAATTGTGGAGTTAGGATAGGATTTTTCTAGGCTTCGCAACAGTTTCATAATATACGCATCCAATTCTTCAGCTGTATAGCGCGTCATACTACGCATCGGCAAGTACTGGAAGTATTGATGTGCCGTGCCAATCAAATCCCCCGTTTCATTATGGAAATGACTGCCGTCCGTGCTGTAATACCTTATCCCTTCTTGCATGAAGTTTGGGGCAGCACCCATTTCATACGAAGCAAACGTCTTTGTCTTATGCGAGTAAATCGAGTGATAGAGCGAACCATTCACCACTTTATAGTGTGTGCGATCCGTTACAGTCTGGCTCGGTAGCATCGTTGCATTTTGTGGTTTGATGTAAAAGTTTCTTCCTGCCAACTCGACTTTTACAGAGGTCTCAGTTGAGTCAACGTACACAAGTTCCGTGTCTGCTGGGACATAGGTTTCTTGTCGTGTCAAATTTTCATTAGCATACAAAATCGTCAATGAGCTGCCACCATATGCCACGGTCGAGATAAATCCTTTTGGCATATGAACTATCTTATTTTGGAACAACACGACTTGATTGCTTTTCATACGGCCGGCTGCTGCTTCAAAGCTTGGAAACTTTTCCGCTATAGTTGTCGTGCCATTAGCTTGTACATTCGCCAAGTCATATGTTATTCCCGCTTTAATGGAAAATGTTTTAGTAACCGGTGCTTTTAATGGTTTGCCATCGGTATTATGCACGGCTTGCGTAATATGTAATGTGTAAGTTTCACCACTACGATAATTTCCTGCTGGCGGTGCAATATGTACTTTCTGGTCGGAGTCTGAGTATGTTATTTCATTGTTCTGCGTAACTCCTTTAGAATCCGTGATATAAATTGTTTTTTTATTGACCGTATCTTTATTTACTGGTTTATTGAACGTGACAGTCCACGGCTTGTCCGGATCCTGGTCAGCCGAATGGTCCTCCCAAGTAGCCGCTTTAGTTGATAGCGTCATCGCGAAAGTAAGCAGAAAGGCGATGACTGTAGTTGTAAGTAGTTTCGTCATGGATTTCAAATCTAGCAACCTCCTTTTAGTGTCAATTATACAGGTTATTGCTAGATTTGATAGGAAGTTTGGAAAAATTGGTACATAGTTTTGAATTCGGTGTTGTAGCGGAGTAATTGACACTTTTTACGCGAGGATATGGGTAGAATGTGCTTTTAGTATGGATGTTTATTTCTTGAATGCTCAATAAATTGTTTATGTGCTCTATCTAACTGGTGATTCGCTCTATGATATGTGGTGAGCGCTCTATGGCGTGAGATATCCGCTCTATAGCACGGGCTATCCGCTCTATGACACGCGATTCCGGCTCTATAGTGTCACCCGCTCTATCACACACGGCTTCCGCTCTACTGCGGGCCCTAATCGCTCTATCACACCGGCTATCCGCTCTATAATGGCCCGCAATCGCTCTATCACGCCAGCTATCCGCTCTATAGCAGTCCGCAACCGCTCAATCCCCCCGCCCCACTCCCTCCATAAAACAAAAAAGCCCCCCAGCCAAAAAAATCTGGCCAGAGAGCTCCGCTCAAACTAAAACACAAACTTACTCTTTAATTAACTCCAAATCAACTGGAATATCCGCCTCTACATCTTCACCGTTTAACAGTGCAACCGCTGCATCCATTGCCTTGACCCCAATTTCCTCAGGCTTCTGGGCAATCGTTGCGGACAACTTACCATCTTTGACAGATGCTACAGCGTCGTCTGTTGCGTCGAATCCAATGACGATAATATCCTTGCCAGCCGACTGAATAGCTTCTAACGCACCTAACGCCATCTCATCATTATGCGCGAATACGCCTTGGATGTCAGGGTTAGCTTGCAAAATATTCTCCATTACCGTCAAACCTTCTGCACGGTTAAAGTTTGCTGTTTGTTTCGCCACGATATTCACCTTGCCGTCAACCGCTTCGTTAAAGCCGGCTCCACGGTCACGCGCTGCGGATGAACCTGCGATCCCTTCAAGTTCTGCTACTTGTGGTTGATCTTCGCCAAGTAACTCGAGCAGGTATTCTCCAGCTAACACACCGCCTGCTTTATTATCTGAGGCAATATGAGAAACGACTTCTCCACCTTCTGCTCTGCGGTCTACTGTGATGACCGGGACGTTCGAGCTGTTTGCTGATTCCACTGCAGATACAACCGCTTCAGAATCCGTCGGGTTGATGATTAACAAATCTACACCTTGTTGGATTAAATCTTCTACGTCACTCGCTTGTTTAGACGCATCATCTTGTGCATCGACAACGATCACTTCAGATCCAGACTCTTTCGCCTGTTCTTTCACACCTTCACTCAATGTCACGAAGAATGGATTGTTTAGCGTCGATACGGAAAGACCGACTTTATACACTTTGTCGCCATCATTTCCAGCTTCGCCTTGATCATCTGATGAAGAATTCGAACCTGGTTGCTCTAATGAACAAGCAGCCAAAACGAGCACGATGGCCATAAGTAGTAACCATTTGATATTTTTCATACAATTCACATCTCCTTATGCGGTTTTTTTGCGATCTAAGAGTACTGCAATTAATATAACTGCACCCTTTACTACCTGTTGGAAGAAAGAGGAAACACCTATCAAATTCAAACCATTATTTAAGACACCAATAATCAATGCACCGATTAAAGTACCGACAATCCAACCGCGACCGCCAGTCAAGCTTGTCCCGCCAAGTACAACGGCCGCAATCGCATCGAGTTCAAACATATTACCCGCTGTTGGCTGTGCGGAGTTTAGGCGTGACGTCAAAATAAGTGACGCGATTGCCGTTAGACCGCCTGCCAATGAATAGACATAAATCTTCACTCGATCGACATTAATTCCGGAAAGACGTGACGCTTCTTCATTGCCACCGACCGCATATACACGGCGTCCGAATGTCGTTTTCTTCAATATAAAGTACAGCACTGCAAAGGAGATCGCCATCGTGATGACCGGAACTGGGATACCGAAAATATATCCTTTTCCGAGCATTTGGAATGTGAATGAATCGCCAAGTCCTGAAATCGGGCGTCCTTCAGTATAGACTAAAGTCAATCCGCGGAAAATCGTCATCGTCGCGAGTGTTGCGATAAATGGTGCGACCTTGCCTTTCGCAATAATCAAACCGTTGATTGCACCAAGCAGCACACCTAGTAATACGCCGAGCAGCATAGCTAAAATTGGATCCATACCGCCTGACATCATACCTGCTGTCACGGCTCCGGTTAACGCGAGAATCGATCCAACTGATAAATCAATTCCACCTGTCAAAATAACAAACGTCATCCCGAACGCAATCAATGCGTTAATTGACACTTGACGCAATACGTTGAACAAGTTGTTCAGCGTTAAAAAACTTGGACTCATAATGGAAATAATGACCACAATCAATAATAAACCAATGAACGGTCCTAATTTCTGTAATGACGATTTCATATTAGTCTTGGACAACTTTGTCACCTCCTGTTGCAAAATGCATAATTCGTTCTTGTGTCATTTCCTCTTTCGGTACATCTGCCATCAACTGGCCTTCATGCATGACGAGCACGCGGTCTGCCATGCCGATCACTTCCGGTAGTTCGGATGAAATCATCACAATCGCGACTCCACGCTCAGCCAATTCATTGATGATGCTGTAAATTTCTTTCTTCGCACCCACGTCGACTCCTCTTGTAGGTTCATCCAAAAACAGAATATCTGGCTCAATACCAAGCCATTTTGCGATGACGACCTTTTGCTGGTTACCACCACTCAATGACTTAACGATTTGTTCAGGTCCAGACGTGCGAACCCCGAGACGTTTAGACATCGTGTCATACAACTGACTTTCTTTCGTTCGTTGAATGACACCTGAATTTGAAATTCGATTGAAGTTTGTCAGGCACATATTTTCCCGAACCGAAAAATCGAGAATCAACCCTTCAGTTTTCCGGTCTTCTGTGACATATCCGATCCCAAGCTTTTTTGCTTGCAACGGATTTGAAATAATCACTTGCTCCCCATCAATGAAAATCTTGCCCGCAGTCGGTTTCTTAAAGCCGAAAATCGATTGAATCACTTCCGTACGCCCCGCACCCATCAATCCGGCAATACCGACGATTTCACCTTTTCGCACTTCAAACGATACATCTTCAAAATAGTCATTGCGCGAGAGACTTTCTACTTTTAGTTTCACATCGCCAATTTCACACGCTCGTGCTGGGAATCGTTCACCCAATTCACGTCCAACCATCATCTGCACAATTTCTTCAAACGTCGTGTCCTTTATATTCCGCACACCGACGTATTGACCATCCCGTAATATAGTAATACGATCGCACATCGCGAAAATCTCTTCCATCCGATGTGATATATAAACGAATGAAACGCCTTCCGCCTGCAATGCTCGAACAGTTTTAAATAACGTTTTGATTTCACGGTCCGTCAATGCTGCAGTCGGCTCATCCATAATAATTAATTCTGCATTAGAAGAAACCGCCTTCGCAATCTCAATAATCTGCTGTTTACCTACGGATAATTCACGCGTGATTGTACGCGCGTCAACTTGCAAGCCTAACTTCGATAGAATCTCTTCCGCTTGACGATTCATTTCCTTCGTCTTCAAAATCCCGGTTTTTCCGAACGTCTTTTCTTTACCTAAATAAAAGTTCTCAGCAACTGTTAAATCCGGTAAAATATTGAGCTCTTGGTGAATGACCGCAATTCCCGCTGCTTCAGCTTCCTTGGCGTTCTTGAACTCTACTTTCTTTCCTTTGACCGAGATTTCCCCTGAATCACGAGAATAAATCCCTGTCAAAATCTTCATCATCGTAGATTTCCCTGCACCGTTCTCTCCCATGAGCGCATGGATTTCACCTTTGACTACATTAAATTCCACATTGTCGAGTACTTTATTTCCATTGAAACTTTTCGATATCCCACTCATCGCAATCATCTCTGCACACCCACTTTCAGAATATGACGCCTGACTGGACGATAATATTGGCATAAGGTGTCGCCTCTCCTGTCCGAATAATCACTTTCGATTGTCTAGATAGTTCTTTTAATTGATCATGTGTTAGCTCATCTATCGGACATTCTAGTTGTGTAATTTCACTATAGACTGTAGGATTCTCTTCTTTTATTTCACTTGCAATATATACTTTTTCTGCTTGAAAGTCTTTCAATAATTCCAATAAAATCTCCGTGAATTCAGGTTTTCCAATCGTATACGAAAGATCGATACTCGGAACACCTTCAGGAATCGGCAGACCGCAATCCGCAATCGTCAATTGATCGGTGTGACCCATTTTAGCCAGCACAGCCGCAATATCGCGATTGATCATGCCGTGCTTTTTCATCGACTCTCCTCCAAACGCGCTTCCACTTCTTCAAATGAAGGCATGCCGCCTTGTGCGCCGAACTTCTCTACGGAAAGTGAAGCGGCCGCATTCGCGAAACGAACTGCTCGTTCCAGTTCCATCCCCGCTACTATTCCATGTGCAAGCGCTCCGTTAAACGTATCACCCGCACCTGTCGTATCCACGGCATGTGTCTTAAAGCCTTCTACTATGACATGCTTTTCTCCATCAAAGAATCGTGCGCCGTCATTACCTAGCGTAATAATCAAACGGTTCGGGTACTTTTCTAATGCACTGACCATGTCCATGCCAAAAATCTGTTCACATTCCGTTTCATTCGGCGTTAAGTAAGTAATCGAAGGCATCATGTCGAGCTCAAATCCACGCGCTGGAGCAGGATTCAACATCACCGGAACACCAATCGCTTGGCACTTCGCTAATGTATAAATGACAGTAGGAATAGGAATTTCTAGTTGTAGCATCACCAAGTCACTACGTTTGATCAGGTCTTCTATTTCGTCAATATGTGCTGGCATCAACAAAGAATTGGCACCTGGTACGACGATAATCCGATTATCTCCTTCTGACAGCAAAATATTTGCGATGCCGGAAGCTCCATCCACTGTACCTACACCGGTGACGCCGACTTTATTCTGTTGAAGATTGTTCACTATGCTCGTACCAAATAAATCATTTCCCACGCACGCAACCATATGTGTTTCACTGCCAAGTCGTGCTGCAGCAATTGCCTGATTCGCACCTTTTCCACCTGGCACTGTGTCGAACACATTTCCAAGAACCGTCTCGCCCTGGTCCGGGAAATTTTTCGTACCAACTACCAAATCCATATTGGCACTGCCAATTACCGTTATCATCATGCTTCACTCCTCGTTGTTTGGCGAATGAGCAACTCTGCCGGAATCAGTACTTCACGCTCCGTCAGCTCTTGCCCTTTAATTAATTCAATGAGCATCTTCGCTGCCATCGCACCCATTCTATATAAGTCCTGCGCTACCGTCGTTAAGCCTGGTGTTAATTGGCTCGCAAGCATCGTTCCATCATATCCAACGATTTGAAGCTGATTCGGTACATGAATACCCGCTGAATACGCAGCTTTCATTGCACCCGCTGCGGTCACGTCGCTGCTCGCAAAAATCCCGTCAATTGACACTTCTTGCAAAATCTTTTTCACCATCGTTTCCGCTATATCAAAATGGAAGGGACATTCAATAATATGTGTTTCTATATTCTTCCCCTTTACCGCATCCATGAATCCAGCAAATCGATCATCAGCAGGACCTAATCCTGAAGGCCCGCGCATACAAAGAATGTTTCTGCAACCGCTATCCAATAAATGCTCAGTTCCTATACGAGCGCCTTCGCGGTTATCGGTCGCAATATACGGTATCGACGAATGAATTCTTCGATCGATTGCTACAATGGGGATATCCAGCCCCATATAATGCTCCGCTTCTACATGATTCGACGCAACAATAAACCCCGCCACATATTTCTGTTGCAGAGTTTTTACATAATTAATTTCCTTCTCTAGATCCTCATCCGAGTTACACAAAATCAACGTGTACCCATACGCCAGCGCAACATCTTCAATCGCACGCGCCAGTTCCGGAAAAAACGGATTGACGATATCCGGAACAATCAAGCCAATAAAAGTAGATTGCTTCGTACTAAGAGAACGCGCAATCATACTAGGCTGATAGTTCAACTCATCCACCGCCTTAGCAATCACCCGTTTCGCCTCTTCACTTATGTATCCTTTATTATTTAAATAGCGTGAAACAGTCGCAACTGAAACTCCAGCAGCTTTAGCCACATCCCGTATATTTGCCAACTATTTCACCTACATTCTGTTCTATGTGGTACCGGTTACACATAATGATAACAGACGGAGATTTTTAGTGTCAATAGCGAAATGGTTTTGGGAGGCGATGTGGATTGTTGAGTGAATATTGGGTTAGATCGGGCGGTTGTCGGGGCGGGATTGAGCGGTTATACAGCTGCTTAGAGCGGATTGCGTGATACATTGAGCGGGTACACTGCTGCTTAGAGCGCTCGCGGACTTGGATTGAGCGGATGGCGCGGGCGATAGAGCGCTTAGGCCGACACTTTGAGCGCTCGCGGACAGGGTTTGAGCGGATGGCGCGGGCGATTGAGCGCTTCAGCCAACACTTTGAGCGCTCGCGGGCATGGATTAAGCGGATGGCGCGGGCGTTAGAGCGCTTAGGTCGACACTTTGAGCGCTCGCGGACTTGGATTGGAGGATGGCGCGGGCTATTGAGCGTTTGAGCCAACACATTGAGCGCTCGCGGACAGGGATTGAGCGGATGGCGCGGGCGTTAGAGCGCTTAGACCAACACATTGAGCGCTCGCGAACTTGGATTGAGCGGATAGCGCGGGTGATAGAGCGCTTGAGAAGACACTTTGAGCGTTCCCGGACAGGCTTTGAGCGGATAGCACGGGCTATTGAGCGCTTGAGCCGAAACATAGAGCGCTCGCGGATATACTTTGAGCGGATACACAACTAAATCGAGCGGCTAACGCAAACAATAGAGCATAAATCAAGATGTCTTGTCTATACATATCTATAGAGGTAATATGAAATTAGAGTCATAGATAAAATCCATAGAGGAGAGATCTGCATGACGAATTATCGAGAAAACGAAACAGTCCAATATGAAATACCAGTGGACTTACGCAAAAGTATAGATTACGTCAGTGGGAATTTATTTATCACAAATCAGCGCTTCATCTTTCATCCATACAATATGCATTTTCAACGAGATATTTTGGAGTTCAATATTACCGACATCAATAATATTGACTCTTCCTATGTGTTAGGTATTGTCCCAAACGGAATTACCGTCGAGTTAAAAGACGGTACTCTGCATACATTTGTTTTAGAGAGTTCACTTTTTGTGAAGTCCAATGATATTATCAAGGCAGTTTGGGATTTGATGTGAATAGTAAGTTTCTAAACGTTTTGTAAATTAAATACAATTCCATAAGACTGAATATTGAGAGACCTCTTGTATTAGCTCTATCTTTATTAGTACACTAAGGATAGCGAATCACTGAATTGAATTATAAGAGGTGCATGTTTATGAAGATATCTGAACAGGAAATGAATCTAGAACTAGAAAAACTTCAGACTGAGAATAAGTACTTAAAAATGATAGTACAAAATTATTTGCCAGATTTTCAAATTAAAGAATCTACTAGTTTAATTACCAATACTTCAACGGCACAACAGAAAGTTCAATTATTTCAAAGTATTTTTCGGGGTAGAGCGGATGTCTATGCAACTAGATGGAAGTTGGAGAATGGTAAGAACGGATATTCTCCAGTTCGACGGAATAAATCCTATATCCCTCTTACAGATCAAACAATTTATGATCATTTGAGTGGCAAGCACATTGTCGGTCTATATCCTTTGTTAGTAGATAACTCTTGTTGGTTTCTAGTTGTAGACTTTGATAAAAAGAATTGGCAAAATGATGTGCTCGCATTCGTAAATATTTGTAAAAGTCTTCAGCTTCCTTGTAGTATTGAAAGATCCCGTTCTGGCAATGGGGCGCATGTCTGGCTGTTCTTTTCAGAAGCCTTACCTTCCTCTTTAGCTCGCACTCTCGGCAAAGCACTGATTGCACATGCGGATAAGAAAACATCTGCTGAGTTAGATTCTTTTGATCGTTTATTTCCAAGTCAGGATTCTCTTGCAAATACTAGAAGCCTAGGAAACCTAATCGCCCTACCACTACAACGCTATGCCCGAGATCTTGGCAATAGCGTTTTTGTTAATGAAGCCTTTCAACCATTTGAAGATCAGTGGCTTTATTTATCTTGTTTAAATAAAGTGGATAAGAATATGATTTACAAATACCTTCAGTTACTTAATGTGCAAGTTCCCGCTAATAATGCCACTGATTATCCAACTACTCTACAAGCTATTAAAAAGAACGGCATTCATTTCAGATTGGAAGAACTTCCTGATTCACTTACATCACAACTCGAAAGTTTAGCTTCTTTTGGAAACCCTGAGTATTTTAAAGCAAGAGCAAAGAGATTGTCTACATATACCATACCTTCAACGATTGAAGGTTTTGATAAAACTACTTCTCATTTAATCCTTCCAAGAGGATGTGAGCAGGCTATCCAGGACTTAATGTCTTCTAAGGGAATTGAATTGGATTGGATAGATGAACGTTTTTCAGGAAACCCAATTGAGACAAACTTCAACGGAACCCTATCTTCACAACAAGTAGACGCACTTCGACAGTTGCAAGCCCATGATGGCGGTGTATTAGCAGCCGCCACTGGATTCGGAAAAACCGTAACAGCAGCTGCTTTTATTGCTGAGCAAAAAGTGAATACCCTTATCATAGTGAATCGTAAACAGTTACTGAATCAATGGATTGATCAGCTCTCATTGTTTCTGGACTCCCCCCCTAAGGATATAGGCCAATTTGGCGGTGGAAAACGGAAGCCTACAGGAAAAATTGATGTAGCCACCATACAAACATTGACCTCTAACGGAATTGATCCTATTATCACCCAATACGGTCAAATTATTATAGATGAATGCCATCATCTATCTGCTTATACTTCTGAACAATTAATGAAGATGGTTCGAGCGAAACATGTATATGGTCTTACAGCTACGCCGGCTCGTAAAGATGGACTTCACCCAATAATTACGATGCAATGTGGTCCAATTTTATATAAAACAGATGCTAAAGAACAGGCCCTGGTTCGCCCTTTTCATCATCTTATCTTTGAAAGAAAAACCTCTTATAATACTAAATATGAAAATATTCAGCAAATGTACAATGAAATGGCAGAGGATACTAAGCGAAATGGACTTATTTTCGAAGACGCGCTTTTAGCATTAGAGGAAGGTATGACACCATTAATTCTGACCGAACGAATAAATCATGTACATATACTTCATAGTTTGTTTAAGGGATTCGCAAAAAATATTATCGTTCTTTCCGGAGAACTCTCAAAAAAAGAACAAGAGAAGGCATTAAACTTCATCCGGGATCTACCGAGCGAAGAAGAACTCTTAATTATAGCGACAGGAAAATATATAGGTGAAGGATTTGATTTTCCACGATTAAATGCGCTGTTTCTAACTATGCCAATCTCTTGGAAGGGTTTATTAACTCAATACGTAGGACGGTTACACCGTAATCACTCTGAAAAACAGGAAGTACGCGTATATGATTATATTGACCAAAAGGTTCCTGCCCTTATAAATATGTCTAAGAAGCGCTCCAAGGGCTTTAGGGATTTAGGCTATGTTAATGGGACAAGTGAGAATAGTAATTCGGAGCAAATGAAGTTATTTTAATGTAGTAGCTTCTAAAAAATCATATAATTGAGTGCTCTAAATCTAATTACACATAAAAAGACTGTACAAAAAGTTAGTAAAACTACTTTCTGTACAGTCTTTTTCCATCACATCACAATATTACTTTCCTTCGCCTTCTCAATAAACTTATCACTCGATTTATTAAAGAACTTCTTCAATCCAAGCCCTGCTACGAGCGCTAACGCGAAGTAGATGGACAGGTAGAGTATTTGTTTTAACGCCACTGCCCAGATAATTCCACCAATGGATTCACGCAATAACGTGATCGCATGTGTGAATGGCATAAATGCGGAAATCTTTTGGAAGAATTCTGGTGCCATTTGGATGGGGAATGTACCTCCTGATGCACCGAGCTGCATGACCATCAAAACGATCGCGATAACTTTACCAGTGTTACCGAATACGGACACGAGTGTGTACACGATGGAAACGAATACGACACTGATCAGTACACCGAATAATACAAACGGTAGTTTATTCACGACGTAGACATTCATGATGAATAATTCACCTAGCGTAACGATCAATGATTGAACCGTGCCTATTCCAGCGAAGATAATCAACCGTCCAAGATACGTTTGATAACTCTTGAATCGTGTCTTTTCTCGGATGTCGACTTTCAGCGTGGATACCATGAGCAATGCGCCCACCCACAATGAAAGTGTCGTATAGAATGGGCTCATGGCTGAACCGTAGTTTGGAATTGGATATAACGCATGTTCATTTAAGACAACCGGTTCAGCGAGAAACTTACTGACACCTATCGGATCCGTTGAGAGGACATCCAATAATTTATCCAAGTCTCCTTCGTCTTCTAACTTGCGGATTTTCTCTGCCATCGTTTCTATCGTTTCACGAGCTTCTGGGAAGAGTTCCTGAGCTTTCGCCAAATCTTTTTTCCCAAGTACCACCCCTGCATCCGCTTTTTCAAGCGCATTACGAAGACGTGGGATCCGTCCATTTACTTCGTCTAATACGTCGGACACGTCATACAACGCATTGGTTGCATCACGCATAGCGGATTTATACTTTCTCGTCAAATCACTGTTGACGAAATCGATAGCTTCGCCAACCGAACGATCTAATTCCCCCGATACACGATCGACTTCAGCCAAATGCTTTTTACCGTTCGCTTTTGATTCATTGATTCGACCAACTAGGCCGTCAACGGATGAATGGGCAGACGACAAGCTGTCTTGAACCGTTTTGATTCGCTCAATTTCAGCAGACAGTTTATCCGAATGAATGAATTTCTCAAGATCTGTTAATCCATTGTTAATGGAACCGATTGCCGTTAGTCCATTATCAATCCGGCCAACCATTTTTTGAAGAGCACCGATCGTAACCTCAGGATTTTCCGCTGTCTCTAGCAACCCTGCAAGCTTCTCATCAATTTCTGTCTTCGATGCTTGGAGTTCATTGAACCGATCGCGCAGTCCTTCATCGAAATTTTGTAATTGTTTAATCGCCTCTGCAATCGCTTTTTGGCTATTTGCATCAAATTGATTTCGTGCATCCGCAATCTTTTGCTGACTCGCCTGTAGCTGTCCTTGAAGTTGATTCAACAACTCGAGGCTCGGTTTCTCGCCTTTGTCGATGGCAGCTTGCACTTTATCGATGGCTTGTTGAGTTGACGATAACTGATCACGTAACGCGACAAATCGCTGTTGCAGACCGACAATTTGGTCACTGCCCGTCACATTACCTGCAGCTTCTAAAACCGAAATGACCGAATCCACTTTTCCAATCTGACTTTCTATCGCAGTGGACATACTGTCGAGTTGTTCTTGGTATTTGCTGAAATCTATAGATTCACGCTTATCAATCAAGCCTTGAACGAATTCCTGCGCATTGCCATTCACTTCGGTCCCACGATCCAATAAGCCCGTGATATTCGCGGAAAGCTCATTCAACTGCTTCATAAGCTTTTCAGTTTGCGGCGATAATACATTTTCGTAATTGCCTTTGATTTTTTCCATATCTTCAGCGAGTTTATCGGACAACGCTTGTGTTTGTGTTATCAAATCAGTTGCTGGGTTCTTACCGCTCTGCAAATCAGAAATGATTGTTTCCAAATTCTTTTTCAAACGGTTTAAATCGGTGACGCTATCATTCAAGGAACTTTGCAAATCTTTAATATTCGTTGAGTCTTTTAGATTCTGATCCTGCTTTTTCAAATAATCGTAAATATCATCTAATCGTGCATTCGTATCTTCTAATTTGTCTTGCTTATCCCGTAGCGAATCGACAATACGATCGACGTCTTCTCCTTTACCTGACAGCTCACTCGTCAAATCGGGCACTTTGCGGAATGCTGTTTGTGCACTCTCCAAGTTAGACGTAATGATACGCAATGTGTGATCCACGGTCTTTTCATTCTCTTGCAACTTACTAATCAGCCGTGCGTTTAACTTTTTCGCATTGGCATGCACTACATTGACGTCGTCAAGCACGACATCTACGCGATCAATAGAAGTATCTGCAAAATCCAAGCCTTTATCTACCATCTGTAATTTCGAATAAATATCTGGAATGTCATATTCTAATTGATAAATTAAATCACGTAGCTTTTCGATATTCCCACGATTGTCTTCAAGTTCTACTCCCAGATTATTGAATACTTTGATGACTGCTTCATTCGCTTGTTCAACGAATGTTTTATCGATATTTTCTACTATCGCAGATGCACCTTTACCCGCTACTTTCGGGGAAATCGCATTAATTTTTTCATTGATATAATAATCTAATGTCGGCTTCTTCATATCGTCGGTGACGACACTGCTTAAATTCTCCGAGAAGTCTTTTGGAATGATGATCGCAGCATAATAATCCCCGTGCTTCACGCCTTTTAACGCTTCGTCTTTCGTTACGAACTGCCAGCCGAGATCATCGTTATTGGTCAGCGAGACAATCACTTCATCTCCGACATTGAATTCTTTGTCCTCAATCTTCGCCCCTACGTCTTCACTGACGATTGCGACTTCCACGCCTTCCGTATTGGAATACGGATCCCACGAAGCGAGGATGTTCATCCAAGCATATAGGGAAGGCAGAAAAGCAATCGCCGCAATGACAATGAGTGCTGCTTTATTCTTGAAGATATTCCGGAGATCCCGTCTGACTATAAACCATATTTTATTCATTTCGTATAAACCCTCACTCTATATTCCGTCATGCGCACGTCAAACTAACAAACTGGAGAAGATCGTACCGTTCAAAATGTCCGTTATTTGCTTCTCCGTCAGCTGTTCATCATGTGTTTTTGACCAATCATTAACTAGTGCTAAATAAGATCTGAATAAAAGGAAAGCAATCAGTTCGCTGTTACATGGCTTCAATTCACCTTTTGCGACACCGCGCTCAATCTTTCCTGCAATGAATTTCAATATTTCCTTCTCTATAGAAGTTAACGCATCTCCTACAGCAGGTGTACGCAACTCTTTCTCTTCTTCAATCAATTTAATGAATAGCTGATGCGTCTCGCGAAACTCCAGCAACTGCATAATACGTGCATGGGCATTTTCTTGAAAAGATGCTCCTTCTTTAGCAGTTCGTTCGGAGACGTTTTTCATTTCTTCAACCATTTTCCAAACAATCGAATGAAATAATTCTTCTTTATTTGAAAAAAATGTATAGATTGTGCCCTTCCCCACATTCGCAATCTTCGCGACCCGGTCCATCGTTGTCGCTTTATATCCGAACATCGAAAATGATTTTTCAGCTGCCAACATAATTTCTTCTCTGCGATCCATTATGACACTCCCTTTAAAAGTGACCGAAATACCATTTCAGTCTGTTAGTCATTATACTACATAGATTGATGAATGAATGCAAGATATTGCACAAAAAAACTATCATACAAGCCATATGGTAATGACTTGCATGATAGTCTATAATTTTCATTCAATCACGTATATTTTTCGAATAGGTTCTTTAATCACTTCTCCATTTGCTGATAGTACATCGGTAATCGTCAAGTAGTATAGTTCACCTTGAGTATATCTAGTACTCGGCTTGATCTTTAACGACTTTCCATCTTCTCCAAGCGTTGTAGAAACCTGAACGATTTCGCCCGCTGCATTTCGAATGACAACTTTTTCTAAGTTCTTAGCATCATTCTGTAATGCACCTGAGAACTTAATATTCCATTCTTTCGTTGATTTTATCTCACTTTCAGATTTGAAATAATTATACGGTTTGTCGTTATCGAGTACTACAACTTGCTGTATTCCCGAGGTCAATTCAAGACCTTCTAATGAATCGAGTACATTGCCTGTCTCTCCGATTTGAACGATCATAAATCCGCCAACCACTTCTGTTTTCTCTACTTTAGCAGCTTGTAGTTCGCCAGTCTTTTCATCTTTTATCTGAAGTTGAAGCTTTCCATCTGTAATTGTTGCTTGTACGTTTTCAGGTGCGTCGACTGATATTTCAGGTGTAGGATTCCAGTTATCTCCTAAGTCTGCTCCCAAGTCCCTTGTATACTGCCAGCGCAGAATATCATCCTTTTGTAATTCGTAAATTCCAGCACTATACTGCGGAAACTCACCATTGACTGAATACATCCAGCCACTTAGTGGGCCGCCATCAAATTCACCTATATTATTAATGCTCTTGACGTATATAGTTGGACCTGCACCAGTGAATTTAAATGGTATGGAACGGTTTTCTACTTCACGTCTTAGTACCGTAAATGCGGTATCTCCTGATTCAATTTTCAACGATTTCGGGCTAATAATATCCCCCGTATCCATTGTGCGCGTTTCTACGGAAAATGTAATAGACGTTTCATCTGCTGGCGGCTCTACATTTTCTACTTCAGAAAATTGTTGCCATACAGATTTCCCCGTTTTAATTTCTTGTAGGGCAATTAAGGATTGTTCTACTGCTTTCGTATTGACCCATTGATCGGCCGGTAAAGTAAAGGCAAATGCACCATTTTTCGTTTGGAATTTGCTTAAAGCATCTAAGGGTAATTCCTCACCTTTTTGCCACTTATCCGATGTAACGTCTTCTCCTACCGCAACCAGACCTGAAATGACTGTCGCAATACTATTGGAGTTTTCTCCCCAAGCGCCCCAGCCAGCTGTATCAAGTTGTTGTTCGCGCAAGGCTTGTTTTGCACGTTCAATTGCAGCATTCGCCGCACTATCATCTTGATAATTTGCTAGTGCCAACAAGACCATGCCCGTCATATCAGGATCAGCTGTGTCTTGTTCATTTAATGAAAGCGAAAATCCACCCTTTTCCTTTTCTTGCTTTAACAAATGTTGTAACGCTTTCTCTTTTGCATTGGCACCCCATGTTCCTACGTCCTGCCCGCGCTTCTCACCTGTATCTAAAGCGAGCATCGCCCATGCGTGTTTATTTATACCACCAATTGATCCGTCTGCCTTTTGTTGTGCCGCTAGCTCTGCATAAAGATTTCGTTTAGATTCCCATGCAGTAGATGGATCTTTACCTACTGCTAGCAAACCGAAGATATAGCGAATATGATCCGTATCTGCTTCATCTTTCTGTAATCCTGGATCTTTAGTGAGCCACTCTGGTAATTGTGCTGTACCATCACTTAATTGTGAACTGGACGCGCCCAATGCAACCAATTCCGTCCAACTGATTCCAGGCATACTCCATCTGAAATTATCCTTATTATATCTCTCCACTTCATAGAAACGTAACGTATCCGCAAGCATATCGTCTACCGTACGAATAGTTTCTGGTATAGCAGGAGTATTATTTGCAGTAGTGTTTACATTCGACTGCACTGCTTTAGCAAGCCCAGTTATTGATAACGTTACATTTGGTACTTCGCCTTGCACATGTAGAAGTACGTTCTGACTACTTTCAACTGTGACTGAGCCAACTGTTAGGGCTCCATTACCTATAGTCCAGTTACTAACATTTGAAGCCGCTTCCGTAAACGTGTCTCCACTTAATGTGAGTTCAATAGTCGGATCCTTGTCCCCGACTTTCAACTTCGTAATGGATTCAAGAACTGCATTGCGTTTATAGAAAATGTGAATCTTATCATTGTCGTTTACTACATTATCGAAAAGTGAAGTAGATGATCCTTCATTAACATCAACAACCCACTGATCATTGCCATGTAAATTTCCATTTTGAACGTTGTTAATCGATACAAAATTCTCTTTCGCTTGATCCAACTCGTAAGGAATATTTTGTTCTTTTAACAACTGTTCAACAACTTGTACAATCGTATCGCCTGCTTCGAATGCCACTGCAGTATCTGCAAGAATCGGTGCATCTACCCCATCGACTTTCACGTAGGCTGTAGGCCGCTCTGTTTTTAAAGCAATTCGATTCCAAACAGAACTTCCCGCTTTCATGTCTGCTAGCGCAAGTAATACTTGTTCTGTCGCCATTAAATTAGTACTTTTATCAGTCACTTTCCACTTATAAGACCCGTCTTCAAACTGGAAACCTTTTATTGCATCTACTACTGTCTGATTGCCTACATGCCACTTTTCTGCTAGTACATTCTCATTGACTGCAGCTAGACCCCAAATCGCTGTCGCTGTGGAGTTGGCATTATCGCCCATTCCAAAATTACCTGGCGAATTAAATCCACCCGTCGTTAAGTCTAGTTGTCTAGCTCGTAATAAGTCCTTCGTTCTTTCAATAGCTGCATCTGCCGCTTCTTCCCCTTGATAGTTCGACAACGCGATCATGCCCATACCTGTCATATCTGGGTCTGAAACCGGACCAAAGAATGAATATCCACCATCTTCATTTTGGTTATCGATCAAAAATTGTAGCGCTTTTTGTTTCTTATCTGTATTCCACTCACCTAAATCGGCTCCTAGACGTTCGCCTGTATCCATCGCAAGCACGGCCCACATATGTTTATTAATGCCGCCAAATGAGCCTGTCTCTTCGTTTTGTTGCGATGCTAATTCCGCATAAAGATTACGATTCGTTTCCCATGCATCGGCTGGATCTTCGTTCATTGCAAGCAATCCGAAGATAAAGCGAATATGATCTGTACCATAATGTATAGGTTCTAGATAATCTGGATCTTCTTTTTGCCATTCTGGTAATACCCACTCGCCATCATTCAGGTCTTCACCTGCTGCGTAAAGCCCGACTAATAATTGCCACGAATCCAATTTCATCTTTTTGTTTTTATAAAACTGAACGGTTCTAGCTAATAATTCTTCCACATCTGTCTGCTCTTCAACCATTCCTTGTGTATTCTCTACTCCTGTATCAACTGCTTGTACTGTTGGAGTTAAAACCGACAACACCAACAATAAACTTAGCAACACAGATAATGTCTTGCTTACTCGACTACCTTTCCTCAACGACTCCTACCCCCTATTTTTTTCAATAAAAAAATCCCGCCTCCGGAAAGAGACAAGGATGGATGGATGCGTGTTTAGACATACATAATACAACACAACATACACACCTTTTTCCGGAAGGCTGTAAGCATTGTATTATGGTAAGTCTCCTGACTTTTGGATACGAACGCAACTTCAACCTTCCCAGTATGAATACCAGTGGTTGTCAGAAGTTACTTTCCAATTACAGTGGCCGGACCGTTCAGGATTTTCACCTGATTCCTTTTTACGTCTTGCAAACTAGCAAGACACCAAAATACGCTATAAACTATCCTTAATCATAATGAGTCGACAAAACAATTGCAATAGCGAGATTTTTGACGTGTAGGATATTTTCCAACTCCCTATAAATGACCAATTTATTCCTGTCCTATCTTGACTATCTTTTCAGACTATGTAACGATAAGATATGGATAAACACTAGGGGTGCTGTTGCTGAGAGAGGCGTTCGCCTTAACCCTCGAAACCTGCTCTAGATAATGCTAGCGGAGGGAAGTGGACATATGACGGATTTCGACCGTACTATGCAACCACTTCGCACAGAGAAGTGGTTTTTTGTGTGTATTTTTTGAAGAAATGAGAAGTGGTAAGAATGATGACGAATAAGGTTTTAGAGTTTACGAATGTATCTTTTCATTATCGAGCAACCAATGCTTCTAAACCAACCGCAATTTTTGACCAAGTCGATTGGCATGTAAATGAAGGCGAATTTGTCAGCATCATTGGACCAAGTGGTTACGGGAAAAGCACTTTATTCCGACTGGTCACCGGTCTAGAGAATCCTGACAGTGGTGAGATTTCATTGAACGGAGAAGTGACAACGAAGCGATTAGGCAAAGTGGGCTATATGCCGCAGCAAGACTTACTCATGCCGTGGCGAACGATTCTTGAAAATGTCCAATTACCAGTAGAACTTCAAGGCGGTAAACCTACTGCCGACCAGATCATCCAGCTACTCGCTGATTTCGGACTGGCAGGCGAAGAAAACGCTTATCCTGGAAATTTATCAGGCGGGATGCGACAACGGGTTTCCTTTTTACGAACGATCCTGACCGGCTCCAATATTTTATTGCTGGACGAGCCATTCAGCGCACTCGATGCGATCACACGGCTGACGATGCAAGAGTGGCTGATCGATCAATGGCAGAAGCTCGATAAAACGATTGTCTTCATCACACATGATATCGACGAAGCTTTATTTCTATCCGATCGCATCTTCGTACTCGCTGAAAGACCAGTACAGACGATTCGCGAAGTCATCGTGCCTCTCAGCCGACCACGTACTATGCGAGACCTGGCACAGCCCGAAGTGATGGAAATGAAGGAGCAACTTATTAGCGAGCTTCGTTCGGAGGCGCGGCTATGAAGAAAATCACTTCGTATAGTTGGTCTATACTTTTCGTTGCGATCTTACTGGGCCTATGGGAAATTAGCGCACGTCTTTACGACAAAAGCTTTCTCTTCCCGTCCCCTTCAGCGATTCTGATCAGATTATGGGAGCTGAAGACGGAGCTGTTTATCCACCACTTACCTCCGACTGCTTTAACTATCTTAATCGGCTTATCGATTTCAATCATGCTCGGATCCACACTGGCAATTGCGATGTATAGTAAGAAACCGATCGAGCAGGCGTTTTACCCTATCCTGATCGCGTCGCAAACGATTCCGGTCATCGCGCTCGCACCGATTTTCGTCTTATGGTTCGGCTACAGCATTTGGAGTAAAGTCGCGGTTACGGTACTGATTACTTTTTTCCCGATTACCGTCAGCGTTTTCGACGGCTTGCGCTCTTCAGATAAAAATTTACGTGAATTAATGCTAACAATGGGTGCGTCCGCAAAAGATATCTTCTATAAATTAGACCTGCCTTCCGCTTTGCCATCTTTCTTCTCTGGACTCAAAGTGGCGGTCACACTGAGTGTAATCGGTGCGGCCATTGGGGAATGGCTAGGTGCTCAGGCAGGACTTGGATACTTCAGCAGAAGAATGATGACGCAATTTGACAGTGCCGCCGTATTCGCACCGATCGTCTTGCTATCTGCAGTAGGCATTATCTTCTTTCTACTCGTCGTCGTATTGGAAAAACACTTTTTACAATGGAGGAATCACCAATGAGAAAACGTCTGTTCCTTAGCATCATTTTTCTTCTTGTACTGCTAGCTGGGTGCAATAATGATAAGACTCCCGCAGATAACGAAGAGACACCGAACAATGAAAAGAAAAAAGTCAGCATCATGCTCGACTGGTATCCAAATGCAGTACATAGCTATATTTATGTAGCCCAGGAAAAAGGTTATTTTAATGAAGAGAACGTGGAAGTGGACATACAATTCCCTGCCAATCCGACCGATCCAATGAACTTGACCGCAGCAGGAAAAGTGACTCTTGGACTGTATTACCAACCGGATGTCATTTTAGCGCAAGCCAATGAAGACATTCCGATTAAAGCAATCGCCTCGATTGTGCGAGAGCCACTAAATTATACTGTCATGCTAGAGGAAAGTTCGATTCAATCACCTAAAGATCTCGAAGGTAAAACAATCGGTTATCCAGGGATTCCACTAAACGAATCTTTGATTAAAACGATGGTAACGAATGACGGCGGCGATTATGACAAAGTGAATATGATCGACGTTGGATTCGAATTGGAATCTTCACTCGTTTCAAAACGTGTTGATGCCGTGACAGGAACATTTATTAACCACGAAGTGCCTGTCATGAACTCGAAAGGCTTCAAAACGCGCTACTTTAATCCAGTAGACTATGGCGTGCCAAATTATAGTGAAATTGTGTTGTTGACGAGTGATGATACATGGGACAAAGAACAAGACGCAATCCAGGCTTTCTGGCGGGCAGCACAAAAAGGGTATGAATTTATGGTAGAACAGCCCGAAGAAGCACTCGACCTCTTGCTAAGCAACCAAGATCAAGCGAACTTCCCGTTAGACAAAGCAATTGAAACGGAAAGTTTAAATGTGTTATTACCGAAGATGGATACAGACGGTGAAGCATTTGGTACGCTTGATGAAACATCTTGGGAAGAAGTGCGTGACTGGCTACATGAGATGGAATTGATCAAGACGAAACCTGAAGTGGACGATATGATTTTAGACGTCAGCACAGGTGACATGTTTTCTAAAATAACGAAGTAACACACAAAAGGCTATTGCAAAAGTCTCTATGACTGGCTGCAATAGCCTTTTTCTATTCTATAGAATTAGCGAGGAAGTACCGTAAACTTCACAGCAAATGACTTTTTCATTGCGACACCTTTTTTATTCTGCAACCCTTTCTCCACGCGTAAATAATGAACTCCTAGTTGCCACTCTTTAGTTGGTGTAATTAATAATTGCTTGCTATTTGTAGGATCCACTTTCGCTGTAAAGCTTTCGATACGTTCTGCGCTATTTGGCGAACGGGTAATGTAAATATGTTTTGAGTAGTCTTTTCCAAGTAGTAATTCATTAGTAAATTTGATTGTGAATACTTTATTCGTTTGTACTTTCAGTTCTGGAAAATCGCCTGTAAATTCATTTGGCGGAATGGGTGTAGAACTAGCTGGTAACGCATGGCTCAGCTTCTCTAAATTTACAACCCCTGCTCCAAAATGAATATCTTTACCTGGCGCGCCTAGGTCTGTCGCGGTCATTTCTAGTAACTGTTTGGTTTCAGCTGGGGTTGCTTCAGGCTTCAATGATTTTACCAAAGCCGCTGCACCTGCTACCATTGGTCCCGAAAAAGATGTTCCACTGACTGACTTATAGCTATTAGCAAGGGTTGTCGTATAGATTGCCGCACCTGGAGCGACTAAGCTCACGTGAGAGTTATAGTTTGAAAAGAAAGCGCGCTGATTATCTCTTTCCGTTGCGCCAACTGAAATAACGGAAGGATAAGATGCAGGAAACATGATCGAATTCCCTTTCGTTGCATCATTCCCTGCAGACGATACGACCGTGATACCCGATTCGACTGCACGCTGAATCGCTTTTTCTTCCATTTGAGAAGACATGCTGCTTCCGTAACTCATATTGATTACATCGACTTGTTTCTTGATGGCGTAATCAATCGCCTTAATACTATCCGACACTTTACTGAGACCGTTCAGATGCGAGATTTTCAACGGCAATATTTTGGTTTCATATGTTCCCGCAATACCTACTACGCCTAGATTATTTCCAGCCTTAGCCGCGACTACGCCTGCGACAGCTGTGCCATGGCCATTGACGTCCTGAACATTCGAATTATTTGCGTAAAAATTATAACCGCCTGGCTGAATTCGACCCTGTAAATCTTCATGTTGTAGATCAATGCCGGAATCAATGATCGCCACGACGGTCATTTTCTTTTGTTCTTGCACCCTAGACCACATCCACTGCGGCTTCACTTGTGGAATCCACCATTGCTTCACGAGAATAGGATCATCGAATACGATATGCGAATAGCGCTCATAATTCGGTTCAACATGTAAGACGTTAGGATCTTCGAGAAGTTGTTCCTTCATTAATAGCATCTCAGCTGAATCTGTAAAGCTCCATAACTCCACTTCGTCTGTGATAGGTTCGCGGCTTTCTACACCGGGTAAGTTTTCGTCTACAGAAAATGTATGACGATTTTCTTCGTACTCTACCAATAACTCATTTGAAGCAGCTTCTGCACTGACTACCCCTTTAAATCCAAGTACCGCCAGCAATCCAATGCAGGCAATCAAAACTATATGAAGCTGTCTTTTCATTCGCCCCTCTTTTCTTCCCTGCCACACTTTAGTAATATGGGATTCTTTTAAACCATTATAACTCACTATTTACCATCTTCATACATCCTAGGCGTATGATAGAACTACTTTAAATGGCGAATTTTGAAAAATCCCTTGTAATGAATATCCTGCGACCTACTTCCTTTACACAACAACCGTCCTTACATCTAGAATAATCCCGTCAGTCATAGTATAATCTTGACTACATTGGTATCTATACTCGCTTTCAAAAGATAGAGCCATAGCATGAAGTAGGAGAATTCACATGAAAAAATGTCCGATATGTAAAGAAATGAATACAAATCAGCAAGAGTACTGTACACACTGTAAAGCGTTTCTTGCATCCCGCTATTCCAATAAAAAACGTTCGTTATTGAAAACACCACTGTATCCCCTTTTATTGATAACTGCTGTGCTTGTCGCGATTATAGGTTATTACACTATTGAAAATAAATATGGTCGGAAGGCAATAACCGAGCAATTCATTTCAGCGCTGATTGAGCAGGATCAAGACGAGTTGCATGAATTGATTGTACCGAAAGATAGTCGTATTTCGATCAACGGGGTTAGCATACAAGCCTTACTTACATTGGTCGAGAAAAACCCTTCCATCGTACAAGTAATAGAAAACAATTTACGAGAAAAGACCGACGACGGCATGTTCTCCATACGTGCGGATGGTAAGCGATTCGGCCTCTTTCCCCGCTATACGATTAATCCAGCGGGCTATATCCTCAAAGTGAAATCGATCGGAGACGAAACGGTGCTATCCATTCACGATACCGAGATGGGCTATATTAAAAAGAGTAAAGAACAAGCAGAATTCGGCCCGTATATGGCAGGAATTTATCCCATCAAAATGACCACGACTTTGAATGACGAAAGCGTGCGAGAAGAAATTCAGGCGAACGTATTTGGAGCGAAGCAATCAGTTCACCTCGCTTTTGATTCCATCAAAGAATTGGCCATTGCAACGAACGTGGAAACCGACAATGATTTGCCAGTCGTGCAAAACGACGTCGTGGAAGAAGAACCCGTCGAAACCGTTATTGTCAAAGAGGTGATTAAAGAAGTTCCAGCTGACGCTTCAAACGACCACTTCATCATCTCATACAGCGGTGACGTGTTCCTCGACGAATCCGATTTAAAAGGACTGTCAAAAGATGATTTACGTTTAGCGCGCAATGAAATCTATGCACGACATGGCTATGTATTCCAATCAAAAGAAATGCAAAACTACTTTGGTTCACAGTCTTGGTACAGCCCGGATCCATCCTTCGATGGCAAGATGACCGAGTGGGAGAAACATAATGTTGAATTGATTAAATCACTGGAATAAAAGAAGGAGCAATCCGTTAAGTCATGTTGACTTCCCGGTTTGCTCCTTCTTTGTGTGGTTTGGGCGCACTGGTGGAGGGCGCGATGTCGACAAAAAAATCGCAACCCCATGCTAACTCAACCAGTCTCTTCCTCGTCCTCACTACTACTCTCACCATCCACTACGAACTTCTTCATAGCTCTCGCTTCATACGTCACCCAATCTTCATCGGACTTGTTAATCAATTCATCCAAAATCGAAATAGCTTGAGTTTCCTTACCAAGCTGCCACAAAGCGCGGCTTTCTTGAAGACGAATTCCCTCTCGATAAGGTGATTCCTTATAATTCACATCTTTTTCTTTACGGAATGCTTTCGCGATTTTCACCACGTCTTCATACTTCTGCTCACGCAAATAACTCGAAGCTAGGAAGTACGAGGCATCGTCCGTGAAGTAATCACTTTCCTCCGTACGCATAGCATATTCCAAGTACACAACAGCCGCTGGGAAGTCTTCTTTCATAAATTGCTTATAGCCTTCATTATAATACGTTCTCGCCGCTTCATCGGAAACGAATTCAAGCTTAGTTTCTTCTTTAGGTGTTGCGACCACTTCTTTAACCGGCTCGTCTTTCTTAGACGCAGTCTCCGTTATAGCCGGCTTTTTCACGGGTGCTGTAGTTGGCGACTCCGTAGCGGTTTCAGGCTGTGCCATGAGATTGGCAACTAACCAGACGACGAATACTAATAGGACGGTTGCTATACTAGCGAGTAGTACTGCCGCTTCTTTTTTTAGCTTACGCTTAACTTTCGGCTTCGGAACCGGCCGTGGGATATCTGGACGTGGAGGTTCTGCCGCCACGACACGTTTGATTGTCGGATCATCAAGCGCATACATAGGTAACCCCGCCGTATAGCGAGATAAAGGGTCACTTTCATAACGTGCCAACAACACCGTTTTCATGCGATATAATTCAATCGGAATAGGCAGTTTTCCTGCAAGTTCCATCGCGTGATCGATAATATGTAGTGCTTTTTCGCCAAATCCTAACTGAATTTCCGATACGGCATCGTTATATTTAGCGATGATCTGCGTATACGTGTCCCAATTGTCGACGATCGTTTGCTGTAACTTGATAGCATGTAGCTCGTCGCTATCTAATTCCTTCAAGTAGGCTAAGGCCACATGCAAATTCCCGACCTTACTTTCAAGCAATGCTTTATGCCACAGAATTTGCTTACGGCTAACATTCAGTTTTTCCAGTTCGCGTATCGTATCAAGCGCCAGCGTGTAACGCTTCTGTCGTATTGCTTGTTGCATTTGCTGAATCAGCATAGGAACGTTAGTGAATGAACTCATCGAATCACCTCCACCTACTAAACGGGCGTACGTAGTGACTCACCCATTGATCATTTGTAATGCTCGTCATAAACGTCCCCCCTTTTACGAAACCGTTTTCACTAACGCATCTTGAATGACTAGACCTTCTATTGAAAAGGCTCTACGGAATACAGCCGCTACTTTAAAACGCTCAATTCCTTGCGCTTCTTCAGCGGGTATAGTTCCAACCGCTTCCATATAACTTTCATCGAAATACTCATCGTACACTGATAACTCTTGTATACCGATTTCTTCAAGCAAAAGATGTGCTTGATCCATCGCTGCATCTAACTGTGCAAGTAAATCGACAGATTCAGGGTCAACCGTCTGACGTACATCTTCAAATAAAGTAAAGATCTGCACTGCACGTTTCGCCATTTGTACACGGTCTTGCAATGCTTCATCTTGCAAACGTGTAATGGCCTCATCAACGGGCAAAACAGCTTGATTGCTTTCGAGCAACTCTTCTAGAGATCGGAAACTGGTCGATGTAAACTGCTGAAACTGCTTCAAGTCTTCTTGCGTAACGGGTTTCTCAATAGGATCTACTTCGAAATCTTCAATCGTAATTTTCTCCAGTTGTAATAATTCTTTATCCAATAAACGCTGTAACTCTTCCGGCCTGTTATTCGCGGACTCATGTATAGTACTCATCGAATTCCCCTTTTCAGAAAACATATAATGCATAAATCAAGCAAGAAAAGCCCAGTCTAAGCTTAGGCTATTATACTGATAAGATAGCACTTTTTGGTGGCTAACACAATACTGGGCCACGAATTGTCGAAGGAATGAGGCGACTACGATACACGGGTTGACGTATTATTGCACAATGTGTCATAGATAGACAGAAGGTACACCTATAAAACATCTAGAAAAATTAAGGTTGCATTTCTCGCGGATAACAAGTACAGTAAGGTTAATTAAACTTTCACTTATTTCGATAATTCGGAAATAAGGATAGAGGCGCAAAAACCATTAGTACACAATCGGAGAATCATGAGGTTCTGTGAAGATTGTGGAAAGGGGAATTTGCCGAAGCGGCGAGATGCTCATGATCTCTAAGCTGATCCTGGACTGAACAAGTGCAGGATTGTCATATAGGAGACTATATGGTGGGCTATCTCGTGCAAAGAAATAATTCATTATTTCAACGCAACAGCGAGCCCTCGTTGTTGCTTTTTGCGTTCAATTACGTATCGCCCCCACCTCTATGTTTTTTAATAAAATGATAGGATGTGGAGAATAATGAATTTCGGATCAATTATGACAGCGATGGTTACTCCGTTTGATGAAAGAGGAGACATCGATTACCCAGCAACACAAAACTTAATCAATCACTTACTAGCCAATGGAACAGACGCATTAGTCGTCGCAGGTACGACAGGTGAGTCCCCTACTCTTACTGCGCAAGAGAAAGTGGAACTATTCAAGTTCACTGTGCAAACAGTTGCAGGTCGTGCACCGGTTATTGCAGGTACAGGAACGAACAGTACAAGAGAGTCCATTGACTTGACGATCCAAGCAGAAGAAGCTGGCGTCGACGGAATCATGCTTGTCGTGCCGTACTATAATAAGCCGTGTCAAGAAGGGTTGTACCAGCACTTCCAAACGATTGCACAAACGACTACATTACCGATCATGCTCTATAATATCCCGGGACGTAGCGCTGTAAATATGCTCCCAGATACGATTATCCGATTAGCTAACAACGTTTCGAATATTACGTCTGTCAAAGAAGCAAGCGGTGATCTAGATGCTGTTGCAGCGATTATCGAGCATACGGGAGACGACTTCTTTGTTTATACGGGTGATGACTCGTCTACACTTCCTGTACTAGCTATTGGCGGCACAGGCGTCGTATCAGTTTCCGCTCATATTATAGGCAATGAAATGCAAGAAATGGTGCGTCACTTCAAAACAGGCAATACAAAGCAAGCGGCTACCATCTACCGCGGTCTATTGCCCATTATGAAAGCGATGTTCGCTGCTCCGAACCCTTCACCTACAAAGGCTGCATTGAACTTGACAGGTGTACCGGTGGGTGGCGTTCGTTTACCAATGATTGCGTTGCCTGACGAACAAGTAGAGTCGTTGAAAGACCTTCTAGCTCTTCGTAATCAATCCGCAGTCGGACTTTGATCGATAGGAAACAACTATAAGCTGCACCGAGATGACCGCAAGATTCGGTCTATTCGGTGCAGCTTTTTGGGTCACTTCTATATAATAGTCATGGTGTTTCATCTAGTTATCTCTTACGCATCCTGCAACTGACGCCATAAGATTTTCCCACTACTCGTAGTCGGGAAACTATCCCGGAACTCGACAATTCGCGGATATTTATAGCTAGCCATCTGCCCCTTCGACCATTCGATAATCTCTTCGCCCGTTACACTTCCTTTATATTCCGGATCCAAAATAATGAGTGCTTTAACCGTTTCACCACGCACTTCATCAGGAGACCGAACGACACATGCTTGCTGAACCGCTGGATGTTTATAAAGGATCGACTCCACTTCCGTCGGCCACACTTTAAAGCCGGCCGCATTGATCATCCGCTTGACGCGGTCTACGATAAAGAAATAGCCTTCGTTATCCATTCGCACGATATCGCCAGTGCGGAAGAATTGTATTCCGTCTAGCATCATGTGACTCGCTTTCGTTTCTTCTTCCTGATTATAGTAGCCTTTAAACATCTGAGGCGCATGGACCACTAGCTCGCCTTCCTCTTCTACTCCGAGCTCTTCTCCTGTCGTCGGATCGATAATGCGGGCATCTACACCGAATGCCGGAATACCAAGACATTGCAACTTAGGACGGTTTGGCGGATTGAAATGAGTATGCGACATCGTTTCGGATAGACCGTACCCTTCTACATAATCAAGTCCCGTTCGTTGACGCAGTTTTTCACCCACTGCGATAGGAAGCGTAGCTCCTCCGCCACCGACAAGCTCAAGAGATGAAATATCATAATCCGCGAGTTGAGGATTCGCGAGGAAATCGATCAGCATCGTACTGATGTTGATCCAGTGACTAACTTGGAACTGCTCGATCGCCTTCATCGCATAGTCGCGATCCCATCTCGTCAGAATCACCATATTACTCCCTGCCAAAATAGGATTCAACGCACTATGCGTGAGTCCAGTCACATGAAATAAAGGCAAACTTGTCAATACGACCGTGTCCGGACTCATCGTCATCCAGTGATACGAACCTGTCGTATTGGCCTGCACCGTACGATTCGTATGGATACACCCTTTAGGGGCTCCTGTCGTTCCTGACGTATACGGGATCATCGCCATATCGTCACTCTCACCTGCGTAGTCTGACGGAGTTTGAGCCGCATCCAACGCGGATTTCCACGAAACAGTCTTCGCTAGTTTTTTAGCAGGCGCCTTTACTTCTCCAGGAATTTCAGCCAACGCTTTCCCTTCATCAATATAATCCGAATAAGCGGCAGAAATCACCGTTTGAAGTGTCGTCGTACCTATTAGCGGCTCTAGTTTCGGATACAGTTCCTGTCCGATAAATGCCAGTCGAATGTCGCCGTCTTCTAGGAAAAACTGCAAATCTTTAGTCGTACTCATCGGATTGATCGCGACCACTACTGCCCGCACGCGCAATATCGCAAACAAACTCACAAGAAATTGTGGCGAGTTCTGCATAAGCAACAAGACACGATCACCTTGCTTCACCTGGCACTCCTGTTCCAGATACCCCGCCATCTTCTCTGTTTCGTCCAGTAATTGACTGTATGTTGCGGATCCGCCATAGAATTCATACGCAGTTTTATTCGGATATTTCTTCGCGGTGATCGCCAAATTATCATAAATCGTTGTTTCAGGTAATGTAAGGGATTTTGCAATGCGTGGCGGCCAAAATTCATAATGAGCTGTATGTTTCATTCGATTCACTCCTCAATTATTGTATACGCTTACACACGTATCACAGACGACTTTATGTCCAGACAAATAAGGCGCAACCTCCAACTGCCCTTTTTGACTGACGAAATGTAAATCTTCACCTACACCCATCTCCAGCATTGCTCTGCCTACTTGCGTTTGTGCGAGTAACGTTTCATTCTGATCTTTCCGACTGTCGTAAAACAACTTGGCAGCGAGCGCACTGTCCGTTAATTGAACAGCATTCTCCCCTGCTAGCTGAATCAGCTCGGATAAAAAGTACCCTGCACCGTAGAAGTCTTCTAAGCAAAATTGATTGGCAGATCCTGCACAAGTGAGCAAAATCGTTTCATCTTCATATTCGTCATATACTTTTCTGGCAACTGCTGGACTATTTAGTAATGAAGCAATCCACACTTTACGCGCAGCTGCAGCTTTTCGGATGGCCACTGTACCGTTAGTCGTTCTCAGTATCAACGTTTTACCCGCGACTTTCCCTTGAAGGGCTAGCGGCAATGGATAGGAAAACCCTTCAATAGGTAAACCGTTCCATTCACCGGCCATACAATACTCTTCAGTCGGCAAGTTTTTCGCAATCTCACGCGCTTCCTCTTCATCAGCAACTGGAATCACTGTCCGTGCGCCAAACGACAGACAGGCAGAAATCGTAGAAGTCGCTAGCAACACATCAAAGACTACAACTGTTTTGGTTGCATCGAGCTTCGCCTCATCCAACTCTTCTTTCTTAAAAAGCAAATGAATTCTCATCCTGTCACCTCTTACTTCCTAGCGCTAATTAACGCGTACTGAATCAGATTTTCAACAAACACATTGAAGTGAGCAAAACGTCGATCTTGCGTTTGTCCCTTTTTATAGCGGTAATAAATCTGCTGGCAAATGACCGCCAATTTAAAATAGGCAAACGTCAAATAATAATCAATTGAACTCACATCACGTCCACTTTTCTCCGCATAACGCTCGATAAATTCATCTCTTGTGAAAAACCCTTCCATCACTGTGACCGGTGGTTTACCCAGTCCTTTTTTCAGCATTTCAGGATCGTCTGCTTGAATCCAATAACTCATCGCAGCGCCCACATCAGCGAGCGGATCACCTACGGTCGTCATTTCCCAGTCAAATAACCCTGTCATTTCAGAATAGTCTTCCGAAAACATTGCATTGTTTAATTTATAATCATAATGAATAATTGTAGGCTCTGCGGACTCCGGCACATTACGCTGCAAGTACTCCGTCAATTCGTCCAGATCTTTGACGTCATCTGTTTTCGCACGTTCATAGCGCCCGATCCACCCCGCAACTTGGCGCTCCATAAAGCCTTCAGGTTTTACCATATCTACTAACTTCGTTTTCTTATAATCCACTTGATGCAAGCTAACCAGTTGCTCCACTAGTAATTCGGAAATCTTCCGGCCGAGTTCAGGCGTATACACCGTGTCGGTAGGGAATTCGGTGTCTAGCACGATGCCATTCCGACGTTCCATAATGAAAAACGGACTTCCAACAATCTCTTTATCTTTAGAAAAGACATATGATTTTGGAGCCGGTTTAAAATACGGATGCAAACTCGATAAAATTTGATATTCCCTCTCCATATCATGCGCTTTCGGTGCAACCGGCCCTAGTGGCGGTCTGCGTAATACCGCTTCCCATTCATTAATTTGCAAAAGATACGTCAAATTGGAATGCCCTGCACTGAACTGACGAATGCGCAATTCTCCTTCTGGTGCTTCTGGAATATGTTCTCGAATGAAGTATTGTAGCTTCTCTTTATTCAGTCCTTCCCCAGACCGTACATCAATTGTAGTAGCATTCTCCATAGTTAATCCTCCTTTATACTAACCAGTAGGTATGTTGTGCGTAAGCTGATTGCTCAGCTTAGCGTGGAATGATTCCTTCAAGCAATAGACTCGAAAATAGTTCAACTAATTCATCAGCGGACATATTCCCTTTTGGATTAAACCAGTTGTAGCTATAATTCGTAATGCCTAATACGCCAAAAGCCACAATATCTGCACGCAAATCTTGGCGGAATTCACCCGCTTCGATGCTATCCGTAATCAGCTGCTCGATATTTAGACGAAATAGATCTCGTTGTTTTTCAATGGTATCGACATTCTGTTCAACTAAATGGCGCATCTCACGGAAAAACACACGACCACTTGGCCCGTTATACTGAATATCATGGATGAGCAACGCGATAATAGCTTCAAGCTTTTCACGACCTGATAAATGATCCGATTCTAAAATCGACTGTTGGCGTTTCAGCAAATCCGAAATATATTCGAGATGAATTTCCATCAATAATTGCTCTTTACTATTAAAATAATAATAAAATGTCCCTTTTGTCACACCGATTGCTTCGACTATATCTTGAATCGATGTATCGCTAAATCCTTTTTCTTCAAACAACAACACACTCGCTTGTGTAATTTTAGCTTTCATACTCATTCCTCGACCCTCTTCATGTTATTTACCTCATACTATATCACATTTCAGCGGATCGAATCCTCATGCAAAACGAACGAAATAGTAGACCTATCATATCCAATATTTATCGGTACTTCTTTAATTCTAATCTAGCAATCTGTCTCGAATGCACTTCATCCGGACCGTCTGCAATGCGCAACGTCCGCGCTGCTGCATACATATACGCAATCGGGAAGTCTTCACTAACACCCGCTCCGCCAAATGCTTGAATCGCCCGATCAATCACACGCAATGCCAGATTCGGCGCCACCACTTTAATCATAGCGATTTCTGATTTTGCTACTTTATTGCCGACCGTATCCATCATGTACGCGGCTTTTAATGTCAACAGACGCGCCTGTTCAATATCCATCCGTGATTCCGCAATCCATTGCTGCACGACACCATGATTGGAAATTTTCTGACCAAACGTCTCTCGTTCACTTGTTCTTTTGCACATCAATTCTAGCGAACGTTCAGCCGCTCCGATCAAACGCATACAATGGTGAATTCGGCCAGGCCCTAATCTACCTTGTGCAATCGCAAATCCTTTCCCTTCACCCCATAATATATTTTCTGCTGGCACACGTACATTGGTAAAGAGAATTTCTGCATGTCCGTGCGGGGCATCATCATAGCCGAACACTGGTAGCATGCGCTCCACCGTCACACCTTCCGCATCCATTGGCACAAGAATCATCGATTGTTGTTCATGTTTCGCAGCGTTCGGATCACTCTTGCCCATAAAGATCATCACTTTACAGCGAGGATCCCCGGCGCCCGAAGTCCACCATTTCCTACCGTTTATCACATACTCATCGCCGTCGCGTACAATACTCGATTCAATATTCGTCGCATCACTCGACGCCACGTCTTTTTCCGTCATCGCAAACGCAGAGCGGATTTCCCCTTCAAGTAAAGGCTCGAGCCATTGCTTCTTCTGCTCCTCCGTGCCATAACGAGCCAACACTTCCATATTGCCAGTATCCGGCGCATTACAATTGAATACTTCCGGCGCCAAGAATGAACGCCCCATTATTTCACAAAGTGGCGCGTACTCCAGATTCGTCAATCCTGCTCCATAACTATCGGCAGGAAGAAATAGATTCCAAAGACCCTTCTCTCTCGCCTTCGCCTTCAATTCATCTATAATCGGCGGGATCGTATTCCAACGATCCCCCTGCTCCTCTTGCTGCTGGCGAAACACCGTTTCATTCGGATAAATATAGTCCTCCATAAATTGCGTCAATTGCTCTTGCAACTTCACTACTTTCTCGGAATAAGAAAAATTCATAGTTTTTGACTTCCTTTCGTTTATACTAACCAGTTGGTATATTCTGAATATTACACTTACTATACGGGATATGTTTTGGGGTTGCAAGGGGTTTTTGGGGTGGGTGGTACGGTGCCAGGTCCCCACACAATTTGCACACAATTCTGCTTCGGCACAGTACCCACTAGCGTTGCATATGCGTAAATATCGGCACGGTACCAGGTCCCCGTACAACTCAGACACAATTCACTCAGAAATTCAATTCTTCTATTGAAATTGCTGCAAGAATTCAATTCTTCAAATTCACAACATGATCTGTACACACTTTCCACTTTCCAAAATTCAATTTCGCCCTTTTGACCAAAATAAAACTTTTCCTCTATACTCAATATATTCACAAAATAATTGGAGGAGAGGTCAATGGCAAGACGTAAACGAAATTGGAGGCCGGGTGCAAACTACCATGTCGTCATGCGCGGGAATAACCGACAGAACATCTATTCCACCGATGAAGACATGTTGCATTGGATGCGATGCATGGGCCATGCTTCTATCGATTATCAGTTTACAGTTTTTGCGTTCTGTATCATGACAAATCACTATCACATTTTGCTACAATCTGAAGACAACCTATCTAAAATCATGCGGCATATCAATCGGAAATACAGTGATTATTACTCTAAACGTTACGGATATGTTGGACAGCTTTACCAGGGTCGATATTATTGTAAGGAAGTAAAATCTCCTTACGCAATGCTTGCCGTAAGCCGCTATATTCACCGAAATCCAATCGCAACAAAAACACCTATGGTCAAACATTTAGCTGATTATCCATTCAGTACATTCCCCTACTACCACTCATCTGCTCCGTCACCTTATCCTTATCTTGATACATCAAAACTCCCACACTGCCTACCTCAACCATTCGAGAAAACTACAGAAGCCTACGTGCACTATTGTTTGATGGACATAGAGGATATTTTGAACCACCACAAAAGTAAGGACATTCTAGAAGTACTATCGTAATTCCAATAAAATGAAACACCAAAAGACTTCTAATGTACTGGATTAGAAGTCTTTTTGCACTGCAAACTTAATTGTCTGAATAGTTCCGAAGTTGTGTAGGGACCTGGTACCGTTTGCGGGTACCGCCACCGAAGTTGTGCAGGGACCTGGTACCGCCACCGACCAACAACCACCAGCACCATCAATAAATCCCCATAATCCCAAGCGCAATCGCAGGAATCAACGAGAGCATAGGGAATATAATCGCAATCACACCCATCTCTCTATACGATTCCTTATGCGTCATCCCTGTCACAATCAAAATCGTCAAGATCGCCCCGTTATGAGGAAGGGAATCCAATCCACCCGAAGCAATCGATGCAATTCGGTGAAAAGCTTCAGGCGCAGGACCAGTAGTCGTCGCAATTTCATAGTAGTGCGAGCCTAGTGCTTCTAATGTGATACCAAGACCACCGGAAGCCGACCCTGTCGCTCCTGCTAAAACGTTTACCGCAATGGCTTCAGAGATTAAAGGATTTGCATTGATTCCTAAAATCGCATCACTTAACTTTTCAAAGCCTGGAACCGATCGTACAATCGTTCCGAATCCTACTGCAGCACTCGTGTTAATCATCGCCATGACGGAATCGCTAGCTCCGCTGTTTACCGCTTTTGTGAAGCCTTTAAATTCTCTGATTGAAATGATTAATATAAGAACAATTCCCGTTGCAAGAGATATGACAATATCCCATTTTAAAAAGTTCAATGTTATAATTACAGCCAGTAAAGGTAGTAAAGAAAGAATGATATGTGGATACTTCGTACGTGGTTCTGCATTCAAATCCTCTTCACGTTCTTCGAAAACTTCCCCTGCTTCTCTTAACACGCGAACTCTACGATTCAAATACAATATGGAAGAGACAATCATGAACGCTGATGAAACAAGTCCTATAATCGGAGCCGCTGCCGCTGTCGTATGAAAGTACTGTGTCGGGATTAGATTCTGGATTTGCGGTGTGCCCGGTAATGCCGTCATGGCGAATGTCATCATCCCCGCAACAATCGTTCCCGGTAGGAGACGTCTGCTTATATTCGCTTCACGGAACATATTAAGTGCCAATGGATAGACTGCGAATACTACAACGAACACACTCACGCCACCGTAAGCCAATACACTTGCTGCCACAATGACACCAATGATCGCACGCTCTTTACCAAAAACACGTGAAATTCCAATAGCTACTGAATGGGCCATGCCGCTGTACTCCATCAATTTCCCAAAAATCGCCCCCAACATAAATACCGGGAACCATTGCTTCGCAAAGTTAACGAAACCCGTCATATATGTATCCGTATACGCATCCAATAAGTTCAATCCACCAAATAACGCAACAATTCCTGCACAAATCGGTGCAATCCAGATGATCGACCAACCTCTATAAGCCAATACCATAAGCAACACTAAGCCTATAAATATCCCTAACATCCTATCCCTCCTCCATCAGGCTGTATACTTTTCAATTGTCAAACTACTTTATGTTAGAAATAAAACAGGATCGAAGTTTTATATTCACTACGATCCTGCTTATGGTCAATCAACTACTCGGGAAGTCGAAATCTGTTTTGCTTTCATCATTATAAGAAGTATCGAACCATCTCTCAGAAACGGTTTTAGTTTTTGTAAAGAAACGAACAGTATCCGGACCGAACATTTGCCCTTCACCAAATCTGGAGCGCTTCCATCCACCGAAATTATGGTAACCAACCGGAATCGGAATCGGAACATTCACTCCTACCATTCCCACTTCAATTTGATCCGTGAACGTTCTTGCAGCGCTTCCACTGTTGGTATAGATCGTAACGCCATTACCATATTCATGCTCATTAATCAGATCAATCGCCTGTTCCAACGTATTTACCCTAACAACGATTCGTGCAGGACCGAAGACTTCTTCCTTATACACATTCATATCGGTTGTTACATGATCGAGCAATGTTGGCGCTAAGTAATAGCCATTTTCATCCGCTACTTTAGGATTTCGTCCATCCGCTGCAAGAACGGCTCCTTCTTCTATAGCCAAATCGATGGATTTTATAATACTCGCTTTTGCCTCTGCACTAATCACAGGTCCAAAATCCGCCTCTTGGTCATCGAACTTGCCGACTTTTAGCTCGTTCACTTTCTCTGTTAGCTTCGCAACAAATGCGTCAGCTGTTTTCTCACCTACAGGAATCGCAGTAGAGATCGCCATACATCTTTGTGATGCGGCTCCATAAGCTGCACCGAGGAATGAATTGACCGCTGTATCGATATCCGCATCCGGCATGATGACCATATTATTCTTTCCGCCACCGAATGCCTGTACACGCTTATGATTTTTCGTTCCTTTTTCATAAACTGCTTCAGCTACCTTCGTCGATCCTACAAAGCTAACAGCCATAACGTCTTTATTCGTAAGCAGTGCATCCACAGCCTCTTTATCGCCATTGACAACATTCCAAACACCAGCTGGCAGTCCTGCTTCAGACCATAGTTCCGCAAGAATTAATGCAGAATGAGGCACCTTTTCTGAAGGTTTCAGAATCATTGCGTTACCCACTGCTACTGCCATCGTACTCATCGCGACAGGTACCATTACCGGGAAGTTAAATGGTGAAATACATGTTACAACTCCTAATGGCTTATGCATGGAATACGAATTGATCTCTCCCCCTACATTCACCGAGTGCTCACCTTTTAACAAGTGTGGAGCGCCAATCGCAAAGTCCACTGACTCGATACCACGTGTAATCTCACCTGTTGCATCAGAGATGGTTTTTCCATTTTCCTCACCTATCGCATAGGCCAATCGATCCGTGTTTTCTACAAGTAAGGCACGAAACTTGTGAAGGACTTCCACTCGCTTGCCTACTGAAACCTTAGACCAATGAGTAAATCCTTCTTTCGCTAGCTTCACGACCTCATTCACTTCTTCTGTTGAAGCCAATGGTACTTTTGCAATTTTCTCTCCAGTGGATGGATTAAAGACATCCCCAAATCGTCCACTCTTGCCTTCTACCTCTTCACCATTAATAAAATGAGTCAATGTCTTTACATCTGTTTTTTGCATATGTCCATTCCTCCTAATTTATAGTAGATTTTCTTATACGTTTTGCTTTTGTTTATTCAACTTATCTTGGATCATCAAGTAGGAAGAAGACATATCTTCATGTGCGTGACCCTTTTCTACTTCCGCTTCATAGTATTCAATAAGTTGCGACGCAATCGGTAGCTCTCCGTCAAGAGAATCCGATACGTGCTTTGCAAGCTTCAAATCTTTTAATAGTAATGAAGTCGTGAATGCACCTTTAGTGTACTCATCTTGTGAAATATACGTCTTATAATTACGCGTAAGAATTGTACTTGCACCCGAGCTGACGTTGACGATGTCATACACGATATCCTGATCAACACCTGCAAGCTTTGCTAATGAAAGTGCTTCAGCAACGGCTTGATTGTGTATACCTGCCATCATATTATTAATGAGCTTAACGATAGTACCAACACCCGGATCTTTTCCTACATGGAATACATTCGATCCAATAGCCTGTAGATAAGGCAGTACCGATTCAAACGTTTCTTTATCGCCCCCTACCATGATGGATAACGTAGCGTTCACCGCACCACTGACACTTCCGCTGACTGGAGCTCCCAAATATTCAAGATTTTTTTGCAATGCTTCTTTTTCAATTTTCCTGTTCAAATCAGGTGAGATCGTGCTTAAATCTACTAACGCCAATGGCTTTGTAGCGCTATTTACAATACCCTCTTCGCCTAAATACACATTTTCCGCAACAGCAGGAGTAGGTAGACTAGTGAAAACGAGATCCACTTCCTTTAGTAATGAAGCAGTTGTCAGACTGACATGCCCCCCCAATTCACCGAAGCTCTGTTCAGACTCTTTATTGATGTCCAACGCATAAACCGCGTAACCTTTTTTCAATAAATTACGCGCCATCGGGAAGCCCATATTCCCAAGCCCAATAAATCCAATCTTCTTTTCATTAGCCATACATATTCCTCCTTTTTAATTCGCTTAACGTATGTAAGCGTTATCATTAATAATAAAAAAATATAGATACCTAACAGTTTGTAAACGTTAAACTATTTTTCAATTAAGTAATAATTTCTTTCGCATACCGTAGTCACATACTACAGTCACTCAATAATATCTATAATTATCCAAATAGTCAACCCGTTTTCTAAAAATTTTAAATATATTCGTGAACATGGTATCCTGTTAACAAACATGGTAGAGGAGGAACAAACATGACAGAACTTACACCTAGACAATTAAAAGCGCAAGAAACGAAGAAAAACCTCCTAGAAAAAGGCTTAGAGCTTTTCCATGAAAGAGGTTTCGATAATGTAACGGTAGAAAGTATTGCAAAAGCATGTAATGTTTCCAAAGGAGCATTCTACGTCCATTTTACTTCGAAATATGATGTCTTCTTGGAAAAGTTTAAAGATATCGATGAATTTTACCTATCATTCATTCCTAGCATTCCCGCTGATCTCAAGGCTTCAGAAAAAATTCTTCTTTTTTATAAAGGTCAAATGACGTATTTGAGGGATATTTTAGGAAAAGATTTCATTCATACGATTTACACAAGTGCGCTAGCATTAACGATAAATGACGATCATTATTTAACTGACCAAAATCGCCAACTGTATCAAATCATTCGCTCTTATGTTGAAGAAGGAGTAGAACGAAGAGAGTTTAAACGAGAGCTTTCGGTTGACGAGATTTCAATGCTCGTCACACGTTGCATGCGCGGAACGATCTACGATTGGATCATTTTTAGAGAACGTCTGGATCCTGTAGTAGAAATCCACAGTATCACTTCTGTAGTGTTGGATGGATTGAAATGTGATAGTGAATGTGACTCTATCAAGAGAGTGTAATAACATATTAGACTCCTTTTACCACTCGCTTGTTATTTATATATTGCTTCTTTCATGCACAACAGAAACTACACGAAAGCACTCGGTTTCAACTATAGTAAACACCAAACACCTTCTACTTGTTTTTTAGGAAGACTCGCTTTATAAATAAAAGTGTAGCCTAGTCGCTACACTTTTTTCACTCCTGCTTTAAATGTACTACTCTATTACAAGTATTATAATTTAAGGAGCTGACCGAATGGAAACTTGCAAAACGTTTCAAATGCCGCCGACGATACTGTATCAGCAAAATTCTTTTGCACAGATCGGTGAAAAAGCCGAGCTTCTCGGTAAAAAAGCACTAATCATCAGCGACCAAATTATGCAGAAGCTCGGTTACGTAGAAAATTGCCAGCAGAAATTATCTGATCATTCTGTCGACAGCGTAGTATTCCTCGGTGTAGCTTCAGAACCTAATGATCAATATGTAGAGGATGCACTTCAATTATTTCAAGATGAAACATGCGACCTAATTATTTCATTAGGTGGCGGAAGCTGTATCGATACTGCGAAAGCGGTTGCAGTAGTTGCGACTAATGGCGGAAACATTGAGGATTACGTTGGCATGAAGAAAATTGCGCAAATAGCACCTGTACCTCATATCGCCATTCCAACTACTGCAGGAACCGGTTCAGAAGCAACAGACGTAACTGTCATCACGAACTCAGCAACTAAAGTAAAAATGATGATTAAACAGCCCGCTTTCATGCCGAATGTAGCGATCGTCGATCCATTGCTGACGCTCTCTTCTCCTCAAAAAGTAACAGCTGCGACCGGCGTAGACGCACTGAGTCACGCGATTGAAGCATACATATCTAAAAAATCTCAGCCGATGACAGATATGATGGCCTTATCCGCAATCAAGTTAATCTCAAAGAATTTGCATAAAGCATTCACGGACGGTCAAAACATTGAAGCTAGAGAAGGCATGTCACTCGCTGCCCTTCAAGCTGGAAGTGCGTTCTCCAATGCGTCTGTTTGTTTAATCCATGGTATGTCCCGACCAATCGGTGCCCTATTTGATGTGCCGCACGGTTTCTCGAATGCGATGCTTTTACCTGCTATACTGGAATATAGCAAAGACGCATGTATTGATAGACTGGCAGACATCGGTCGAATTTTTTCTTCCGAAGCAGAACATTTATCAGATGAAGACGCTGCAGAAGTTGCTGTACAATCCGTGAAGGACTTATGTAAATCATTAGAGATCCCGAATCTTGAACAATGGGGAATCCCACGCAAAGAATTTGTAAGCGCTCTCAGAAAAATGTCTACAGACGCGATTGATAGCGGAAGTCCAAGCAATAATCCTAAAACGCCTTCAAAAGAGGAAATCGCAGAGCTATATCAAATATGCTATGAATACCAATTTTAATATCATATGTAATTACAATAGGAGGTCATCTATATGACTACAAACTCTACATTGACAGTACAAAACTATATTAACGGTGAATGGGTATCCGCTACGACAGACCAAACAGAGCCTGTATATAATCCCGCCACTGGAGAAGTAGTTGCACACGTTCCGATCTCAACTACTGAAGATTTGGATCGGGCAGTACAAGCTGCAAGCGAAGCATTCATTACTTGGAAAGAAGTACCCGTCCCACGTCGCGCACGTATTCTATTCAAATATCAGCAGCTATTAGTAGATCACTGGGATGAACTCGCTAGAATCATCACAGTCGAAAACGGAAAAAACTTTACCGAAGCGCACGGTGAAGTACTTCGCGGAATTGAATGTGTAGAATTTGCCGCAGGAGCGCCTACTTTGATGATGGGAGATAACTTGCCATCCGTCTCATCAGGTTTGGAATCCGGAACGTACCGTTACCCAATCGGTGTCATCGGCGGGATCACACCATTCAACTTCCCGATGATGGTGCCATGCTGGATGTTCCCGATGGCGATTGCAACAGGAAATACATTTGTACTCAAGCCATCCGAGCGTACGCCGATGCTGGCAAACCGCTTAGCTGAACTACTCGAAGAAGCCGGCTTACCAAAAGGCGTCTTCAATATTGTGCACGGAGCACATGACGTAGTAAATAGCATTCTCGATCACGAAAAAATAGCTGCCATTTCCTTCGTAGGATCTCAGCCTGTTGCAGAGTATGTTTACAAACGCGGAACGGATAATCTAAAACGCGTTCAAGCACTTGCTGGAGCAAAAAATCACTCCATCGTATTAAAAGATGCGAACTTGGACAACGCCGCTACTCAAATTATCAACGCAGCATTCGGTTCAGCCGGAGAACGTTGCATGGCATGTTCAGTCGTTGCCGTAGAAGATGACATTGCAGACGAGTTTGTTGAAACTTTACTTAATCGTGCGAATGAACTCACCATCGGAAACGGTTTGGACGAAGGGATCTTCCTTGGACCTGTCATTCGTGATACTCACAAAGAACGAACAGAACAATACATCGCCACTGGTGAAAAAGAAGGCGCAACACTCGTTCGCGACGGCCGCCAAGACAGCGCAGCTAAAGAAAAAGGATACTTTGTCGGCCCTACCATCTTTGATCATGTAACGAGCGAGATGAAAATTTGGCAAGACGAAATTTTCGCTCCTGTTCTATCCATCAGCCGTGTGAAAAACTTAGATGAAGCAATCGAATTATCAAATAAATCCAAGTTCGCAAACGGCGCTTGTATTTTCACAAGAGACGGTGGAAATGTACGGAACTTCCGTGAAAACATCGATGCAGGAATGCTCGGATTAAATATCGGCGTACCTGCTCCTATGGCCTTCTTCCCGTTCTCCGGTTGGAAAGATTCCTTCTATGGTGATCTTCACGCCAATGGAAAAGATGGACTGAACTTCTATACACGTCAAAAAGTACTTACTGGTCGTTGGGAGTAAGTACTATACAATATGAAAACACCTTCTCTTTGTTTTAAACAGAGAGAAGGTGTTTTACGTATTATAGAACTATAATTGTCTGAATAGTTTTGAATTGTGTGGGGACCTGGTACCGTTTCTTACCGTTTCTATATAAATACTCTTTTATTTACAACAACCGTGTGTATTGCATTAGTTCGCCTTGCTGGAGGTTACATATAGTACAGCAAGGAGGTGAAGTTTATGTCAAAACATGAACATGTAAGCAAAGAACAGCTTTTCTTCTTCGGGCTTATAGCCGGATATGCTTTGCTCGGCTTGTTTTTAATTGTGCCCGCTGTATTGGCGGTCGTCGGTACAAACCTGCTGCTTTTAGCCGTTGCAGTGATCATCGTGATCATCATCGTGTTGTTCGCCTTGGCGATCATTCTGAAAGGCCTGTCCCGTCTGTTTCATCATCGTAAACACTGATGAATAAATGCAGCCGCCACTTTAATAGTGGCAGCTGTATTTTTACATATATTGAACTACGTGAATTGAAAAAATATTTAAGTAGCACATACTTTACGTAGTGTAATGATTCCTAAAAATTACACTGGACCGCAAACGACAACATAATCACCGCGATAACTATCCAAAATCAACAGCAATGATAGCATTCGTTTCGCCCATTTAACACATGCACAGTATGTTCCTCACATCCTCCAAGACTCGCTACGAGTGAATGGCTAATTCATTCTCGGCAGGACTTCCACCCACTATATGCTGCAACCTAGGCTTGGTAACTCAACCTGGCGCCACTTAAAGCAAAAGGAGTAAGCAACTCATGCGTCTTCTGACAGCCGTTTATGTAATCCTTCATCAGTATACCTGTAATCGGGCTAAGCAAAATGCCGTTTCGGTAATGACCGGTACATATATGCAGCCCGTCGATGAACGGATGAGACCCCATGATCGGCAGATGGTCTGCGGCTTGGGGACGTACACCGACCCATGTTCGGTGGATCACTCCATCACTAAGCACAGGCAATAGGCGGGAAGCCCGTTGTAATAGCGAAAGAATGCCATGAGCCGTTACTGATGTATCAAAGGAACCGGGAATAGACGTTGCACCGATGAGCATTTCCTTATTTCGTTTCGGCACAATATAACAGCCGTCTACCGCAAAAACCGTTTTGACCGGTGCAGGGCCGGCCAGCCGGATTGACAAGCATTCACCTTTCACAGGAATGACGGGCAAGGAAAAATCAGTGTCAGCTAAGAGATGGCTGCTCCAGGCACCGGCTGCAATCGTCACTTGAGTTGCATAAAGCGAGCCGATTGAAGTATCAACCCCCACTATCCGGTTGTGCTGAATCAGCAGACGAAGAGCCTTTGTTTCTTCATATACATGGGCACCGGCATTCATTGCTGCTTTCAAAAAGGCCTGTGCGAGCAAGGGGGCTTTCACTTGATGGTCTTTTTCCAGAAAAATAGCACCGGCAGTTTGGGACATCATACAAGGTTCGATCTTCGGCACTTCTTCCGGCTCAAGCCACTGAATGGATGGGTCCTTTTCGGATAAAAAGTGATACTGCCGATGCAGCTCGTCACGATCCTGTTCTGTCGCGGCCGTTTTGATCAGGCCAGCTGTTCGTAAATCAATGTCTATACCCGTTTCGGACAGCAATTCATCACGAAGTTGAGGGAACATCGCTCGGCTTTCCAGTGCGATTCCCAACAACGGATTGTCCTGCTCAAACTCATTTTGCGCCCCAAGCATCCCTCCTGCTGCCATAGAGGCCTGTCCGGCTTTGCCTGCATCAAAAACAGCTACGCTTAAGCCTTCTTTGGCCAGTCGATAAGCAATGGAACAACCTATTACTCCTCCGCCAATAACAATATGATCATATGTCTTCATTGTTTCCACTCCTCAAAGATGACCTAAATACTGATACCATTGAACATCTATACCGGCCTGTTAGGAAGTGAAAAACGCCACTTTCATAGAAGAAAGCAGCGCCTCATGTATACAGTCCATAACATACAAGTGATGTAAGCAGTGCCACTTCCCTTCGCCAGTACGAGCTGGATCAGGTTCCAAGAGTCCCAAAGTCAATCACTTTGATCTCAGCCTTTTTTCAAAGGCACCTCCAGTGGATGAATATTCATTTTTTTCAGATTAACATACTAGTTAGAATTTGTCATTTTAAATTTATTGTGGATCGGTGCCTGTGCAAGGTGATTTTGCATGCAATTGTAGTGTATGGGCTGAATAGTTTCGTGCACAGCGTACCCGAAAGCGATTCCTCTTTAGATTTTTCACGCAACTACTTTAGTTAATGCTTCAATTTGAAAACAACAAAAATTCCTCGACTGAAAATAACCAAGGAGGCTTTTTGTTGTTGATCTGTTAAGTTTTCTAATTTACTTAGTGGATCAGTACCCCTTTTTTATGAACGGCACGACTGCATAGTTTCCTTGAAATAAGCATAAATAATCTTCGGACTGACACGATACATTGGATGCATAAATTCAACAAAGCGAGTGCCAAGAGCATCTCCATACAGCGCACCTGAGTCACAGACTTCTGTCTGAAAACCTACTACTGATTTAACGACCGAGAACGTGCCACAGCACACAACTATATCGGGGTTAATCAATTCAATCTCTTTCATCCACAATTCTTTTGCATATTCGTCTTGTAGTAGAATTTCGTCCATATTGCTACTTACACCGCCACCACTCTTCTTTAGATTGGTGATCGCAATACTCGACAACCCGTCTGCCATATTCTTCTTTTGCTCCGCAGTGATTGACTGATGTGAAGGAAGTCCATGCTGCAGACAGAAATTCCATATACCAAGGATGCCAGTCGTTCGATAAAATGTTTTGGCCTTACCGCCTTTATCTTTCCCATATTCAATTACCCGAATTGTGTTTGAATTGTGCGGGGACCTGGTACCTTAACCAAACGTAATCCGATTCCGTCCATTATCTTTTGAAGTATACAATGCCCAATCTGCTCTAGACTGCAAAGAATTCTCCGTATCTCCTGGCACCTTGGTCGCTACCCCAATACTGACGGTAACACCATAGCTATTCCAATCCGCATTCTCAACTCGGCAACGAATTCTCTCCGCTATTTCTAAAGCTTCCACTTTCTCTGTTGCTGGAAGAACTAAAGCAAATTCTTCTCCCCCGTAACGAGCAGCCACATCTTCTGTCCTGGATTCTTCCCTAAACAAGCGTCCCAACTCCCGCAATATGCTATCGCCCGTCAAATGACCATATGTATCATTTACCTTTTTAAAAAAGTCTATATCGATTAACAGAAAAGAAAGAGACAAGGACCGTTCGTTGTGCGGCATAAAATAGGAAGAAAGACTTTCTTGTAGGTAGTGACGGTTCTTGAGACCTGTGAGTCCATCCGTAATGGCCATCTCCTGAAGTGTCTCATTTAACGCTAATAACTTATTTTGCTTCGCTTCATACTCGATCCGCAAGCGCTCCAATTCTTGTATCTGCTTCACCTTCAGTAGATTGCGTGTTTCCGTGTCCTTTTTGGCCGCAAGAATCACTTCCTCATACTCGATTCTATTCTTCATGCGCAGACATGCACAATCATTGAAAGCCTTTCCATCTCGTTCATTACGCAATGCGTTCAATAGCACGGAAATTTCCTGCCCGTCTTTGGACTTGAATGAAAAATACATCTCTTCTACTTTATTCTGCAATCGAATCATCGGAAAAAAGTACAGCTGATAAAAAGACCGGCTTGCGTTCGGCAATATCAGATTGATGTGTTTCCCCTTTACCTCATGAAGCTGATAGCCAAGTAAACTAAGCAGCGTCTGATTGATTTCAACAATCATCCCTGTATCATCCAGTGTGAAATAACCGAACGGCGCAGAATCTAGCTGTCTATCCATTTGTGACAAGACTCTTGTATACGGAAGTCAAATAATTTCTAATCAGCTGAATGGTTTTTTCTGGATGACTCATATGAGGGCAATGTCCTGTCGCATCCATGATTTCAAGCGTGCTGTTCTGGAGGTGCCGATGCATATAACGTCCCACTTCAACAGGCGCAATACTATCATCGGAACATTGGAGAATGAGCGATGGCACTATCACTTTCCTCACATCATCTCGATGATCAGAGAAGAAGGTCGCAATCGCAAAACGACGGGCAACCTCCGGATCTGTCGAGCAGAAGTTATCCTCCAATTGCTGTGAAAGTTCCGGCCTTTCAGGGTTCTTCATTATGACTTGCGCTAGATAATTCGCCCAGCCGATATAATTCATGTCCATCATCTGAATCAAACCTTCTAAATCTTCCTTCTCAAACCCACCGTAATAATCAGGTACTTCATTCAGGTAATAAGGAGAAGGACCTATTAATATAAGATGTTCAAATAAATCAGGCTTCTGAATTGCCGCTAGCATACCGATAATACCTCCGACAGAATGTCCGACGAATATCGCTTCCTTCAATTCTAAAGCATTGCACACATCGAGCACGTCCTGTGCATACCCATTAAGATCTTGATATTTTTCCGCACTGTACGCTTGATAATCAGATTGTCCCGAACCAACATAATCGAATAAAACAACTTGGAAATGGTCTTCAAAGTAAGGCGCTGTCAAGTTCCATACATTCAAATCACACCCGAAGCCAGGCGCAAATATAATCGTTCTTTCACCTTTCCCAGTGACTTTAACATTATTGCGCAAGAGGATACTTTGTTTCATATTAAAACCTCCACTTTTAAATTAATATACTTAGTAATAATACTATAACTACCATCTTTGTAGTTCATTAATCTTAATATTAGTATATAGTAACGTTTGATTTCTTTCAATTTAGTATTTTTATTGAGTTAGTAACTCATAGTAGAGTCAGTACGCTTTTGTATTGCAGACTATCTATGTATATGTAAACATGCATGACTTTTTACGCAAAAACTGTTTTTATCTAGCTCAATTATCAAAAAGCGTCAACTCCGAAATCTTGGAGTTGACGCTTTTCTTTATAGGAGGAATGATCATTCCTATATTCATTTACCTGAATTGTGCGAGAATTGTGTGGGGACCTGGTACCTGTTTAATCCCCTGGACTCAATCGTTTTTCAGAACGCTGATCCGCCAACAACTGTTCCAATTTACAACGAATCACATCTATTTCCTCCGACGCATGGGCAGGATCAGCCAAGTTCTTCGTCTCTAGCGGATCCTCGGCAAGGTTGTAGATTTCAAATTGATCGCCAACCGGCTCTGTTTTGATGATCTCCACCCAGCACCCATCTTTCTCAACTAGTGTTGTATCACTAACTCCGGGGTCCGACCAAAATTGAGGGTTGTCGAAGTATCGGGCGAATTTCCAAATTTCATACTCATTGTTGCATCCCGTTTGAAATGAGGCAAAGACGGCTTCGATAGAGCTTGGTTGGACAACCTGTTCATAGGGACGCCCGGTAATCGGGTTGGTTTGGTGGAGGCCTTTGAAGACATTATCTTCTGTCATGAAATACAACGGTTCATTTGCTCGGAAGAAATGGTCACGGCCGTAAAAGAGCGGTGTTAGATTCCGTCCAACGAGCGGCTGTACTTCTGTATGATCGCAGGATAGTTTCCGTTGTATAGCCGCGGGGTCAATTCCGGCTAATCCTAGAAGAGTAGGTAAAATATCGACATGACTCGTTAGCATGTTTGTAGATGCTGCTTTATTGAAAAGTGTCGGGCTATGAATGATGAGAGGAACATGAATGGATTCTTCGTACATCGTGTACCATTTCTGATACAGGCCGCCGTGTGCACCCAGTTGCTCACCATGATCCGATGTGAACACGATAATCGTATTATCCAAAAAACTGGACTGTTGGAGAGCGGTAAGAACTTTGAGGAGTTCGTTATCCACTTCTTTTTGAAGACTGTAATAAAGCTGACGGTAAAAATTATTATCATGTATGGGCTGAAGTCCTTTTGGATACGTTTGCCGATAACTTTCCTGTACTGACGGTTTAGACTGCAGCGATTCGTGAACTGTTGGGGCGGGAGGGATGAAAGGTAGTGTGGGATCCACTTCGAAATTAAAGTTAGGAGAAATGGCAGAAAATATACCATACAATGCGATATCATGTGGGTTGACGAATGAACATTGAATAAACCAAGGGGTATCCTTTTTATCACACTGTCTATCTATATCTAATTGTTTAATCAGTTTCACGGTATCCGCTGCATACACTTCATCGCGTCCACTCGTACCGGTGCCTGCAGATGAAGCTGAATTTCTGGGATTCGCACCATGCGGGTCTGGGCCAATCCACTCAGAAAAACCGTATTCATTCAGTCGGTCTGCTTTTCGATACAATCTCTCGTCTTGTTTATTAGGAAGCCCCGTATTTGGATCATAACTGGGCAACGAATTCTTTGTTCCTGGAATGAGGATATCAGGTTCCGACGCATGCCATTTCCCTTTCCAAAACGTTTTGTAGCCCGCAGCGCGGAAGTAGTCACCTGTAGTTGGAACTGTATTCGGATCCAACCAGAATAAATCCGCATCGAAAGAACCCTTTGCAGCACCCGGCGTTTGCGTGACACCATGTAATGAAGGATAGTGCCCTGTATATAATGATGTCCGGCTGGGAGCGCAAGCCGTACTCGCTGCATAATGGTTCAAAAATGAAAGACCATTTTTTCGTAATAGGTTCTGCGCAACTAAATTCTTTCTTCTCCACTTTTGTATCGCCTTTGTTTCATAAACAGGCGGAAATCGATCCTGATCCACCATTAAAAACAGAATGTTCGGTTGTGACTCTCCATAATGAAATTCATTTGTCATACATCATTCCCCTTCCTACTTTTAGCAGTGCTTTTATAGGTTATGTTGGAAATAGGAATAGAGGTGAATGAATTCTTTGGATAGGTTGAGATTTGATGATGTACTATGTATGGTTTGTGATGCTATAAAGATGAAAAAATGACTTTTATCATGCGTTGGATGGTTTTGAAAACTGCTTGAGTGATGCATAAGTGAGTTTATCCGAATTGTGTGGGAATTGTGTGGGGACCTGGTACTCGTGAAAACCGGAAAACACTTCAAACCTCAATCCGCGGCTACGCGTAAATTCATCAACGGTCGTATTAAAGAAGGCTACACGCAAGAAGACTTCATCCGTGTCATCGACCTAAAGGCCAAGCAGTGGTTGAACCGTCATGAATTCAGCGCATTCCTGCGACCCTCTACGTTGTTTAACGCAACGAACTTTGAAAACTATGTCAATGAACTAGTCGTGTCAAAGAAACCGAAAAGACAACTACTCGTTGCACCGTGCTCGATTTCAACAGAGGTGATGAGCAAATTGGGTACCTGGTACGTCATCCCATTTACGATTCAATACGTGATTTTGTCGGATCACCCGTTGGCCATGGAATGTCAGTAGACTCCGCTAATTTCATTAAATAATACAATTCTTCACGCGCCATATGATCAGCCATTAAAGGAGTAAGTGTCCCCAGCGTTTCCTTCTTCAAATCCATCTCTTCCAACTCTCTTAAAAATGCTTTAAAAATAGTCATCTCTAAGTTAATGTCTTGATGGAATTTAGTTAACGCTGGGAATTTCATAATATTCGTACGTAAATAACCAGCCATTTCAATTGCTTTTAAATAAAATGCTTCCCACTCTTTAGTAAATCGTTCACTTTTCTTTTTGAGCTTAGTTTCCACACGGTCTAAATTTGCATCAAGAGCGCCTGCATGCCCTGCCGCATCGAGTAACCACAGCAAGTCATGGTGAAGAGGATGTACAGTCGGTGGTTTCTCTCCTTTTGCAAAGCATTTAAATATGCGTATAGCCTCCTCTACTTCATTCACCATGTGATTAATAAATGAAGGTGGCAGAGAAATTTTGATGTTGCCGACTAAATGCTGCTGTATTAATAATAATTTAAACTTGCGAATATCTTCACTCGCTTTTAGAGTTTCTTGCGCTATTGTCCGTAGAGATTGTGTATCGAGATCTCCCTTTGCTTTAGCAAGAAGGCCATCAAATAACTGTATATAATAACTGGCTGTCTCAATATTTGCCACTTCATCCGGCGCTAAAGAATCGTGAATGAAGCGTGCATGATCACCTAATATCTGTAACCAAAAACGCAGTTCAAATGACATCTCTTCCTGTAAACTTTTCAATACATTCCCTCCCTATTCATTGAGGTCTCTGACAGTAGATATTCTCTTCACACGCCAATAAAGTGTAAAGAGACTTCCATTTTCAGTAGCCTTCTTCCCTATTCATACTATGTGTAGTTGCTGTTTTTATGTATGTATTCACGGTGGAGATACACCGTCAATTATTCCAGTCAAACATAGAATTTTACACGCAACGAGTATATATAAGCAGAGGTTAAATAACTGATGGACGTGCTGCATATAGTGAGCATAAATACAATCAAAGGAAGTGGTCTTCATGATAGAAAGGGCGCTGCTTTTCATTATTCTATTACGAGTTATTTCAGGTAGTATAGAAATAACAGCTGCTGCACTCATGTTTAAATTCAATGACTTAGAAAAAGCGTTTTATATTAACTCTTTACTTGCATTAGTAGGGCCATTTATATTAATTGTAACGACAGGAATCGCATTACACGGCCTCACTGAAAAAGTATCTTTAGTAAGAATGATTTGTCTATTCACAGGTATTTTTCTCATCCTCTTTAGTTTAAAATCTAAATAAATACTTCATTCCATACATATCTATAAATAGAAAAGAACCTGACAGTTTTTTACTGTCGGGTCCTTTTCAGTTTCTTTGATTGGATTCTTCAATTTCTTCGACATTTATGAACTTAAACACCATAAATGTCAAAATGACTCCCAGTACAGTGGCAATGATATAACTGCCGTTCAGAAAATCTTTCATGGCAATTGACATCAATGGAGGGCCTGCGGCTACACCGATAAATCTGGCTGAACTGTAAAAAGAGGAAACCGTGCCACGTAGCTCTTTTTCAATATTTTCCGTAATAATGGCATCCAATGCAGGCAATAATGCGCCTATGGCTATTCCGACTATACTCGTCACAATCAACAAGAGGATCAATTTCTTGCTTGTAAACCCAACAAAGATGACACTAGCAGACATGGCGATTAAGCAAATGACCATGACTCTTTTTATAGTTTTCAGTTCGCCTTTAATTTTTCTACCCGATAAAAAGGAAGCAATACAAAGAAATAATAACGGAATGGCCAAAACGAATCCTTTCTTAATCCCCTCAATATCATGTGTTTTCTCCAGGTTTTCCGATAAAAAAAACAACATACTGAATAATACCAGCATGACCAGAACTCCATTCAAAAATACGGTATACAACCATTTACCTTCTGACGCAAATATCTTTTTAGTGTTCTTGATAAACACCTTAAACTTTACGGGTTCATCTTTTTCTTTCGGGACTTTAACAAAGAAGAAGATGAGTACAAAAGAAATGACACTGAGTGCAGAAATAGAGTAGAATGGCAGGAACCATAATAGAGCAGCAAATGCTGAACCTAAGATAGGAGCTAATACTTTTCCAAACGTGTTTGACGTTTCAATAATTCCTAAACACTTACTGCTTTTTTCACCATCATCTTTATATAAGTCACCCACTAGCGGTAGCACGATTGGCATGGCACCGGCTGCTCCTATACCTTGTAATACCCGACCAATAATAATCATCATATACGGGTCATCCATCTTCCACGAAGCAAATCCAGCAATCAGACCCCCGATCAATGCAAAGACTAAACTTGGCAATATCACCATTTTCCGTCCGAAACGGTCTGATAAATATCCGGCTACTGGGATAAGAAAAATAGCCGCCACCGAGTAACTGGTAATAATCATACTCGATTGAAACGATGTAATTCCCACTTTATCTTCCAATAAAGGGAGCACGGGTATGAGCATAGAATTCCCCAGCGTCATAATAAGAGGAATTGAAGCCAGACTAACAATGCACCATACACTAACCTTGTCCGCACTTTTATCCATTACCACACCTCATCTTATTTAGTTCTACTAATTAGAGGTATGGTTTCCTAACGGGATTTTTTTATACTTCAATATTTTTATTGGCACAATCATGAGATTATGTAAAAAATCAAGCAAACACAGTCTAGTGAAGAGTTGTTAAAATAACGCTTGATAAGCCTGAATACCGAAGTATATTCCAAAACCGATCATAGATATAGAGGATATAATGGAAACAATTAGCAAAAGTCTTGAGGATAAGAACTTGCGTGCTCCACTGGATAAAAAAGCCATGAACAAATCCACGATGATGATACCCGATAAAATCGCAAGACTGTTGATAATGATTTGATATCCCGTTGTTCCACTAGCTGTTTTGGCAAGTATAGAACCGTATATACCGAGCCAAAATATAATCGTCAGCGGATTCAACAATGACATCAAAAATCCGGTCATCATAGATGTTCGTAGTCTGACCCGTTTACCTAATTTGACACTCGTTTCAACTTTACTCAACGTTAGCAAGTTTTCTATACCTGTATACATCAGCACAAAACACCCAAACGACCAGAGAATGATTTTAATTAACGGTGAATCAATAAATTGTCCGACTCCAAAGTACACAAGGAACATATACATAATATCCGTGGTCACGGAACCAAAACTAAAAGCCCAAGCATGAAAAAAACCTCTTTTAATTCCTGTATTTAGCAGAACAGTTTTAACAGGACCAATTGGCGCGGCTAAGGATGCTCCCAAGAATATATATAGAAAAATTGAATTCACAAAATCCCCCCTATAATATGTTGTCCTGTCATTTTATTCACACATAATGACTGATAGGACTTGGAAGAGGGTATTCTGAAGAAATATTTTAATTTGTAGGATCTGTCATAGAAGTAGTATTTTGTATGGGGACTTGAATCTTTTTTAACCGGTGATAAATGAATCATATACTTCTTGTTTGATTAGATGAACCCTACAAATATGTAGAGTAAAATGTCGGAATTATGTTATAATTTAGTGAGGATCTACTATTCTTTTTGAATCCCCTCATATGAATCGTAATTCATCTAAAGTTTGATATTTCTCCCCCGTATTATTACACTATAGTTATATGAGGTGAATGATTAGATACACCAGAAAACAAACCACTGCAGTACCACTACCTTATTACAGTTCAAATTATCTATTTATATTTTTAAAGAAAAATGAAGGAGTATTAGTATTATGATGAAGAAACGAGAGATTAAAGTTAAGCGAATGCTAGAGTTTTTCATCGAAGCAACCGAGCAAGTCATCGAAGAGGAAGGCATAGAGCATGTTACAGCTAGAAAGATCGCAGAATTAGCAGGGTATACTAGCTCGACAATCTATAATTATTTTGAAGAACTTAATCATCTAATCTTCTTCGGTTCACTCCGGTTTTTGGATGAGTATGTAAATGACTTATCAAAATACATGGATAAAGAGGAGGAGCCTTTTGAGAAATACCTCTCTTCTTGGGAATGCTTCTGCAAACATTCTTTCAACAATCCTCAAATTTATAACATGATCTTCATTTCTGATTTAGGTTCTGAACCAAATGAGTTATTGAAGCGATACTATAAAATTTATCCAAATGACTTGTTGAATCTACCTGAGGAAATCAAAATGCTTGTGATGGAAAATGATCTATCGAAGCGAAGCAAAGGGATGATTTCCGATGCAGTAAAGAAACGATACCTGACTGATGAAAAACTAGATGCGATCGTTGATATCACCATCCTCATGTGGAAAGGCATGCTGACAACTCTTCTTAATAACCGCGCCAATTATACCCCTGAAGAAGCTACCGCCATCACAATGAATTACATCCGGGAAATCATGAGCCATTATACAAAGTAAAATAAAAAATCATTCCGGCTGATAACCGGAATGATTTTTTATGCATTATTCACATGCGTGCTGAACATCTGAAATTACAACATCCTCCTGCTTTCCTTTCGCAGATAGAAGAATATACCCCTCTTCTTCCCTCACTGGAAATGTTTTGATCTTCACTTTATCACTGAAAAGCGATTTCCCTGTATCCATATCAAAAGCCCAGCCATGCAGAGGACATTTAACGAACTTGTCATGGCAGCCGTATTTATACTGCTGGGGATCAGATGCTTCCATGACACCCGAAATCGAGCCGAATTCCAACGGTGCTCCCTGATGTGGACACGTACTATTAAATGCCTGCAGTTTCCCCTCTACGTTCACGACTACAATCGACATATTCTTGATAGCTACAATTTTACGTTTACCGTTCGGTAATTCCTCCGCCTTGCAGACGACAATTTCATTTTTGGGTTTTGTGACCATTCTATTCCCTCCCTATGTTAGAATCTGTACGTTTCCAAAGCATTTTTATAGAAAATTTTATGCTTTAAATCATCCGGGAAATGCGCGAAAATATCCATTGTATGTTCTCCATCCCAATGTGGGTAATCACTAGAGAACATGAGCATGTCTTCCGCATCGATCATCTCCACTAATGTTACCAAATCCTTCGGGTGGAAAGGTTCTTCGAATGGCTGAGTGGCCAGGCGGATGTTTCTTCTAATATATTCACTTGGCAACATTTTCACCCAAGGAATCTCATCTCTCAATGCCTTCCAGTTTTTATCTAATCTCCACATTAAATGCGGCATCCAAGAGAAACCATATTCAACGAAGACTACTTTCAGCTTCGGGAATCGTTCGAAGACTCCTTCACAAATCAGACTGTTAATCTGTCGCATCGGCACAATTGACAATGATGAGTGCCATTCCATATAAGTAGATGCAGGTCCGATGTATTGCGGTGGTGAGTATTCACCTGAACCTTCAGAGTCGGGATGCAGAACAATCGGCAGACCATATGCTTCAGCAATTTCATAGATTGGCCAGAAATGACGCTTACCTAAAGGAATATTGATATTTTGCAAATTAATTCCGACAACCCCTGGCTTCTTGCCGATTCGCTCAATTTCTTTCACTGTCGCATTGGCATCAACAGTCGATACAACCATGTCAATTTTGAAACGTTCATCTACATTTACCCACTTATCATATAGCCAATCATTGCAGGCTGAACTGTAGGCGGTAGTTACATCTACATTATGATAAGGTGCCATCGTACCGTGACCAACGTTCAATATCCCGTACGTTGTCCCAAATTTATCGAATAAATCGGTTCCTACAAATGCAGGATCAGAACCCGGAACCCCGCCCGACGGAGTTGTAGCATCCAAGCGCAACACGTGATTCGGATTATGATAGCGTGTTTTTGGAAATTCGAATGCACCCGCAGTCTGAGAAGTCAAAAATCTATTGCTGAACTTTCCGAAGTTCATCATCTTTTGCAACCATTCGTCAGAATATGGCACCAACTCATCCAAAGACCCTAAAAAGCAGTGAACATCTACGTCAATCAATTGCGTTTTCTTATTTGACTCCATATCATTGACTTGTGTATTTCCTGTATTAATCACCATACCCAACACCCCTTTTATTTAATAGCCGCAGCTTGTTTAATGATACTTTTTAATTTTACTTTCTCATCGCCCAGTTGATCTGTGCTAACCAATGCAGCTTGGCTGATTAAACGGCGTACAGGTAATACGTTCACAGGCTGATTCACAATCAACGCCCCCACCACTCGTTGATTTAGTAAATAGAACATCGTAAATTGGTCCGTTTCTATCGTCCCTCGCATCACCGTTTGATCCCATTGAGTCGGATGCCCTACATATTGGATGGCCAAATCATGCTGATCAGACCAAAAATAAGGAATTGTTGTAAAAGGCTTTGAACCAGGCTGAAGCATATTCACTGCGGCGGTAGCCCCCTGATTCATAGCATGATCCCAGTGTTCAATCCGGATGGCTTCTCCACTCACCGGATAAGTCCATCTGGCGCAATCCCCTGCTGCAAAAATATCCGGAACAGACGTCTCACAAAACTCATTTACTATGATTCCGTCATTAAAATTCAATTGATCTTGTACTAACAAACCATCAGTTGAAACTCCTATTCCTACCAATACAGCGTCACAATCTATTTTTCTACCCTCTTTTGTCTCGACGGCATGTATAGCTGAATCGCCAATAAAATGTGTAATATAATCATCCGTGAAAATCTCAATTCCTTTTTCTCGATGTTTGGAAGCTATATAATTGCCCATATCTTCACCGAGCACTCTGGATAAAGGTGTTTTTGCTGCTTCGAATACGGTTACTTTTTTCCCTGATGCTAGCATCGATGCTGCTACTTCGAGCCCTATAAAACCCGCACCGATAATGGCCAGATGGTTAATAGAAGATAATTGCTCTTGTAGCCGATTTGCATCCCTCTTCGTCTTCAAATAAAAGACATTATCAAACTCTTGATCATCTAATGGTTGCAAGCGTCTCAGTTTGGAACCTATTGTAATCAACAATTTGTCAAAATCAACTTCTTCTCCATCTTCAAGAATCACTATTTTTCTATCAATTTGCAAGTCCGCTACAGCTTTTCCTAATTTCAATTCAATTCTATTGTCTTGATAGAATTCTTCGGGATGCAGCAAGATATCGTTATGATCCTTGGTACCCGCCAGATATTCTTTTGACAATGGCGGCCGATCATATGGGAGATTTTCATCCATATCTATCAGAATCACTTTCCCCTCAAAGTCATGATCTAGTAATGTTTTGGCTGCATTTACCCCAGCAATGCCTGCTCCAAGAATAACGATACGATTAGTAGTACTCAAAATTTCCGCCTCCATTCATTAAAGTTTGATAAAGATCTGATCATCTACTACTAGGACTTCATATGTTTCTACCGGACTTTTTGCAGGAGGACCTTGCGGCTGCCCTGTCCGGACATCGAATTGAGAAAAATGAAGGGGGCAGGTAACAAAACATCCCTCAAGCTCTCCATCGGATAACTCGACATGTGCATGACTACAAATATTATTAATCGCATAATACTGCCCATCTACCTGACAAATCATAATTTCTTCGTCATCCACTTCCACACTAATCATTTCTTCATCTTCCAATTCCGAAATCAGAGCAACAGGGATAAATTCTTCCAGCTGATTCATTGTAATCATCACCTTTCCAGACTTTGATCAAGTTCAATTAATGAACGCGTTCATGAACATGTTCAGATAATAGCATTATTATATTTCTTTTACAATGGCTTTTCTGAAAATAAAGTTAATATTTTTAAGATATTTACTTTTCAAATAATTTAACCTATAATATGTTCACTAGAAGAACTTGTTCATTTAAATTACAAGTTCATGCGATTAGGAAGGGGATGGGTAAGTGGTTAATACCTAGATTCAATAATTTTCAGGTCATGAATACGTTTTACTGTCGAAATACTGTGCCAAGGCATGTTGGAGGGATTTACTTTATTATTCGAGGAGGATGACTATGCAAGATCATATCAAAAAAGACAATGTAATTTTTAAAGTCTCCATTTCAATCATTACAGTTTTCATCGTTTTTGCTTTTTTCTTTAATAAGGCTCTTGGTAACTTCGCTTCGTCCGCTTTAGGTTTAGCTGTAGATTATTTCGGTTGGTTTTACTTAACCTCCGCTTTTCTAGTCATTGTATTACTGGCATGGTTGTGTATCTCTCCTTATGGCAAAATTCGGCTCGGAAAGGATACTGATCGTCCCACTTATAAAAACATGACATGGTTTGCTATGCTATTTACTGCAGGAATGGCAATTGGTTTAGTATTTTTTGGACTGGCTGAACCTATCTACCATTATGTAAACCCTCCATACGGTGAAGGGAATACAGCGGAATCTGCAACAGTCGCCATGAAATACAGCTTTCTCCATTGGAGTCTACATCCATGGGCCATGTATGCCATTTTCGGTCTAGCATTAGCTTACTTTCAATATAGAAAAAACAGGCCAGCACTGATCAGTTCAACTGTTATCGATCTTTACAAAGGAAAAAATGAAAAGGTTTTCAAATATACAGTAGAAATTTTCTGTATAGTTGCAACTGTATTCGGGGTTGCTGCTTCTTACGGAGTCGGGACATTGCAAATGGGAGCGGGTTTGGAACACGTATTTAACATCCCTAATACTATGACGACTCAGTTTATCATCATCGGCGTCATTTCGTTGATCTATATCACCGCTGCCGTCTCTGGGATTGAAAAAGGAATTAAGTTTGTGTCTAGTCTTAATATTGCATTGGCCGCATTCCTGTTACTTTTCGTTTTCTTCTTTGGACCAACGCTTCAGATTATCCAAGTGTTCGTCAGCTCACTTGGCGCATATATGAGCGACTTCGTTTCTATGAGTTTAGGAATCCAACCATTTAAAGATAATAAATGGCTTGGTGAATACACGGTGTTCTATTTAGCATGGTGGGTTTCTTGGGCCCCTGCAGTCGGCATCTTTGTCGCACGTATTTCTCGCGGGCGGACAATTCGCGGCTTTATTGCCGGAGTTCTTCTTGCCCCGTCACTATTAGGGATGCTCTGGTTCTCGGTTTTCGGTGGAACAGGCTTGCATTTCCTACATGACCTTGGCTATCAGGCATTGGCCGATCAAGTATTTGCAAATAACGCACTCAGTATGTTCGCGTTTTTGGAATACTTGCCGTTAACTACATTTATGAGTATTATCACTATTCTTTTGATTTCTTTATTCTTCATTACAAATGCCGAAGCGGTTACATTCGTATTGGCGATGATCAGTCAAAACGGCGAACTGCATCCTAGCAGAAAAGTAAAAGCTACTTGGGGGATCTACATGGCAGTCGTTACAGGTCTTCTTTTATTAACCGGCGACTTGTCGACCATACAAACTTTGGCGATTATCACATCATTCCCGCTGACCATTTTAATGCTATTTATGTGCTATGCGCTCATTAAGGAATTATCAAAGGAAGAGATTCCATCGCGAACGATAGATAAACTCCCTTCTTTAGTGGAACAAAAAGAAGGAACAACATTAGGCGTTTCAATGGAGCCACAGCAAATTCCTATCACGCAAAATATCACTTCTAAAAAATAACAACAATGCTTTTATTACTACCAAAACAGTCTGCAGAGAAAATCGTGATCCTTCTCCGCGGACTGTTTTGATTATATGGAAGACGAGTAGAATACAATATTAATAGCTTCTCTACATGCCTGAAGGGAGATGTGTAATGAATAATATTCTCATGATTTTGATTTTGCAGTTGTTGTACGTTCCCTGCTTTACTTTGCGCACGATTTTCATCGTGAAGCAACTTAGAACGCAAGCTACACTCCTTGGTGCGGTGGAATCATTGATCTATATCTTTGGTTTGTCGCTAGTATTTGACGGAGAACAAAGTTTTTGGAGCATGCTCGTCTATGCGCTTGGGTTCAGTATCGGCATCTATATCGGAACCATGATAGAAGAAAAGCTTGCAATTGGCTACACATGCATTCAAGTAAATATTCCTACATTGAACCAGCCTCTCATCGACAAACTTCGGGAAGAAGGTTATGGCGTAACCGTTTTCGAAGGTACCGGACGAGACAGTATCAGGTACAAACTTGAAATCCTGACGAAGCGAAATCAAGAAGAAGGTTTATATGAAATGATTGGTGAATATCAGCCAAACGCATTTATTATTACCTATGAACCTAGAAAGTTTAAAGGCGGTTATTTGCTAAAAGCCATGAAAAGAAGGAAAAAAACAATACCAAAAAAAGGTCTCGAAATCTCTTCCACATCCCCAGAATAATCGGCTATGGCGGTAGTCACTTGCTGTTCTCCCGACTACCCCATTCTACTTCCTCCCCCACTAATACTGTATAGCTGTAATTGTCTTGGAACCTGGTACGTAAACAAAAAAAAGCCTCCCAATCGTTTTCGCGATCAGAAGACTCTCTAGCATTTCCATAGTAACTACCCGAATTGTGTGGGAATTGTGTGGGGACCTGGCACCCCCCACTAAAAAAGCTCCTATTGTAGATAGGGATGACGACTAAATCAGTTCCCTACACTATCAAAAGGAGCACTACTCATGAAAAGTGTAAACCAAAATTTAGTCTTTTGTCAATATCTATCGAACCTGCCGAATCATGTACTAGCCTGCCCACTTTTCAATTATGATGCCCGGAAACTTACCGATCTTGCCATAGTGAAAGTCTTCATTTCGAGATTATGCGTCTTTTAACAGCGCCTGGAAAGACCACTTGGACATTTCTTAGTGCGCTACAGGAGTTTTTATTCGAACCGATCAGTCGGCTGAAGAAGGATTTTACCCGAACGCTTCGAAAAAGCAAGGGGCGACAGAAAGTACCTATCAAAAGCGACAAGCAGCGCAATTTCGGTGAAGATCATGCGGTTGTCAGCCCGATCAACCGTCAACATTTTGTAGACCGGGAAAAGGAAAAGAAGAAGAAAGCACAAGAACAACGGATGAAAGATAAATAAATGAATAACCAAAAAAGGGAACTGGTTTAGTTGCATACCCCTGTTCCCTTTTTTCATTTGATCTTAGATATATATATGGAATAAATGAACATTTATGTTTATACGTGTATTCTATGCAACGCTAGTGGGCACCTTCTTTACTTACGATGCAAACTTCACTTCATGAATTAAATAGTTCCACACTTGTTCAATGTCGCTAACCGGAAACATCTTTTTCTTTCGATCATTCCATTGCTGAACACATTGGACAATGAATTCTTTGTCAGTTGCTTTGGACGCGTTTTCTTTTAGCACCCAACAGACAGTGGACAGTAACTCCATATCATAAGGTGTTTCAAAACCATAAATCAATTCAGATACTCGATTTAAATAAGGCTTAGCTTCAAGATGTTTATCTAAAAACTGTTTCGCTTCTTCAATCGCACCATCCAATAGATAGATTTCTGCACCCGTTGTTCGATCTCCATACCCCCGAATCCAATGACCTTCCATGTTTTGTAATACATGATTGAGCGCTTCAGCGTAAGGACCAAAACGATTCTTCTCAAAGTGTAGTTTAGGTAAAGCCCCTACTTCGTGCAAAAAGTATGCGATTTTCTGTACCTCTAGCAAAGACATTCTATACCCTGGACCAGCATACTGTTCCATAGCGCTCAATAATAAAGCTCTGCCCATTGTCATATTAGGACGCTTCGTTCGGATAATCATTTTATCTAGTGGCGGTGCACCTACCGGTTCATACAAATGTACGTCAATCGAAAGTGGCTGTAGTGCTTCAATAATGTAAGGTCTAACAATGGACCAGTCCAAGCCACCATTTCCACATCCTAATGGAGGTAAGGCAATCGACTGAATGTTAAGCTCTTGGATCACTTGGACTAAATCTTGAAGGCCATCGAGTATATAATCAAGTGTAGACGGATTGCGCCAATGTTCTTTTGTTGGGAAGTTAATGACATACTTTGGAGAAGCTAAACCATGGACAGGAACCACATGCATCTTCCCGGCTTGTACGCTACCTGTCTTACAATCTTTAGCATACTCCTTAAACACATCTGGGAAGGCTTGTTTAAACTGTAATGCAATTCCTTTTCCCATGACCCCTACCGTATTTACCGTATTTACATACGCTTCCGCTTGGTCTTCCAGTAAGTTCCCCTTCATTGAATAGATCATTCCATCACCTCCTAATAGTAGAAATGTCTTCGAACAGCAACCGATAATGTACTGCCTGCATCTTGTAACATTTTCTCTAGCTTTTCTTTCGCTCGCTCATTAAAAACTGCAAAGCCTAAACATGCTGAGAGGGGTACTGCTTCATGGATTAGAAACTCAGCCTGTCTTCTAGCTTTTCGGCTCATGTCTTCATCTATGTCATGCCAATAATCTGAGGTCATAACTTTCCAATCAATTTGATTTAAATGAATTGGATCAGTAAAGAATTTCGTCAAGCGTCTAATAGCATGTGCATCTGTAAATACAAAGTCTAATGCATGTACTTGGATAGACGCTATACTTGTCATGAAATAAACAACGTCTTCTTGTTGAAGATGTTGTTTGTGCAAGTAATACAGCATAGGCGAACGCGGTGCAAAGTAGAAAGGAACATAGTCATGTAATGTTCCACCTTTACCTACAGGTATTTTGATTCGGTCTCTCCGTGCTTGGACATCTTGATTTGCAATGTCCTGATGCTTTAGTTGATTCATCTGCATCACTGCATGTGACTGTAATCCTCCACATTTGAGAATAGAAGGTAGATTAGTTATGTGTGTCATATGATATAGGAGCTGATTACTCGCCACATCCGTCACTCCGTTCATTCATTTAATACAATTATTTTACCACAGTCCATCGTGTACTCATAGAAACATACGCCATTAGAATAATGCCGGTACTAGTGGTACACCCTTACCGGTCACCCGGTAATCGGATCCCTCATGTTCATACCCGTACTTCTTGAACTACTCCATTCAATCCAGTTCCACACTATAGTTCCTGTCACTCGTGTCCCTACTAATCAAATACGTCGCAGACTGCGGACTCTCACACACCATCAGTGACTCTGTCCTTCTGTCCGTCCAGTTCTTCAACTTGCAGGCTCGTTCATATTTGCCATCAAAATTAGTATACGTAATGTTCGCAATGAAGTTTTCGCCATTGTCGAACAAGACATGTGTTTGTTTTTTATTCAGACGATGGTAGCTGTGGATCCGTTGCAGTGCAAACCACACACAATCAGGTCGAGATGGAGAGTAAAGAGGAAACCAATACATATTCAGCTTCTCATTGACTATAACGGGTATCATGGCGAATCTTCCGCCTAAAATGGCGCGCGATCCTTCCCAGGCACCTCGCAAACTGGATCCATGGTAACGAATGTTTTGGTCCAGTAAATCGGTCGGCTTGAAATCAACTTGGATCAACTCTTTGTTTTCCATCACCACTGACTGCAGTTTACCTACCTCATTGTACGTAGGATAAATCATGCAGGTTGCTTTCGTCATCATAAAGTTCGTTTCAACTTTCATTGTGTTGCCTCCTTTTTTCTTAATTACTTTAGAAATCAATCAAAAAAGAGTATACTGTCTATAGATTGGTATACTCCAATCGGTAATCCCCGAGTGAGTCTCCGCAGACTGCTAACACTCGGGGATTTTTTCCTGTCATTACCTACTCACCTCCTTCAAGGCGTAGCCAGTCAATCAAAGCCTTATTGGTTTTCTTATCGTGTTTAAGATAATAGAATTTGTCTTTACCTCTTTCATCACCATCGAATTTCTTCCAAACATCCCGTTTCGGTGACCAATCTACATGGGAAAGCTTTCGCATACGCTCTTGGATCGTTTGTTGTTTCACTGCGTACGTTTCGTTCTCCACCCCACTGTAAGCATACTGAGTTAGTGCTGACAATACTGAATAGCTTGCCAACATAGATACCGTATAGTTTCCTATTGTTTTCGCATCATGCAAATTGAACAATTCATCAAACCATGTCATCAGTAGTTCGTAAGTTTCTTCAACTTCTCCTGTATTTTCACTGTGCATCGCAATTTTTCCGCTCACTACTTTACCTGTCAAAAAATAGCCAACCAATCGCCTCAATTGCGACAACGAAACCAAATTCGTATTACGCGGTCTCATGACGGCAGCCTTCTCTAGTTCCACTCCCGCTTTTCGAAGCAACTGATGACTTTCGAGTAACCTGTTCGTAAGCGAGTTCACTTCATTGCGCGAGTCGTAAGAAATCCGCTTCGATAAAGACACCTTTTTTCCTTTTGTATTGAGATCTATGTATAGCTGATCCATTTCTTTTGGCGACAGCCCTTCAAACACTTGCACTGCTACTTCGATTTGATTGAGCATATAATGCAACGTAAAACCTTTCTTCTGTTCCGCTACATCATCACTACTCGTCATGCGAGAAACCGCCGCTTCAAGCTGAGAGAGCGCTTTCATACGCTGCGTGCCGTCAATTACAATGAATGAATCCGGCCGGCCATCTGCAAGACTTCCTGACTCGATTGCCGCAACGATCGGCGGCAGATAAATTTGTTCCTGTATCACATTGTCGAGTATATACCGCCGAATCATCCGAGCCTGCCCCGCATTGACTTCCCTTAGTACCAAGCGCTGATCGTCAAGCATTTTCGTCAACTCTTTCACCGTATAGACGACTATGGTCTGCCTCTTGGAAAATATCTTATTGACGATCATTCAAACGCTCCCTTTCCTCACGAATGATCAGTAAAAACTCCAGCATCGTTCGCTTAATCGCTGTGGAATTCGAATGATTTCGTACTTGTTTGGATGGTTTATTGTACATATGATCAAAAGCAGGATCATCATGTTTCCACGTGCATCTCTTCTTCAACAGTTGCAGTTGCTGAATGGCTTCCATATGCGTCAATGACTGCTCTCGCGTTAGCGTATAGACCGTATAAGCAAGGGCTACTTGAACACCCGTTACACCACACGCATAGTTCTTCCGGTCTGTCATGCGTTTAGGAAACAGTTGCAACCAAGAGGAAAAGAATGCTTCTGCAATAGCTGGTACTTCACTTGCTTTACAACCTTTGTAATACGGATTACCTGTTTTCACTGTTAAGCACCCTTCAAACAACGCAAGCAGACACTTCTTCATCGTAATCAAAGAAGTAATAGACGTATTCGCTTCCGTGAGCCGCGAACGCACTTGATCAATATCCATTCGCGTTTTCAACTGCTCTGCTATAGTACGCGTCAGCTCAGAATAGGCGTCCCGTTGATCATACAACAACATGAATCCTGGATGTGCTTCTCGTCGTTCGGTATTATAATCCGTAAACAACTGCCGTTCTTCCCGCTGATTCAAATCCAAATATACTTGCATCGAGACAGGATATCCCGCTAGTATTTGAATGAACTTCCGCGCCTCCTCAGCTTCCGCCTGATTCCCCGTCTCTTCCGCTGCTTCCTTCTTCGATTTCAACTGACTAATAGCAGAAGCAATCGCAGACATGCGGTGTTGTGCATCAAGGACATAAATACTACATCCAGGTTTCAATACGAAACCGCCATCCACTTCTTGTATATTTCCTCGACTAGAGAACACAAATGGTGAAAAGTAAAACGGCTCCCCTTTTTTCAGACTATCAAGTATGAAATTCCGAATATCCCTACGCTTCTTTGGATCCAATTGCCGTTGCACCTCATGATCTATCTCAAACATCGCCTCTAGCATGGAAAAGTGTATTTGAGTGCAAAGAACTTCTTTTCCAAACTGTTTATAACTACTACCAGTCATCCTGGTAGTAAGCCCCGCATCCAACATGAGTCTTCCTCCCCGTGCCATTTTGATTAGCATAGCCTAAGAGTAATACTTCGTCCACATAATATTCTAACTAATCGTTTATTTTACTGCGATATTTATTTTTACTACACATTTTTCTTAGCTCTTGACGGAAACTTTAAAACATGATATTTCGTATTTTCCTGAAATAAAAACAACACTCTACTCTACAGATTTCATCTGTAGAGTAGAGTGTTGGAGTCGAATATATTGTTCTATTTCGTAATAAATTGAAGCGCGTATTAATGAACTATATGTCTGACTTTTAATGAGTACTGTAATGAATAATCAACTCTTTACCTGAATTAAACATATAACCCGGTAAGGTCATAGGTTACCTTGGTAGTCAGTGCCTGCAACAGTTATTGGAGTTTCTGTTTCTCCAACAACTATAACAGGATCGTAATTTTCTTCATAGTTAGATCAAAATTCAAATGATGATATTCATTTGGGTGTTTTGTTGGAAAATGATGTGTATAGGGTAGCGAAAGAGATAAAAGAGCCTACTATGTCAGATTTCAAAATCAGTAGACTCTTCTTTTTCATTGTTAAATTGTCGTAATAATGCACTAATTAAGTGATGTACAGGTACCTAAAACTAAAAAAAGAAAATGAAGACTTCTAATCGATTGTACAATCAGAAGACTTCTTACTTTGGGCTATTTCAAATCAGTAAATTCATGTCTGAACTAAGTGAGCAATAGAGACCTGTCCAACTTCACTTCAAATTCTTATCTATTTCAGCAATAGGGAAATAACCCATATCAGCTTCATTCTTTGCTTCTTGATCACGGCTCATCGTAATAGTTCCAGCTTCTTTATAAGCTATGCTCAGTACGTCCCAACCTCTACCCTCTAGCAAAGCATCTTGTGTCATGCACAGGTAACGCTTTTGAGACGCATTAAAAGCTCTTGAAGTAGAACAGGATGACGCCAACGACGCAATTGATAGTTACGGAAAAGCAATGATAGTAGGCGTGGACGGTGATTTAGAACAAGGGCATGCCATCATTCATCCGAAGTTCGGCTTGCTTAGACAATTCATTGGAGGGAAAGCCAATGCGAAAGCCGTGATGCCGTGTACAGCAAAGGTCGGTTTACCAGGAACAACAATTGATGTTCCACTGTTCTATAAAAACTCGGAATGGGTGGTTTCTCATGCCGACTCTATGGAAGTCACTGTCCCAGGATCTCCATTAAAAGATGAAATTCTCGTAGCATTGGCTGTCTCTACTGGGGCAAGGTCTTTTGCAAGAGTTAATGGACCGCAAAAAGAAGATTTCGTAAGTGTTAAGTAAAAAAGAAAAATAAGTGTTTCGTATTTCAGTTAATTAAACCATGAAAGTTAAGACTGTATACAAAGTTGAGATACCCTCGACTTTGTATACAGTCCTTTTTAGTGAGGCGTACCCACTAGCGTTGCAAAGTTTGGCACACTAGTAGGTACCCGCTTCAAACTATTCCAGACTCCGTGTATAGACTTTGTGATCTTGGTTGCCAATAAATAAGGTATTGTTAATAATAATAGGACCGCCTGGAGCAAATGCGCCGCCAACGTCTTCCTCCTCGGCAATTTCCCCATCATCTGCCTGTACTTTATACAGCGTGCCTTCCGCATCGCCAAAGTACACGAATTCACCTTTTACTGCCGGAGCCCCTTTAATAGACGTGTTTGTTTTGATCTCCCAGATTTTTTCGCCGCTGGAAATTTGGTAGGCCATCATGGATTTTGTATAAGGGCTGCCTACATAAGCCACATCTTCTGTGATCGTGACTGCCCCGGATGTATTGGTATGTGGGATGGGAACGTCTTGATCGGGTCCTGTTCCCATGAGATCTTTCCATAATAACTCGCCTGTTTCCGCGTTGAATGCATAGATGAAATGATAGTTTGGGTCATCATCACCATACTTCATTTTATCTTCTTCTGTTAGCGTAAAAGTGAGATTCGGCATGTGTTCACCGTATTTTTTATACAGCTCATCTTTGCTTAACGAAGGATTCATTTTTGCGCCGGTTACCATGACTATACCGTCTTCTGAAAGGGCTGGCGGGACATCTGTAACAGAACCCAATTTGCCTTCCTGCCACTTAATCTCTCGCTGTTCAAGATCCACAGCTACCAGATTATCCAGTGCTCCTACATATAAAATATTATTTTCTATATGTGGTGCTGACATGCTCGCCCAACCTGGAAGGTCAAGATCCCATTCCAGTTTTCCTGTTTCGGCATCAACTGCATAAAGCTTACTGTCACCAGTAGCAAAATAAAGCTTGCCCTCTTGATAGGCAGGGGCCGGCATGACTTCTCCGGGTGTCTCATATTGCCAAACTTGTTCTCCCGTTTCAGCCTCGAAAGCGGCAACACCACTTTCTTCTGTTCCCCTGACGTCAGGGTGGAGTGCATCTTCAAATTTCCTGTTTCCGTAGCCGACAAAAACAGTATCATCGGCGTAAATGGCATCTTCATGAATCCAGTTAGGAAGCTCCTGTTGCCAATTTTCCTCGCCCGAAAACACATCAAACGAATACAAAGTCCCGCTGTTATGGGTGCCCACATACATATTGTCTCCCACGACCACTGGATTCGCTCTCACTTCGTCATCTGTTTTATAGTTCTGCGTTACTTTACGTGTATCGTCATTTGTAAAAACTGCATTATTTGAAGTGTTCAACCGGTATTGCTCCCAACTTTCCGGTCCAAAAGAATCTGCCTGCTCCTTATTATTACAACCTGATAAAACACTTATAAAAACAGCAGGCAGAATTAAACATAATATATTTTTCTTCATTTAACAAAACCCCTTTCAGCGTTCTTGATGGACCCCGCCATCAAGTTACTATCAGAATATTTACTTTACACGTTGGCATACCCCAAAAAATGAAAATAAAACTTACATTTGTCCTACTGTTCGAGGTCAGCGTGTATGGTAAATAAGTCTAGTGTTAATTTCAAGGTAAAGACATCAGTCCCCTATTGCTTTAAAACGCTGAAGTGACTGATACACGGAACTTCTATGGAGAAGAGGTATCGACATAATATCCACACTTTTTGCAGACATCGGCTTCCTCTCTTCATTTACCAGTGATCACGCCATCTGTTTCCCACTCATTTCGTACTTCATCATCTGCAATCCCTCCAATTAAAATAGACCTTACTCCGATGGTGGCAGTAAGGTCTTTCGATTTGTATTTGGCATTACAATGTATAGATGAAGGTGATCTTTATGCTGATTACTGTATTTCGTTTACCATGTCTTCACGTAATATCCCGGGTCTGCCTGCCACTTTTTCACTTCTTCTACCCCTTGATCATATAGTTTATCTCCAACGAAAAACTTACGGCCCTTGTTTTCAAATGTGCCTGTCTCCGGGTCAAATTCAGTGGTTACGAAGAAGTAACCCAGTTCTTCGTTTCTAACATAGGAAACAGACTGTATCAAGTTATGACCTATTGTCTTCGGCCGGAGATAATATCCATATTCCTCAGCGATTTTCAGTGTATTACCGTGCATATAGAATAGATCTGCCCTGCGGTGAATGGTTTCTTCAATTTCAGAAAGGAAGAGAAGATCCGGCTGGCCAATGGACTGGGTTCCTACTTTGAATGCCAGATCCATGGTCTGGTTATAATCATAATTTCGAATTGGATAAGGCTGCAAATAGACGGTATCGCTGTCGATTTTCTGTACTCCAAGTTCGAAATCTCCTGAATACATGACGTCTCCGATATTTTCTCCTGCCCACATTTCATTAATGGTAATAATCTCCTTCTTGTCGTTGATGCCCAGCAAATGTACCAGGAACGCTTCGCCTTTTTCATTCGCTAATTCTGTAGTATAGCGAATTTTGGATGTAACCTCTTTAAAAGGGACAGCCTTTCCCGGTATTGTATTGTCGGCAATACGAATAGTTAGCTGATCCTCCTCCACCTCACCGGACAGCGGACTTGTGAATGTGGCATGCACTTTCACTTCACTCCCCCCTTTGACGTTTTCATCTATTTGTAGAACCAGTGCCTGTGCATCACCCAAAGCACAACAAGATGAAAATAGATAACACGAAATGGTATCGAATCGATTATGAACAGCTGCCATCAGTTTATAAACCAAGTGAGATACCGGCTGACCCAAAATGGGACGTGGCCCCCACCCAACATGAGACACCTACCAACCCACAATTGGACGCTGTGCCAACTCACACTGGGACGGTGGCGTATCCCACTATGGGACGGCCAATAACCAAAGAACTTAAGAATAAAAAGAATAAAAAGAATAAACCCATTGTCGAGAACCATCTCGACGTAGCACATTCTGTAATACAGTACCTAAACGACAAAACCGGAAAACAGTTTAAAGCAGAGTCCGCTGCTACCCGTAAATTCATCAACGGTCGAATCAAAGAAGGCTACACACAGGAAGATTTCATCCGTGTCATTGATCTAAAGACCAAGCAGTGGTTAAACCGTCATGAATTCAGCGCATTCCTGCGACCCTCTACGTTGTTTAACGCAACGAACTTTGAAAACTATGTCAATGAACTAGTCACGCCAAAGACACCGAAAAGACGCCTACTCGTTGCACCCGTTCTTGATTTCAACAGAGGGGATGAGTAAGCGATAAATAGCGGACTGGTAGAATCAAAAACTTTTCCCTTCTATTCCCCCTTTTCAACTACGCGAATTGTGTGGAAGTTGTGTGGGGACCTGGTACCTGTTTCTCAACGCAGCCTATCAGAAGAACACCAAAAGAGTTTATGGTATCATACATACCGGACACAAAAAGGACCGGTGACATCTATGGCAAATCGCAACAAAGGCATTTTACTCTTATTATTGTCTGCATTTGGTTTCTCTATTATGACGTTGTTCGTCAAATTATCAGGCGATGTACCAACGTTACAAAAGACCATCTTCCGGAATGGTGTTTCGATGGTGATCTCTTTCTTCTTCGTTTTTCATTTTAAAGAGCGTTTTTTCGGAAAGCGGAAAAATCAACCACTTTTGCTTTTACGTTCGACACTTGGCATGATTGGCATCGTCTTACTGTTTTACGCAATCGATCATCTCGTCATTGCCGATGCAGATATGCTCAATAAAATGAGCCCTTTTTTCACCATCATTTTTGCGGCATTCTTTTTAAAAGAATATGTTAAACCGTATCAAATCTATAGTATTATCGTTGCTTTCATCGGCACACTGTTCATTATAAAACCTTCTTTCTCGCTTGATGTCGTTCCGTATGCAGCCGGAATTTTATCGGCTATTTTCGCAGGAGCTGCTTATACTGCGCTCCGAGCACTGGGCAATCGTGAACAGTTTTACACCGTGGTGTTTTATTTCTCTGGATTTACAACGGTGGTACTCTTGCCATTTGTCATCTATGGATATGAACCGATGACGTTGCAACAGACGATATACTTGCTCCTTGGTGGTGTTTTCGCAACGATTGGGCAATTCGGCATCACACTCGCCTACAAATTTGCTCCTGCAAAAGAAATTTCCGTCTTTAACTATTTCACAGTGGTGTTTACGGCATTGCTAGGCTTAGCATTTCTCGGACAAATACCTGATCGTTACAGCATTCTCGGTTATTTCATTATTTTCGGCGCATCGTTCTATATGTTTATGAAAAATAAAAGGGATAAAATTGTAGCGCAATAAAAATAGGAATTCAAAATCATGATGATTTTGAATTCCTTTTTTGTTGCATTAATTAATGAAGAACCAATTCCATTACTACCTTCATTGGCGCTCAAAGTGAGCATCAACGCGGCACTATTTTTGCTGCAACTGCATTATCGCTCACTCATTTCGAAAAATATCCGAGACGGCCATAGAGGGAGCTGCAATACAGTACTGGTCAGCTTCAAATCTTCTCATCATGCGTCTCCAATTACTTCCCCCCCAGAATACAATAGTTTCTTTGTGTTTTACTCAATCCATTTCATATAATAGGTACATGCACTTACAGCCACCGCCTAGGAACCCCCTCCTAATTATGCTACAGTAATATACAAGGGAGGAGTTTTGATGAAACACTCGAAATTTTTTGGTTTTATTGTTACACTTGTAATTTTTCTGTTTACTTTTTCCAATTTTACTTTAGCAGAGGCCAGAGAAGTTAGTCTAGAGGACATTGCAGCAATTGAAGCACAGCCATTGAAAACTTTTGACAGCGAGATTGATATTCCGCGTGATAAAGTATGGACGATTAAGTTCAACCAAGATGTCAACTTAGCAGCATTGAAAGATGAGCAGATTATTGTATGGAACCATGATCTTAAAGAAAGCGTTGCGATTGAAACTGAGGTTGGCGGTATGGAAGTGAAAATCATTCCAAAGAGTGGTCACTATGACTTTTCTACTCATTATAGCTTATACATTTTAGAAGGTATTGAGTCAAGGACCAATAAACTCTTAAAGACGACTGTTAAGAAAGAGTTTACGATTCAGGATGAGATCAGCTATAGTCAAATCATTGCGCCTCAGTATGACTTTGCTAGAGACTTTTCTGAAGGTTTAGCTGCAGTGAAACTCGGTGATAAGTGGGGCTATATTGATACGGATGGAAATACTGTTATCGATTTCCAATATGATAAGGCGTTTAATTTTTCAGAAGGAAAGGCCTTGGTCGGAACTAATAAAGTGAATGAGTTCGGGGATGAAGCTACATACTTAGGCTTCATTACTATTGATAATAAATACACTCCCCTAACGGTAAATGGTAAGCATTTAAGAGAGTATTTGCCTTTAGGGCTGGACCAGTCTAACTCTATATTTTATAACGGGTTGATTGCACTAAATGTTGATAATCCTTGGAAATTTATCTTTGATGAAACGGGTGAACTTTATATAGATGCACCCTATTTACCGACAGAAGGTACCATTGCTGTTGTTACTAATTATATTGATCAACAAACAGACGAGTATTTATTCGATAATCCTCAATTTATAAATGCCCTACCTTTCAACCAAGGGATGGCAGCCGTAGGGTTCCATGACGAGGTGCTATCTGAGGATTACTGGACCTTTATAAATAAAAGTGGAGAGGTTTGGAACGGTCCAAGATTTTATAATTATAGTGTTCGAGAAATGTTTACTTCATATGAGATTTTTAGTGATTATTCTTTAGCTAGTCTAAAAGATGCGCGTGGAAAATGGGGCGCTGTAACTAAAGAGGGAGAAATTAAAATTCCTTTTATATATGATGAGCTAGCGATCTTTAATGAAGGAGTTGCCGGTTTCAAGAAAGATGGAAAATATGGTTTTATTAATGGTGATGGAAAAGTCGTCATTGAAGCTCAGTTTGATGACGTGTCATTGTTCAATAATGGGATAGCAGTGGCCAGGAATGGGAATCAAGCTTTCATTATCGACAAAAAGGGTGCGATTATTAAAGGAACAGAAAAAATCCCAATGTCTTCCTACTTTAGAGAGAATGGATTTAATGAAGATGGAAGTATCAACTATTATAAATATACACCTGATACTTATACGATCTTCATAGAAGGTGCTAAATACGGTTTCGGAAAATTAGAGTTTAATACTAAACCTAAATTGCAATAGTAAGTTAGCCACTTAAATAAAATCTCGTGTATATCTGAAATACGTAGTTGTTTAGCAACAAATAAATCAACTTACCATAATGAAGTGTTACCACAATTTAGTAAACAGAAAGAAGCCATCCAATCATTTTGCGATTGGATGGCTTCTCAATTTGTACATCTTTAAATTGTCAGACTAGTGACTGAGTTTTGTAATAGGTAGCTGTCACCAATTATTGCATGGTTCTCAGAATTGTTTCCGAATTGTGTGGGGACCTGGCACCAATTAAAAATGTTCCACTACCCGAATTGTGTGGGAATTGTGTGGGGACCTGGCACCCTATCAATCCAACCGAATACTCTTAATCTCCAGTAAATTACCATACTTATCTCTAAGAGTAAGTGCTGCACTAGCACCTTGTTGCAACACATTGGTACCCAACTTAAATACTCCATCACCTTCGTAATGTAATTCAATTCCATCGATGAATGCCTCTGATACCTCGTCTGCCACATGCAACTCTACTATATATAAGTTAACGAATGGCGAGAACGTACTATCAAATGAGATAATATAATCTTCTTCCACAACATGAACTTCAACACTAATACCAAAACCACTATCTGTCTTTCCTTTAGCTATGATTGTCCCTAGTGTCGAGGTATCAACAGGAGTCCAATTCACATGTTCTTTACCAGTTGTTTTGTCTTTATAAGTTACTACTACCTCGCTAGGCAATTCAGGTTTCGAGCCCTTTTTCACATTAATAGGTGCTAACTTCTCTGTTGAGATGATGTTTGTGTCTACAACTTCTATACTGTAGGCTTTTCGTGCCGATTCGCCAACCGCATCAGTCACTTCAACATCAAAGTTATAAGCCCCCGCTCTTGAAGGAATCCCCATAATCCGCCCTGTTTCTGCACTTATGGATAGACCGCTTGGCATGCTTCCTGAAATCCTGCGATATGAATAAGGTTCTCTGCCATTTATAGCTTGTACTTGGTCAGTATAGTCACTTTTTACAGCTGCAGTACTTAAGTCCGTCGCTTTCATTGCAATGAAAGAATGGCGCTTGCCGGCAACGTAATCTAAAATGATCTGAGCATCTGCCTGGGTCACAAGCTGGTCTCCATCGACATCAGCTGATACAAATTCTTCCCGGTTCGTAATGGAAGTCCCTTTTACATGTTGAAGTATCCGAACCGCTCCTGCTGCATTCGGCTTATTCTTTCCAACTACATCACCTGGAGGCATTTTTCGAATAATCTTTCCTTCTAAAGTAGCCAACGTTAATGGAGTGTTGGTTCTTCCAATTGCAGAGAGGCGCTCAACTTCCAATTTTATCGTTTCACTTTCTTTTACCCCGGATGGGACTTCATAAGTGATATGTCCAATGACAGTACGTGGAGCCAGTCTAACTTGTTTACCGGTAGTTGAAATTACATCAATTGTCACTTTTCCGTTCGCAATATTACTTGCTGAACGGAACTGAGACCCTGTAAATAGTGCGGCCGGTTTAAATTCTTTTATCTTTAGATCAGGATGATTAGCCTGCAATGTAATCTCCAGATTGGCTGATGTTAAATAAAGTGTACCGTGTAAAATGACCGGGACATCTACTGTCGTGCTAAGTGACTTTACTTCTCCTATTTCCAAAGTATCTTTAACCGCTGCTTCAGCTTTTTCCTCTGCTAAACAAAAAGTTAAAAGAAACAACAAAGGAATTGCTGAAAGTCGTAAAAATAATTTCATGTTGTCCTCCCTTTTACTTTGACCGTTATTATTTCACATTAAACGTTTTACGTACTGGTTCCACAAGCTTTGTTCCTTTTGCTGATAGTAGCTGTCCTGTAATCTCCAACGTGTGGTTTCCTTTTGAGTAATTCGTATCTGAAAATACTTCAAATGTAGTAGGTGAAATGGATTTCACCTTTACTGGAACATTTGTGGTCCCTCTAGATACATTTACAGCATGTTTATTCAGTGTTTTTATATCATATGGCTCGCTCAATGTGATAGTCCACACTTTGTTTGGTAAGACTGTAGTTGGATGATCTTTAGTCGTACCGTCAAAAGGTTTTACTGCTCCGTTGACTATTTGTAGGGGTAGCTCTTTACCATCTTCCGTATAGAAGTACGCATTTTCTATCTTGATTTCAGTATCCGCTTTTGCTTTACTGACTCTCGCTTTTATCGTCAACACATCACCTGTTAACATCTTACCTTGTGCTGCTGCAAAAGACGTAGAAACAGTACCTTCAGTATCACTTAATGAAGATTTCAAATACCCTTCCAATACTTCGCCTGTTTCAACATTAGCATCTGTTATGCTGAGCAGCTCATTGTCATACTTCAAATCTAGAGAGCCACCAGCAACTCTTTCCGAACTATCTATAAAAACGGCTAACTCAATGGTAGTTGCTCTATCGGTATAAACGGAAGTGATCCCGATCGTCGTCTTACTTTCTGCAGAAGCGACTGTCGGGAAAATGGATACCAGCAGTGTGAGCAACAGAACCGCCATTGTGGTGATTTTCTTCATAAGATGTGAGGTTTTAATAGTCCTCTTCCTCCATTCTGTTCATTTAATTAACGCACTTCAAAAAGTAATACTTCAGGAGCAAATTCACTTAGAATGGCTTGGAACAATGTCCGATTATTCATCAATGTGGCGATTGGATAATAACCAGGCGCTACGCTTCCTGAAGGCGCGTACGGAATTCCGTATGTAGTCATCGCTGTCTCCAGTAAGTCCCCTGCATGATTGTAAACAGAAACTTTTACAAACTCACCAGGTTCTGTATGATAACGACTAAATTGATACGTTTTATTGTTGCCGTTAGCTCCTGTTAGTACTACGGGTAAAGTTTGACCATTGATTTCCAATGTGACTTGTGAAACTGCAGTGCTATTGATTCCTATCGTGCCACTGTTTAACTGTCCACTAGGATCAAATAGTATGTTTTCTATATAATTCCCCGGAACTACAATACCGATTTTCCTATAATCGTACAAAGCCATGATCTGATTATATCGATCCTCATCACTCAATAAATCTTTAAGAGTTTTAACTCCTTGAACTGGCTCGAATTTTTGTTTAACCGAGATGCGCACGGTTTTGACAAATCCGCCCTCTTCTGTCTCCGCTATAATTGTAGTATTTCCGGCATCTTTTGGAGTAACTACACCATTCTGAACTGTCGCTACTGAAGGATCCATCGAACGCCAGTTGACTTTTTGATTCAATGCGGTTGTCGGTTTAACCGTATGACCAACCGTTGCTAGTCCTGGAAAAAATAGTGAACCTTCTTTTACGAAAATAAGCTCTGTGCGATCTAGAACTAATGAAGTAACTAAATCTGGCGAATCTTGAGCTGCGGTAACAGGCACAGTATACAACTTCGTAGTTTTACCATCCGCTGCGGTTACTAGCACTTTTACAATAGCTTGATCATCATCTCCCAGCGAGTTCCCTTGGATGGTAACCTTGGCATTTCTATCCTTAGGACGCGCATCCACTTTCAATTCTCTTAAAGGTCCGATTACGTGCTCTTTTGAAATCCTATGCAATGGATAGTTACCGTTTTGCGGTTCGAAATTAACAACTGGTAAATCCTGAACAGAGAGTGATACAAGTTCTGCTTCTGCCGAGGGGCTTTTCTCTAGTAACTTCACCCATTTTATCTGTCCTGTAGTAGTTCCTAGATATTCTGGAATGCGTCCCTCTACTTCCAGATTCATAAAGGTAAAACCTACACCTTGCGCAACAATCCTCTTATTTATCACACCAGTTAAGACAACTTTATGCCTTCCTGACGCATGAAAATTGTATCGACTGTAACTCTTAGTGAATAGCTGGGAGCGGTCACTATAAAAACGGTGAAATTCCATGTCGCCTATCTGAGTGAACTTCCCACCTACTTTTAAAACACCGTCCGTCAAATGCGGCCAGTCATCTTTTGGTTTCATTAATTCTGAATAACTACGACCTCCATGATTCCGCAAACTCTGCATAGTAAAATCACGATAAACATGGACGTAATCCCCATCGCCTTCTCCATATTCGGGTGTAGTAGTATCCATTGATCCTTTGATCATTGTTAACCAGCCATCTTCGACTGTGTAATCTCCGAATATACGCACCACTCCGTGATTGACGTAAAGCTGTCCACTAGTCTGAGTAACGTTACCAGTTTTCCTGTTGAAATCATCCGTACTATCTGCTGAACCAACCTGGAGGAGTCCGCCATTAACATGTAACGAATCATTCATTTGAAATGCTTCATCAATTAATGGTCCGCCTGCAATAGTTAAATTACGCTCGACCATCAGTTTTCCTTTTTGCAAATCCATATGACCTCTTTGTGTAAAACTACTTTTTGCATGAAGCAGCCCACCGCCGAATAAGATGCGTCCTTTTTGTGTGGCTTCGCTTGCCAAGACTGCGTTTTGACCATTCAAATTAATTTTTCCATTCGCATCTTGTGTAAATACCCCTCTAATATCTAACTCAGGTGCACTTCCTCTGTATGTGCCATTTACATCAATTTGTCCATTTTGGATAAAGGATCCGCTCGTTTTCAAAGTGCTGTTATTTAAACGAATTAGAGCGTCAGGATTCTGTTCAAGACCACCGTTGACCACAACTTCAGCGCTAACGGCACGTAACTCCGCACAAGACAGTAGCACCAAACTTCCATCGACTGTCAGATTATAACCGTTTAAATCTAAGGTCATATTTTCTTGAAGTACCAAATCCCCTGGAGCATGGTAATCGCGAGTCAGAGTCCAGTCACTTGGAATTTTAGGTTCTCTTAATTCTTCAAAATTCCTGCGCAATGTACTGAATGTACCTTCTAACTGGGAAGCGTTTATTGCTTGGTAATACTGACCATTAGTTCTACTTGCCAAATCTTGTAGCAATGTACTATTTATTGTTGCAGATGTGCCAAGTCCTATTGTATAGATACTAATGTTATTGCGATTCGCTTCATCTGCTAAATTTTGAGACAGTGCATTATTGATCGAGTGACCATCACTTAGCAACACAATGATCTTATGGTTATTTCCACTGTGGGTTTTTATTTCTCTAATGGCTGCGTCAAGCCCGGTATGTATGTCGGTACCACCATACGCCCCTATTGTGTCAAGAGCCGTATTAATACGGTAACGATTATTCGTTAAGGGAGATAAAAGATTGGAAGCGGTACTTGAATATTCCACTACTCCAAAACGATCTAATGGCTGCATTTGATCCACCATTGCTTTAGCTGCTTTAATTCGCAGTCTATCTGGGTCATTTGCTACCATGCTCCCCGATGAATCAATAGTAAAGACTACATCCATCCCCCGCTCCACCCCACAAGCTGCGCCTACTGCAGTTGCATTTGCTTCTGCAGATACTAAATTATTTGGCAACACAACCGATAGTATAGCTAGTAGGCTAATGATTGCCACCTTTGTAAGATGATATGATTTCATATATCTTTTCCATCCTTCCTGGTCCCTTACGAATTATGTATGTAGATTTTATAGCCGAAGAACAATATAAAGGAGAGTTCAATTTATGAGAAAAGTAGTAATGACATGGTTGACGTGTGTACTTTTAATTTCATTTACACATCAAGCAAACGCATTAGATTTACGTGATCGTACGACAGATTTATCAGACAAACCTTGGTCAGTTACATTTAATACACCAGCGGATCCAGTTACAGTGAACAAAGATACAGTTTATATTCAGTCCGATGATAAGGGCCTACTACCTTCCTCGCTATCTATATCGGATGACGGGAAAATTATTGAAGTAAAACCTACTAAATTGTATAAGCCGAATGTACAGTATTCACTAGTAATCCTCAGTAAATTACGATCTAAAGACCAAAATATTCGTTTATCTAAAGATACGATTTTGAAATTCAAGTACGAAGGTGCAGCATATAAATCTATCACTGCAAAACCTCTGCCTTTAGGAATGAATGTGATTATACAAACAAAACCAGAAGTAAAGAAAATAGAACTAACAGATGCAGCAGGGATCACACACGCTATGCATCGTACAGGAATTAATCAATATTCATTTGTTTTACTGAGTCAACATATCGGGGATATCTTAAACGTACGAGCATACGATGCGAACGAATCAATATTGGAGGACCTAGCGTATGAACTGTTAGACCAACAACCTATTAAAGAAACGGCTAACTAATCTGTTACTGATTTTCCTACTTGTGTTCTCTGCAATCCCTTTACCTATACATGTTACAGCTGCGGATGGGAGTTCTACAAAACCCGCTGCTCCGATATTAACCGTGAACTCACAAGAACCGCGTACTATTTCAGCAACCAATGGCAGTATCGATGCCACGATTACATTAACGAATCATTCAGTCACTCCGAAGAAAGAGTATATTACTAAATTGGATTCTACTAAATATACATCTCAGGCTGGTTTACCTGCTGGAAAATATACAGCTAGATTCACTGTGAATAATGTTCAAAGTATAGATTCTAATGAAATCACGATTCGGCCAGAAATGGTTACTGCAGAAATTGTAGGCAATGATTCGGGGCCCCAAAATAATCAAGGTATTATTCATGTTCAAAATGTTAAAGAGAAAAATAAAGTATTCTTGTATTTGGGCTCCGCCTTCCAACAACAATGTGATGTCAACCCTTCAGAATTATGTGAGTTTAAAAATCTACGAGATGGTACATATATTATTTATCAAGAAGAAAACGGTATAAGTGGTCCTCGCTTGTCTGATATAAGCACAACTATAAAAAATGGTGGAGTCCCTGAGATTATACTGACCCCCATTCCAGAGAACAGTGAAACTATTTCGGGGAATACTTTTAGAGATCCCGGATATAGAGCAATAGATTTTCCTGACGTAGATATAACAGATAGAGTGATTCAGATCCCCAGAACTCTTGACACATCTACACCTGGTAAATTCAATATTACGTATTCCGTTACAAACGATCATGGGAAAACAGCAACTGCAAATCGAGAAGTTACAGTTCTACCAAAAACAGTATCACTTGAAAGTTGTGATACTGACTGTCATACCGATGCAAATGGAAAAGGTATATACGGAAAAATACCAGTAAGTCCTACTAATTTGCAAAAGTTCGAAAATGAACTAACTGAAATCACGCTATACAATAAGGAAGCTAATTTTAAAAGAACTAAATATGTAAAATTCCCTTTCCTAGATCCAATAGAATTCACAAATGTTCCCGTAGGTGAAGGTTATTATGTGACGCAAATAGTCAACGGAGAAGAAAGTAAAGAATCCAATAAATTCACTATAAAAGATGACACGCCCCCTAAAATCAAATTAAAAGGAGCACCAGTAATAGAACTTTCTTTAGACGAACCTTACCATGAGTATGGAGTTTTAGTATCTGATAATACGACAAGCCCTAATGAGATTCACATTGATATCGAAGGTTCTGACGAAGTGAATACGAGTATACCGGGAAATTACATTGTTAAGTATACCGCCACAGATAAAGAAGGGAATATATCGCCAACCATCGAACGGGAAATCATAGTCCGTCCTGCTGCAGTGATCGCTATTGGTAGCCTAGCAAATTTTAAAGGTTTAGGTGAAGTGGGCGTAAAGAATATTTACTCCAATAATTCCAACCTCGAAACAAATGTCACTCTCTATAAATGCATAACAGATTGTAATGCACGAAGTGTGGATGGAGACCTAAGTAAAATAGAATTAGAAAGACTGTTAGAAGTAAGTAGTAAAGTACCAAATGAACCGGGTAAACCAAATCCAATAACTATTTCTTCGACAGAAACAACAGCAGTTTTCACGGAAAAAGAGATCGGTTTTTACTTTGTCATACAAGAGGTAAAAGGATATAAGAGTAAACCCTCTAACCTGGTAGAAATTGTAGATACTGATAAACCACACATTACCTTGGAAGGTCCTGAAAAGATCTCCATTGTTTTTGATAAGAAAATACCAGATGGTCAAAAGCAATATTTTGAATGGAATACAAATAAACTGGTATTTAAAGAGCCTGGTGCAGTAGCTAAAGATTATATAGATGGTGAAATAACAGTCAAACGCATGAGCGTAGAAGATGGTAATGAAGTTACGCTTACTAGTCCCATCTATCCAAACTTCGATATATTATATCCAGGCACCTACACATTAGTGTACAACGCCACTGCCGTTCGTGGAAAAGAAGCAACAGAAAAAAAACGTGTAATTACAGTGACGCCTAAACCGCCTACACCTGAGCGTGGTAATGAACCTAATACGATTAAAGTAAATGATATCTTTAAAGGACAGGCGCAAACAGTAATTAATAGAGAGGTTACTCTTTACGATATGAATGGCGTAGTTTTGAAGAAAATATCTTCTATTACTAATCAGACGATGTTATTCGAAAAAGTGCCGGCCGGTCTAGGCTATACTGTCACACAAACTGTAAACGGAATGGAAAGCGTCCATTCCGAGCCTGTCGATATTTACAATCATCCAGATGCAATAATCAAGCCATTCTATATGTCATCTTTTACAATCAAAGGAATTGACACAAAGCCGGTTATTGATCATATGAGAAAAACCATCCAGCTCACCGTTCCGGCTAATACCGATCTTTCCAAACTCATTCCTATATTTACTGTCGCAACCGATGGAGAGAAAAACCCTATAGTTAAAGTAGAAGGCGTAGTTCAACAAAGTAATAGTAGTGAAGTAGATTTCAGCGAAGATCTTCATACAAAAATATACAAAATAACCGATGAGAATCCTCTAGCTGATGGTTACAGTACGGAATATACAGTCACTATTAAGATAGCAAATGTTTCCTCAGCTTTTTGGAAACAATCATTCAATAAAAACATCACACTCAAAACAGATAGCAGTTCACTACCACTTGAATTATCTGCTCAGGAGAAACTACTTGCTAACAGTCAAGGTGTCAGCTACCTAACTGACGACCTGATGATTCACATGTCTGCTTTGACAGCACAAGTGAATACCGACAGCAATCTATCAATACGAAAATTGTCTAGAGGAGATATACTACAACCTACCGACCAGCCATGGTTGATCAACATCTCCAATATAGTGGAGTTAACAACTGATTATACAAAGCGCTTTGTACAACCTATTGAAATTGAACAAAATGCGTCCATAACTAAAGTGCTAGTTAGACTTAGTCGAGTAAACGGAGTACTTTATGCATTCACAGTACCTAGTCGCACTATGGATGGTAGAGTGATAGGTCTCGCTACCGAACCGGGCATCTATGCTCTCGTGGACGCTACTGTTCAACCTATAATTAAAGGATTTGAAAATAAATACACAATTACTTCAAATGGTTTGATACGATATAAGACAGATGATACGTCCATACATTACATTAAAAGCTCCAATGATCCTTCTTTAAATGGATATGAAGACAAAGAGTTACTAGTGGACATCCATCCTACTTGGAACATTTATGACAGTAATGAGACTATAAAAGTTAAAAATAATTTACTTTACGCTGTGAATATTTCGAATAAAATTATTAGTTCCATTGAGTATCTACCTGCCAAACCTGTAATAGAATGGAACAGTTCATTAATTGAAGTGGATCCACATAAAGTATGGGCAGTAACGTTTAATGCACGAGTCAATCAAGATTCTTTAATAAATGAAACAATACGTGTGACCGAGAATGCTACTGGCGCAATTGTCCCCACCCGTATCACAATCAGTCCCGATGGCAAAACAGTAAAAGTTGCGCCAGTTACACCTTACGCACGTAACAAAGCCTATAAGTTATGGGTTGATAAGGAAACAAAAGGACATACTACCCAAAACAGTTTCTTAACGCAACCTGTAAAAAAATCATTTTACGTAAAATAAGCGAAAGGAGATTCCAACAAATATGTTGGAATCTCCTTTTGTCCTTACCTTTATAATTTGATTTGAAAACGCATTTGCACAGGTTCTTTCAAGGTGGCACTTCCATACTTCTCTTTAATTGTAGACTCTACAAATAAATAATACATGGCGCCACGTTCGTAAACTGTTCCACTTTGCAGACGTACTTCAAGTGTCAATCCGTCCCTAGATGATTGAAAGCCTATTGGCATCTTTACTCCTGATTCATTCAACACATATACATTATCGCTATGAACAGAAGTCATATCGAACTCTTTACCGAATTTAATAAACCAAGGCTTAGTCGGTTCTACATCAAATTTTGCATCACGTGTATCATAGCCGACACGCGGATAAGATATTGCAGGACCTTGTCTTTTGACTTCCACTGTAAGTACCGCTAATTTACCGCTACCGTCTACTGTATTCACAATAATAGCAGCAGTTCCTTGACTGTGGGCTGTTAGCTTACCACCCACAACGCTCACTATAGAAGGTTTACTAGATGTCCAGATCACATTTTGATTTGTTGCATTTGACGGTGTAATGCGAGGCATTAGTTGGACTTGTTCACCAACGATCATATCTAAATCCGGCCCTTTATTTAACGTAATATCCGTGATAGGTATTTTCGTCAGTACCTTTTCAGTAATAGTGAAAGTATTTCTCGTCACGCCTTGTAAAACGTCTGTTTGCAGATTGGGATTCAATGGATCATTACGCTTTTCTGTCCGCACACCACTGTTGTCATCTCTCACTATAAACGAATAATTATAATCCCCTGGTTCCAGCGTCTTTGTCAATACCCATACGTTATTCCGTTGTTTAACCATCGGTATTTCTGTCCAATGATTGTTAGTACCAAAGTTCCCAGTCACCGCCACACTCTTCGTTTTAGCTCCTAATTCTAACTTACCGATCGAATCATAACTACTGTAAGTGAATGTTACATCTTTATTATCAATCAAAGGCGTTTCCGACGCATACGGCGCGACACGCAGGACACTAAATACTCGACCAAATGAATCAATAGTTTTTTCGCGATTCAATGGATCCACTGTCCATTCATTGTTCACCCTGAAGCCATAATGAAATTCCCCTGGAGGTAATTCCACTTGAAGTTCCCATCTATTGGTCGATACTTGTTTTAATGGAAGGTCTATATTATTGTTAAAAGTTCCCGTGAGTTGTACTTCAGATGCAAATCCATCATATCTAAACAGCACCTGATTGCCTTGAACGAATGGATATTCATCCAGTTTCATCACCTGGTCTATTCCAGAAACTTTCTGGAATATAGGTAATTTCGTTGTGCTATCAGAAGACTTTTTATCCCAACGCCAAACCGAACCATCTACATTGACCGCCAATGTATAACTGTCAGTAGAATTCCCTCCACTGCCAATACTGATTGCGTCTTTCACCCCTTTCACCAAAATAGGAGTGGTTCTCACTGTTTGAAGACCCGACGTGTGTCTTCCCCAAATCCACACAGACCCGTCTTCTCGTATCACAGCAGAATGATTAGCACCGGCAGAAATGGAAGAAGCATGATTCATTCCCTCTACTTGAATCGGTGATAACCTCATTTCTCGTCCGCCATTCCCCAGTTGACCCAGATCATTTATTCCCCATGCCCAGACACCTGTACGATCTTGTTTTAAAGCCAATGTGTGATAATCTCCTGCAGAAATCTCCATGATATTTGAAAGTCCAGGAATCGCCTGGGGTGAGCTATTGACATCAACAGTTTCACCAATACCCAGTTGTCCGAATGTGTTACGTCCCCATGCTGATACCGTACCATCACGCTTTAAGGCGACAGAATGTTCTTTCCCTCCAGCAACGGCAATTACATCGTCCACTCCACGTATCTCTACGGGCACTTCATGTTTCAAAAATGTTTCTGAACCGATTGGATTACCAAGCTGTCCATAGTAATTCTGTCCCCACGCCCAGACATGTCCATTCTTATCAACAGCTAACGTGTGATGTGTGCCTGCTGCAATGGCCACAATATGATCCAAATCCTCACCGTCTGCTTTGGTAACCTTCAAGGGATAAGGACCAACTAGAGTCGCCGGGTGTCCCAACTGACCGTATTCATTATTTCCCCACGTCCAAACGTGTCCTGACTCATCTAATGCAACGGAATGCTTTCCACCAGCCGCTATCGCACGTATATTGAGCAGCCGGTTACCGTCCGCTTTTTTCACAGCGGAAGGGGTATCTGTACCCCCTATCCCCACTTGTCCAAAGGAGTTATCTCCCCAAGCCCAGACAGAACCATCCTCCTTCAAAACCATGAAATGTTCTTCTCCTACATCCGTTACTTGTTCATGATTGAACGCACCATAAGCTTGTGCTTCGGAAGCACCCGTTATGTACAGGATGAACATGACAATGGAAAAGATAGGTACAATTAGTTTCATTCTGCTCATATTATTCCCTCTACTTTCTCAAACTAATTCTGTAAGATGGTTACTTGAATTTTTATCATGTATTTACTAGAACCTTGAATTGCTGATAATCGTACTTCATGTGTTATAACGTCTTCCTCAGATAATGTCTCACCAATAATACGCAGTTTTTCATCTTCAAATTGTATTTTTGTACTTCCGCCAAATATTGATTCATCCTCTGACTCTATGTCAAAGCGTAATCCTTCTGGAAATCCAAACTTCTTTATATCTAGAGCTTGGCCATTATTCCAAACTGTCATGGTGTTTTCCATAAGCCCTGCGTTTCTTACAACTTCCGTATATCCACTGTCTTCAGAAGATAGATCACTAGTAGTCCATTCCAGAGGTAACGGATTAGGCAATGACACCCTAGTTCCGCGTGTAACCATCAAGTGACCTGAGGAGTCCGCATGCCGAGTAACTTGATCAATACCATCTTTTACAATGATTTTTCTATTCAACCCTTCCGTAACATTCAATTTTAATTCCTCTAAAGAACCTTCCAACACGATTTCCTGCTCCGAATCAATCGTCATTTCAATGAGTGTACCGTAGTTATTACGATCGGTATAAGTAGTAACCAGTCTTACAGGAGACGTGTTTCTCATCGTAATGCCCTGGACAGATGAATAATCATTCATATGAATCGAATGAATACCACCACTTCTAATAACTGTAGACTGAGCAGAAGAGCTATCTAGTATGACTGTTCCTTCAACTCCAGCATGTATCTCAAGCTCCCCTTCAATATCTACGTTCTTTAAACGAAACATATTATTTCGAGAACCGTCACCTAATATAATATCTCCTTTAATTTTCCCATTAAAAAGTGACATATTCTTTTCGATGCGTAACGGACTGCTTAACACAATGGGATGATCTCCTAAAGTAATGGATGTGAAGTCCGAATGTGCAATCGCCATTCGTAGCTGCTCTTCATTCTTAACCTTAATTGAGCGGCCCAGAGAATACATCACACCAATACGATCGTATTCACGTACGGGGAGCTGCTCAAAGACTGTTTTAGATAATTTAGGGTCTGCAGTCAGATCATATAAACTTTTCACCTGACCAAACGCTTTATCTGGCGCCTTTATGTAATCGTTTTTCAATATATCATTCTTAGACGGTGTATCGCTCTTGGACGGGTTGACCTTTACTTTGAAAGTACGCTCAGCCAACCTACGACCATGTAAATCAAATGCGGTTAATGTAAAATCATCCACCACTCGATCACAATCATCCGCGACTTGACCACCTGCCCCAGTTTGCTTATCGCAGACTGTCGCATCAATTCCAGCCTGTCCCATTGAGAAACCTTTGAGATCCGTTCTTCTATCCAAATCACGATGATGTTGCGCATCTCCATTGAAATCTACTTTCAGACGAGTCGCTTCCTCATCTGTTAGAATATCGATATTTGTTAAATGAGAACTTTTAAGATCTTGTACCATTCCATCCGCACGATGAATTGTTTCAATCTTATTTACATACAATTTCGGTAAATATAGCTTTACATCACGCGGTGCATTCGTTTTGAATATGTTTTCATTAATTAATTTCATGTTACTAGTAGTAGCAAAAACAGAATGAAAACTCGGTAATACATCATAGACTTTGAATGGGAATACATATTCTGATGTCTGATCAAAATAAAATGTCTCTTTTTCTACCCGCAGTTCTAAATCCAGTCCTTTAGATGCGTCAATGAACTCTAAATTCTTGAATGTAACCATGAAATTCTTGTTGCTCGGGGTAATACTCTCAACTAACGGCAGTGCAACCCAAGCATTTCCTTGTTTTTGATACACAGCCACTTTTCCATCAAAAGCACCTGAAGCAGTTTTAATCGATTTATCAAAAGTGATCGCTAGCTTTTTCGCACCGCTAAAACCATTATATTTTAACGAAGCATCAGAGAAAAAATCATATTGATACGGCTTTTTCTCTGTGGACAACGTTGAACTAATTGCTGCATTTACACTACCGACTGAAACCAACACTACTAAACACAACATAGACAGTAGTATCGTTATTTTTCCAGTCTTACTTTTTTTCTTCAAGCAAACCCCTCCTGTTTTCATTCATAGTCTTTATACGTTTCGTATGTATTGGCATACTCCAAGCCTAATTACTATGAATACTCTTTATGCTTTTATCGGTTAATTCAAATGAAAATTAAGGGATGAATGTACACTACAATTCGATTTACAACAAAGAGCCGTTTGAAAGAGGATCCCGCTTAGTAGACGAGCATGTGTAGTCTGATTTACAAGAATTTTATCATTTTCAGCGCATCGCTCTACTTGTATATAGAAATTAAAATAGTTGCTCTTCAGAACATTCTCAACACTTAGTTGTAAGTGCAATGTGTGACCTTTTACCTCCTTTCAAAATAGAAGTATCCTTTTCAAGAAAACTCTCTATATGAAGGATGAGAAGTACAAAATGAGTACTCCACTCACACTAAACTCTAGGGGGACAACGATATGAAACTATTAATTAACGAAGACCCAATTCCACTATTACCTTCACTCGCAATGAAACTCGGATTAAACGCTGCGCTATTCCTGCAGCAACTTCACTACCGCTTGAACATTTCAAAAAACATTCGAGACGGTCACAAATGGGTGTTCAATACATACGACGACTGGATCGAAGAATTTCCGTTTTGGTCACTCAACACGATCAAACGGATTACGTACGACTTGGAACGAAAGGGATATTTGATTTCCACTTCAAAGCACAACAAGATGAAAATCGACAACACGAAATGGTATCGAATCGATTATGAAAAGCTGCCATCAGTCTATAAACCAAGTGAGATACCGGCTGACCCAAAATGGGACGCGGCCCCCAACCAACGTGAGACGCTTGCCGACCCACAATTGGACGCTGTGCCAACTCACACTGGGACG